>CAISLM010000001.1 GCA_903886255.1 Candidatus Collierbacteria bacterium
ACTAAAAGCACAGGCAATAGCAATACGATCGTACGTTTTGGCGGCTACAAATAATGGAGCCGATTCTATTTGCGCCAATCAATATTGCCAGGTGTTTAAGACAAGTGCAAAAGGAGGAAATTGGGAGGGTGCAGTTAATGCAACTGCGGGACAAGTAATGATGCAGGGGGGTAATCCGGTTAAGGCATATTTTTCGTCGACTCATGGTGGTTATGTTTACGCAACCGCGGATTTGTCCGGATGGTCGGCAACTTCGTTTACAAAACGTGCAGTCGATATGCCAAATGGATCAGTTTCAAGTATCTCCGACTTACGAAACAATGCATACGATCATGAGAGCCCGTGGTTTTATTGTGATTGGGGAGCGCGGAGTTCATATGGTAATACCGCTTGGTTAAAGCCTGAGGAAGTAGCGGATATTGTAAATGTGCTTTTATTGGAAAAAAGAGACTCTTCAAGCCAACCGCATCTAGCGCAAGTGGATAAGCCGAATCCGGATGGAACCGACACGTGGAGCGCAGATACAGTGAAGTCGAAATTGGGCGGAGATGCTTATAGTACGATAGATTCATTGTCGGTAAACGTTGATTTTGGTATCGGGAAGACAAATCAAATAACTGTCTCGGGAAGTGGGCATACAGACACATTTTCCGGAGACGAGTTTAAGACCTATTTTAATTTGCGTGCGCCGGGAAATATTCAGATTGTGGGGCCATTGTTTAATGTAGAGAGAAAGTAAGTTAATTTGGTACAATTGGAATATGGCGGAGATATTTAATGCAGCGAAACAAACTGAAGAAATTCCGGAACTAGAAGAATTGGAAAAAAAAGGACAATATAGAAGTGCTTTGGGTGGACTTTTGGTAAGTCCGGACAAAACAAGCTTTGAATCGCAGGAGAATGATGAAAAAGTGGTAATCATGGGGAGAAAACATTTTGTAACAAATGTTGGGTGGATAGCAATGGCTTGTTTTGCTTTTTTTATTCCACTTTTTTGGGGTGAGTTTCCTTTTATTAAAGTTTTAACTACAAATGTTAATTTCGAATTGACTTTGGCGTGGTATGCCGGGTTACTGTTTTATGTAATTCAGAATTTTCTATTATGGTTTTATAACGTATATATTGTGACTAACGAGAGAGTGGTGGATATAGATTTCTTGGGGTTGTTGAATAACAGTGTAAATGTGACACAGATAGAAAAAATCGAGGACGTGAGCTATTCCCAGAGAGGCATGTTATCGAGCTTCTTTAATTATGGAAATGTGGAAGTAGAAACGGCTTCGGAACAAAAAAACGAAGATGGCCGCAGGGGTCCTGATTTTGACTTCCTATCGGTATCGAGTCCAGCCTTGGTAGTAAAAATTATTTCGGAGTTGATGGAAATAGAAGAACGGGAACATGAGATAAGTAGGGTTTAACTAAATAAATAAAATGAATAATCTAGATGCAATCGTAGCTCAAGGTTCTCAAATAACTGTAAGTTCGATAGTGGGGATAATGGTGAAAATTATGATGTTTTTGCTTTTAGTGTTGGCTCTGGTAATGGTGAGACAGACGAGTTTGATGGATAAGGTTGTTAAACTGCCAGTAGGAGGAAATGTGAAATTGCTGACCTTGAGCTATTTTGTTTTAATGCTATTTTTGACTGCTATAGTAGTATTAGCGTGAATACCAGTTTGGGTATCAATTTTTACAGGACAGTAAACGAGGAGGGTCCAAATGGTTGGGCTCAAGTTTATGCACGCATTCCATTTGATGATTTTGAACTTTCGGAAAAGGGAGCTCTTTTCGGAGTAGTTTTGGGAAAACCTTTAGAGAATTGGGCCGATATTGAAGCGGAATTGATGGAGTGGGCAGACGAATATTTTAATAAAATTGAAGAAGGTGGAGATTTGAATAGTTTTGCGGTGAGTTTAAAAGAAAAGTATCCTGACGTTAATGGTGCATGGCTTTGGATTGTTCCCAAGAAGGATGGAACAAGGCAAATTAAAGCAGTTCGCTGGGGTCTTTCCGGTGTAAGTTTATTTAGAGGTGGAAAAGAATATGATCTGGCGGCTGAAGAAGGAAAGATTGTTCGGGGTATGGCAGAGGGGAAGGATCGTTTGGTAATGTGGTCGGGAAAGTTGGGAGAGATTCTTAAAGAGGAAGCAAACAAAATATTTGATGAAGAGAAGGTAATGGGTTATGGAAATACATTGGCACAATCGCGTGAGGCAGCTGCAGGCCTTTTTTTTGATTTTGAAAAACAAGCAATGGTTCAACAGGAGAATCAGGAAAAAAATGTTGATGAGACTGAGCCAATAAATATTCAGACTGTAGAAGATAGGGAAACGGAGAAGCCCGTTGTTTCTAGTGATAATTTTACTGAGGATTTGGCAGGAGAAGAGTTGGTCGGTCCGGCCAAACCAAAGGATAGACTAATTAATTGGTGGAGGAAAATACGCCCTTCAAGATCCCAAGATCTTAAAATTGAACGTGAAGGAGTGCATAAAAGGAAAAAATGGGCAGTATTTTTGGGTGTGCTGTTTTTAATTTTGTTGTCGGTTAGTTTGATTACCGGATCATTAAAAATAAAAGCCGACAGAGAAGCGAAACAATGGAGTGAATTTTCCGATCCGATAACGAAAAACATTCAGGACGCAACCGATCTGGTAAAAATAAACCCTTCGGGGGCAAAAAAAATGATGGATGACGTCAAGAAAACCTTTGATGTTCAAAAAGCGGCGTTTGTGAATGGAAAATACAAGAATGATTTGGCGGCTCTAGAAACGAAAATAAATGATGCTTGGACATTAACTTCCGGAGAAAAGCAAAGTCAGATAGATGAAAAAGTAAATATTCAGCTGATCAGACCAGGATTTATTGGAGATAGAATGAGTGCGATTTCTTCAGGGAACGTTCTGGTATTAGATAACAAACTAGGGACTGTGGTGTCGGCCAATTTAACTACAAAAGACATTAAGGTGGTGGCAGGGAAGGGCGATAATCTGGGATGGTTGGATGCGGTAAGCGACGGAACAAGGGTTTTGATTCTTAATTCTAAAGGAGTCAGTGTTGATGGAAAAGATACCGGCGGGATAGTTTTCGATATGGCCGTGAGCAATCCAACTGCAATTGATAAATTTGGGGCAAACGTTTACGTTTTGGACAGTGGAAATAAGGAAATATACAAATATGCGGCGATCAGTAATGGTTTTGGTGACCGATCAAGATGGCTTAAACAAGACCAATCAATTACATTAAATCCGGTGGACATGGCAATTGACAGCGATGTTTGGGTACTGGGCGATTCAGGCACAATAGAACGATTTAGGAGGGGTTCTCGCGAGCCATTCACGATAAGCGGGGTTCCAGAGGGAACAAAAACTTCCAAATTGGCGGTCCAGCTTAGTGGAACGAGTTTGGCAATGCTGGATTCAGTCACAGGAACAGTATTCGTATGTAGCAAAGATACTGGCAACTGTGATCAACAATTGAAGTCAGACAAACTTAAATCAGCAAGTGATATTGAGTTTGACGGGGGAGACCTGTTGGTTCTTATTTCCGGAACAGTAGGAGTTTTGAAGTAAGCCTGGGGTACAATATATTCATGATCGTGGAGAATAGAAAAGCCAGATTTGATTATGAGATTATTGAGGAGTTTGAATCCGGCATTGTTTTGAGTGGAGCGGAGGTGAAAAGTGTTAGGTCTGGAGGGGCAACTATGACTGGTGCAAGAGTGGTATTTGATACCGATGGGGCTTATGTCGTAGGCATGAATATCCCAAAGTATAGATTTGATAGTGCTGAAGAGTATGACTCAGGGAAGAGGAGAAAATTGCTGCTTCACAAGAAGGAAATTGTCGAAATTCAGTCCAAAATGAGATCAGCTGGGTTGACAGTTGTGCCTGTCACGCTGTATAATAAGGGCAGTCTCGTTAAAGTTAAGGTCGCGTTGGTCCGAGGCAAGAAGAAATTTGAAAAGAGGGAAATAATCAAGAAGCGTGAAAGCCAGCTTGGACTCGCGAGACGATTAAAACTAACTAACTGAAAGGGGTAAAAATGGACCTATTTTGGAGTAAAGTCATGCCTGCAAGCATCGTTAATTATTCATGGAGTAAGGATTTTTCCGCGGGTATGAGTATTAAAAAATGGCAAGAGGGAATCAAG
This sequence comes from Candidatus Collierbacteria bacterium, assembly GCA_903886255.1. GTDB lineage: Bacteria > Patescibacteriota > Microgenomatia > UBA1400 > MFAQ01 > UBA2277. The sequence goes on from CAISLM010000001.1 coordinate 4,150, forward strand.
GCTAAAGTTCAGGCTATGGATTCTGATGAGTTTGACCTATTTTTGGCCGGTGTGGTTATGGCAGCTTCTCGTGCCCAGATGATGGGTGTAGGTCTGACGGAGAAGATAGAGTATTTCAGAACCATTCGAGGCTAACCGACTTGCTTTTTAGCTTGGAGGCTGGTATACTATAGGGTTATGGGGACGACCGGAATCGATGGATTAGTACTTTTACAGGTGCAAGCCTCCTTTGGTAAAAGGAGTAAAAAAGACCAAAACAATAATTGTCAATAAAGAAGACAAATTACTTGGTTTCACCTCAAGTGAAGCCAAATCTTTCGCTCCCGTTTACGCTTTTGCCTAAACTGAAGTTTTAAGACGTCTTATGGAATACCGGATCCCGGGGTATCTGTAAGGCGAAAAAACACCGGATTGAATGCCACAAGGCATGATTTAGGCTTTGGGGACTAACTTATTCTAAGTCGACCATAGAGTGTTCTCGTTTGTCTGAAGCTTTATGGAAAAATCGGCAAACTACGCTTGTAGAATCTGTAGGATTATTATTTCAGACGAGGGTTCAATTCCCTCCGTCTCCACATAAAGCAAAGAGACTCGCCCTTGTGGCGGGTCTTTTTGCTTTAAGAGGATGGAGAAATTGAAAGGCGTAGGCACGATAGTGCCGAGCCGGGCCCTGAGAAATTTTCAGCAGAAAATTATCGAGGGCAATTCCCTCCAACTGTAAACGAGACCTAGGACTTCAATTCCTCGTTTACAATTGATTTGTGTTTGATTCAATAATAGATTTTTTGTTTCCAAAATACTGTGTTGGATGTGGAAAATATGGAAATGATTTGTGCAATAAGTGCATAAATGAACTTTCTATCGCAGATCAGATTTGCCCTGAGTGTGGGGATGATTCGCCAATGGGATGGGTTCATCCTAAGTGTAAAAAAGAATGGGGATTAGATGGATTAATTGTTATTTATGATTATCGAGATTTAATAATAAAGGCGGCAATCGATGGAATAAAGTTTGGCTTTAATAGAGAGCTTGCCGTTAAATTGTTAAAGAATTTTCGATTTGAAAGCGGAGTAGATTTTGATAGTTTAGTACCGGTTCCTTTGCATTTTTATAGGGAGAACTGGAGAGGATTCAATCAGGCGGAGGTGATTGCTTCTTTGGTAGGTGGAAAAATGAAAGTTAGGGTGGTGAATATGTTGAAGAGAAAAAGAAGAACAAAACAACAGTCTCTTCTTAGCGACAAAAAGGACAGAGAGAAGAATGTTAAAGGTGCTTTTGTCGTAAAAAAAGAAAATAGTTTTAGAGTAAAAAACAAAAAGATATTACTTATTGATGATGTATTTACAAGCGGGGCAGATATGAAGGAATGTACAAAGGTCCTTAAGCGAGCCGGAGCGGAGGTTGTCTGGGGATTGGCCTTGGCGCACTAGAAACAATCAATATGTTTCTTGAACAAGTGAAATATCTTTATATATTTGCAGGTAGCTGCTGTGACCATAGTTGATGAAGCCAGTATTGATATAGCGGCGCTCTGATGACCCTTCTGGGGAATGGGTGTGTCCGCAAATAAGAAATTCTCCTTTAGGAATAAATTTCTTGACGAATTTTTTGTGTTTTTTGTTGAGCATTTTGCCGGGTCTTGAATAGAATGTGCTGCCCAACTTATTGATAATCTTTTGTTGAATGGCGTAGTTATATTTGTCGAGATGGAATTTCTTTAGATATTTGATGAAGATTTCGTTTTGGATTGATTTACTGGAAATGAGATGGCCATGCTGGACGTGAAAGGTTGTTCCAAGCTGGCTAAAGGAATACCAGTTATGACATTCTATTGAAAATAGCTTGGTTCTTTCATCGCACCATTCTTCCCGGTCATGGTTTCCAAAGATATAGACGCACTTTTTCTCTAGCATCAAAGGAAAAAGCTGATTCCATTTGCTGTCTAGAAAGTCGGTAAAATCACAATAATAGTAGGACCAGAGATCACCATCAATAATTATCTGATCTGCGCTTTGGAACAGTTTCCTGAGATAGTTATATTTTTTAATGTCAAATTCCGGGGTTAAATGTAAGTCGGAAACAATGATGGTATTTTTGGGCATATGAAAATTGAATTGGGTGAGATTCGCCTTCGGATTCGCTCGAAATAA
>CAISLM010000002.1 GCA_903886255.1 Candidatus Collierbacteria bacterium
TCGTAGTCCTGTTGGCTATTTTGTATTTTTTCCCTTGGAAAATGATTACTTGGGGAAAAATTGTAATGAGCCCGGAGCGAGTAGTGACTGTGAGCGGATATGCCGAGTCAAAGGAAAAAAATCAAATTGCCAACTTTAGTGCCGGGGTAGAATCGGTAAATGACAGCAAAGATGTGGCTGTGAAGGACGTAAATGACAAAATAAACGCAATCACCCAGTCGGTTAAGGACTTTGGAATTGACGCTTCTGATATTCAAACTCAGTCGATGAGTGTTTATCAGAGACAGAACACAATTTATGATAATGGAGTGCAGAAGAATGTTCCGGGGCAGTGGGATGTAAACAATACTATAGCGATAACTTTGAGGGACGTGGCGAGGGCTTCTGCTTTGGCGGATTTGCTAACCAAAGGGGGAGCGACCAACGTTTATGGCCCAAACTTCCAACTGGACACAAGCAAGGCCGCCGAAGATGCATTGACTGCGGATGCAATTGCCAATGCCAAGGTTAAGGCTGAGGCGATGGCTGCTGCGAGCGGCACTACTTTGGATCAAGTTGTTAGTGTGGCCGAGGGGAATAGCGGAGGAATAGTTTATCCAATGTATGCAGCTAGCGGTTTAGGTGGAGGTGGCGGCGGCGCAGCAGTGCAGCCCGGCAGTACGATGGTTAGTAAAACAGTGACTGTGGTCTGGAGCTTGAAATAACCCTATTTAAGGCCGATGGTGGTATACTATGGGAGATGTAAATTGACATATTCTTCTGTGTTTGGAGGCGTAATGACAAAACTTAAATTTGTTCTGCCACTTTTAGCGTTAGTTGTTTTTATCTTTATTTTGATTATGGGACAGGATCTGCCTGTAGTTAGACCTCCGAGTGATTCGATCACTGTGAGCAAACTTTTGGGTGGAATTGATGCTACCCGATTGAATATTTTTAAAGTGACTCAGTATAACCCCGGATATCTGTCGGTTGAGCTTAACGGAAAGCCGTTCAATATGGTTCCTGATTCAAAAGTTGTTCCAAATACGATGTACCTTCTCACGATTAATGGGCAGGGTGTGCCAGAAGTTTTTGAAAGCATTCCTTTGTTCATCAATTATTTATGGGAAGACGGGAACAAGTACAATCAAAACCAGGAATTTTACCTATTCCCTGACGGGGCAACCGAGATAGAAGGTGAGAATGGGATGGATTCGGCAATGAACATCTTACTGGTTCGGAAGGCGACGCTGCCGAAGGTGGTTGATCCGTCCGTTTGGGATGGAAAACAAGCTTCGTTTGTAGTTTGGGAACACCCAATTATGAATCCGATGGTGATCCAGAACATAAACACCGGGGAAATTGCATTTGCGAATGATATAGAAGCTACCGATATAAACGGCGTACACTTTTTCATCCGGCCGGGTTCGTCTTTATGGGGAGTTATGAAGGTTGAAAAACACAATGGGGAGAATTGGTTGATGATTAGCCAGGTTAAAAAATAGTGATTGTCCCTTAGTAGGCGAAAGCCGAACAGGGATTTTTTTGGTCAAAATTACCTTGAGTACAAGGACTAATTTTGACACTTATCTCTGCTGAGAAGCGTGGCTTGCACAACGAAGCAGTTGAGGGTATAATCTCATTTGTCCTTAGCAGACAATATGATTTCACCAAACACAGTACACATAAAAGCCCCCTAGGTTTTTTGCGCTGTGGTGTTGTAATTATTCCCGCTAAGGCGGGATTTTTTCTGCCAAAGGCGGATCAGCCTGTGGCTGAAGTTTTATAGGCACATTTTGAACAACATGACGGGCCGTTAGCTCATCTGGTAGAGCGCTACATTTGCAATGTAGAGGTGGCCGGTCCGAGTCCGGCACGGTCCACACCGTCCGAACGCCCGAGAACTAGTGATTGACTCTAAGAGAGACTTACTTTAGAATCGACCACGA
>CAISLM010000003.1 GCA_903886255.1 Candidatus Collierbacteria bacterium
CACAGGCCATTCTTTAATGTCCTTAAAACAACTTTTCGGATTATACGTTTTTAAAAACTGGATCATCATCGACATTATCGTATCGATTTCCATGTTCCCCCAAAGAACGGCTACTCCATACGACGCATCCCCCAAACAAAATCTGTCACTGCGATCTATCTGCGGATGTGAGTAACCGCCAACACTTTCCGTCAAGTTTCTAAACCACACCGAACAGTCGCAAACGTCAATCCCAACTTCAAAGTCACCGATTGTATAAACCACACCTTCAAACTTAATATCAATCTGACCTACCAAAATTGAAATATTTTCTCTGTCGCTGGAAACTTTGATGCTTCTGTTGACAGACATTGCCCGAAGATTTTCAAACATCTCATGGCATTTGGCTTCAAGGACGGAAGACTCCACCTCCTGAAGCGAAAGGATCTTCTGATCCCTTACAATCGAGGCAAGCTCAGCAAACAAATCATTAAGCCGACTTTGCAATTCATTAATGCTGCTTTCGGACGCTCCGGCTAAGCCGGTTCTGTAAGCGGAATTAAACTTTCTGAGCTGACGTGTTCTCATCTCACCTGCAAACAAATCCGGCTGAGTCAGGTAGAGATAATAATCGTCAAGGATCAAGTCAAGAATTAAGTTCGCATAGTTCTTCTCGTCGGACCATACTTCACAAGCAATGTTGAACAAGATGTAAAGAGTGTTTCCCGAGATCCAGGCAACTTCGTACCCATTAGAATCGATTATTCTATATCCTTCCGGAAATTCCGATTCGACGGGAAGCTCATATGCCTCTGTTTGATCCGAGATTAGCTCAAATCCATATACATCTTTTAACTCATAATCATCTTCGCATTCCACCGGCGAACAATATAAGTTTATGCGAATTCCTTGTCTTTCTCGCGGTCTGTACGGAGTCTCCGGGCTGAATATTGAAACATCCTTCCCTATTTTTTTAGCAAACTTAAGAACAACCCCCTGTAATGCCTCGGAAACATCGGAATCGTCACAAGTCACTTTTACTTTATCATCGTTTTTTTCCACGCTTTACCTCCTTCTCAGGCCATGAATCAATTTCTTCGTAGAAATTATCGTCGTTGTAAGATTTAAGAAATTGAATCATCATCAAAACGACAACTTCCAGTTGCATCGATTTCAAAAACAAATCCATTCCGTAAGAGGCATCACCCAAACAACAATAACCATCATCATTAACATGTGGATGGTTATCGCCGCCGACGATACGGGTTCTGTTAAAGCACTTGACGTCATGCTTAACCATATCTATGGCCACGTCAAACTCCCCAATGTCATAAACGACTTCATCGTATTCGATATCGATCTGACCAACGGGGACATAAACAACATTTCCCGCTACTCTAATTTTTCCGGTCACCGATATCTTCTCGAGACCTTTGAAAACAGCCTCAATCTTTGCGTCCTCGATTTCTGCCGGTTTATCGGACTTTGCGTTCAACAACGTTTTCATATCACGAACTGTCGAGAGTAGCTGGAGCTTTTTGCTCACAAACGTCGTCTTTAGCTCTTCCGGCTCATAATCGACATCCTCAGTCAGGGCGTCTTTGTAAATTTCCGTAAAACGAGACTCGAGTCCGCCTTCTATTCGCCTGCACATCTCTCTTTCAAACCTTACCGCATTTGAAAGATAAAGGAAATAATCGTCGAGAATGCGCTTCATAATTTCGACAGCGTTATTCTGTCCATAACTCCAATGTGGAAGATCAAACAAAACGTAGAGCGTTTTTCCAAATATCAAAGCCAGAGTCTCGCCCTCGGAATCTACTATTCTCGTACCGCCCTCTATGGTCCGGTCGAAAGATAAAATATAGGAACTGCTTTGACTATCTCCTACTGTTGGATAGCCGTAGGCCATATTAATATCTCCACCATGGAAGGAATCAGAAACTTCAGGGGGAATCGCCCAAAAATAGACACACAATCCAAACTCTTCCCCTGTGTAGACAGGCTGAATTCGGTGATGTGGGTTGGAAAAGAAAATATCTTGACCTATTTTGTCGGCGAAGCTCTGAAAAACCGGCAATAATTTATCGCAGGCTTGCAAATTGTCTCCAAGGGATTTAACGTGTCGCTTCTTCGATCCAAACATTTTTCACCTCCAAAAATTTTAATGTTCAGTATTAAAACTAACACTTGGATTGTATCAACACCATATAGGATATTCAAGCCTGACCTATATCATTCCAAACTCTTTTAAAGCGGCCAGTGAATCACACAGAACGCTTTCTTTACTTTGTGATGCATCTATCACTCTCCAAAATTCGGGGAATTTTATCGATAACTCGAGATAAGCGTCTCTTACTCTTCGATGAAAATCGAACTCCTTCATATCATATCTGTCGGCATCGGAACAGCCGGACTTGCGCTGCATAGCCAGCTCCGGCAGTAAGTCATAATGTAACACCAGATCCGGTAACAATCCCTTTGTGGCGATCTTGCTTACAGCCACAATAATCTCTCTATCCACTCCCTCACCACTTCCTTGATATGCAAAGGTCGAAAACCAATATCTATCCAAAAACACGCCCTTACCCGACTTAACACCTTCTAAAACCGGAATCACCTCAGTATTCACCAAATTGGCTCTTGCTGCAGTATATCCAAACAAAGCCGCCAAGGGATCAATCTCCCATTCGCGGTGGCTTTGCACCGCTTCTCTAACCGCCTCACCATAAATAGTTCCTCCAGGCTCTCTAAAAAATTTCCAATCAACCAACTCTTTTTTAATTCCCTCAACCGCCGTAGTTTTTCCTACGCCACTACCCCCTTCAGCTACAACAAATGGTTTAAGTTTTTCTGTCATTTTCTGTCCTTGGTTTTTCTAATAAGAATGCTTGTAACACAGATTCCGGAAGTTCCGCTGAAGGATCATTCACATACTTACGATATTCTCTCAAAACCTGTTCATAGGTGATCCCTCTCACGATAGGTGATGATTCCAAAGCAATATGTGTTTTTTCCTCAATTTCACCTTGTCCACCAACATACCAACGATGGAATTTACTTTCAAATTTTTCTGTCATTATTTAACATAAATCACTCCGTTAAATTAGGCAAGCCCTAAAATGAAAAGCCAAAAACACTCGCAATCATCAGTATTACCGCCAAAGCCATAAAACCAAAAGTTACCCAAGCGATCACCCTGTTTTTCGTGGCTGTCTTATATTCACCCACGATTCTCTTATCATCCGACAATCGAATAATAATGAAGATTAGCGGCACACCAATCACCCCATTAATAATGGCCGCGTAATACAAAGCTTGCATCGTATTGATCCCGATAAAATTAATTAACAGTCCGACAATAGTCGAAAGCGCCAAAATAACGTAAAAACCTTTGGCCTTTGACAATTTTTTTGACAATCCTTCTTCTATTCCTAGAGCATCGGACAAAGCGTATCCAACAGAAGCCGCCAAGACCGGAATTGATTGCAAACCAATACCGATTATTCCAATTGCGAATAGCAAATATGCAAAGTCTCCCGCCAAAGGACGAAGCGCCAGCGCCGCCTGTTGCGGTGTTGCAATGTTAAATATTCCGTTTTTATTTAAAGTGGCCGCCGTAGTTAAAACAATAAAAAATGTCATCACGTTTGAAAAAATCATGCCGAACTTTGTGTCCATACCCAAAACTCGAATATCTTTTTTAGTCACTCTAGCAGGCTTGGCGTCAAAATTCTCAATCCTCTTTTCGGCAATCTCCTCCTCGACTTCTTCCGAGGCTTGCCAGAAAAATAAATATGGCGAGATCGTCGTTCCCAGGAATCCGACCAAAGTCATCAGGTATCCCATGTTGAAGTCGATGTGCGGAATCAAGGTATATTTTGCGATCTCTCCCCAATTTTGCTTCACCATAAAAGCCGTCACAATGTAAACCAATAATGACAAGCCCAACCACTTGAGCACCTGTGAATATTTTTTGTACGACACAAATATTTCCAACAAAACAACAAACAAAACCACCAAAACAATCCACAATAAAAACGGCTGGCCAAAAAGCATATTTAACGACGATGCCATTATCCCCAAATCTGCTCCGATATTAATAGTATTGGCCACAATCAAAAGAGTTACGGCAAACCACATCAGACTTTTTGAATGATACTTTTTGATTACCCCTGCCAACCCCCTTCCTGTAATCATTCCAATCCGGCCGCACATCTCCTGAATCGCCACCATTGCCGGAATCAAAAATAACGACATCCAATTCATCTTGTAGCCGTACTGCGCACCCGCAATCGAATATGTTGCTACTCCACTCGGATCATCATCGGCAGCTCCGGTAATAAAACCCGGACCTATTTTTCTTATAAAACCATACATTCGATTCCAAACAGCCATAACTAAATCATAAAACAAATAGCCCCAATTAGATACAAAAAAATCCCCTGAAAAATATCAGGGGAAATAGAGTTAAACCTTAGGGTAAAGCGTTTTTAAACCATGAGTTCCATCGGAAAGATGGACTTGCTCAAAGTCACCAAACAATAAAGGAGCAAAAACCGACAAGCAGCGGAACGCCTCAAAACCGACTCGGCGAATCTCAACTTCAGCATGTTCCGAAACGCGCATATTAAAGAAATGCCGCCAAGCCCGGACATTGGCCGTTACCATTACCGCCCCCTCCGTTTCATTTGGTAGTAAGGCTCTTGCCGCCTGACGGACCTTCTTCCGCAAATCAGTTTTCCGATCGGCCGACAAAAGCTCTGCTCCGCCCTTTTGTTTTTCCATCAGATAATCGGTTATTTCTTCATACTCTTTATACGTCCGATCAACCCGCCGCAAAAACAAATTATGCAAGTGTTTGTCAGTTTGAAACTCAGGCCGTTCAATAAACCGCAAAGTTTTTCCGCCCACGTATCTCTGCGACACCTGCGAAAACCCAAATCCTGCCCGGTGACGGACCAGCTCATGAGTCAAACTTCTACTGATCCCCCACCAAAGCATGGAAAAATTCGCATGTTCCAAAACCGATCCATGACCCGACTCCATAATATTTTGAAAATATTTTCCGGCATCGGCATTCATCGACCGGCCAGGACCAAACGACAAATAACAAAGTTGTCCTGCCGCCTTACAAAGTTCCTCGGCCGGTGTCAACCTAACCGGATCTTTCAGATAGTCGGAAAATCCCAAATCTGCCGGAAATCCTTCCAAAAAGCCTTTTAACCCGGCGATATTAACATAGGGGACCGAAACAATAACCACTCCGGGAGATTCCAAATAAGAAATTCCGGAATCGGTTTTACATACCGTGGGGACGACACTCGGAAAATCACTGTCAAGATAGCGAGTTAAGCTCGTCATTTCTTCTCCTTTTTTAATGTTCTTTGTTCTCAATTCTACACTACCGAATAAAAAATATTGCCTATGTTAGAATATCCCCAAAGCACATTTCCACACAATTTGGTAAAGGAGCCAAAATGAAAAACATCAAGAAGATTCACTGGGTAATTATTTTAATTGGCTTTTTGTTGATTCCTAGCCTGTTTGGTGTTCTGTTTTTCCTGCTCACACCCACACCCGTACCATGCGGCGCGGCAATAATCTGGTTCCTTACTTGCGTTGTCGGTACCAATGTATTCTTATCTGTCGCCACAGGTGGCATTGTTTGGGCCATCGCTGTCATTATTTGGCTTGTAAAAAAAATTAAGGGTAAATAGTTCGTCTAAGCCTGCTGATTGTTCAGCAGGCTTTTTTAGCGTCTTTCAGAATACCTATAGGGTGTATAATCCATCCCGTTGTACCCAAACGAGTCTAAAGAACTTTAAAAGGAGGCTTCATGACCAGTCTCAATTCATGCCCAAGTTGTAGTGGCCAATTAATTCCGGGAATTCCCATCTGCCCATATTGCAGCAACTTTGTATGCGTCGCTCCTCGGAATATGGTGTCCGGGGTTGAACCAACGCCGGAACAGCCTGCTCAAGATAATATGCAAATGGTCGCCTTTATCTTGGCTGCAACCTGCCTTTTGCTCACCATTTCCACCACAATCGCCTTAATCTTCGGAAGCACTGTGATGGTCTGTGTTCTGTCCATCGTTGTATTTATCCTTAGCTCTCTTCTCGTCTATCTTTTTGATCACTTAGGAAAAAATGCACTGACAATTTCCTATTTTGTAAACGCATTTTTTTCACTATCGATCTTCCTCTCCAGTTTAATAATTTTATTGCGTTAACTAGCTTTCAGAACCCTCCTTATTGGAGGGTTTTTTATTCCGCAACGACTTCTTCCTTCTTTTCCCCTGGCTTATGCCAGCTGGCCCAAGTACAGTTTGGATAATCTTCGCAACCATAAAAGACTCTTCCTGTCCGCGTCTTTTTGAGGACAACTCTTTTTCCGCATTTCTCACACTTCACCCCTTCCACATATTCAATGTATGGCGCAGTATATTTGCATTCCGGGTATCGGGAACACGATAAGAATTTTCCGAATTTACCATCACGAATCACTTCATCGCCGATATTGCAAACCGGACATTTTTTCCCGGTCATTGCCGCCGGCACACCCACCCTGGCGCTGTCCTTGTCAACTTTTAATATTTTGTCTCTAAATGTTCCCCAAAATTGACTCAGCATTTTTTTCCACTTCAGTTTTCCTAAAGCAATATCATCCAACTCACTTTCCATTTTGGCCGTAAATTCATAATCCATTTCATTTGGAAAATTCGTCATTAAAAAATCTACGACAGCAATGCCTATAGATGTCGGGAAAAATTTTCTTTCTTTTTGATCCACGTAACGTCTATCAACGATGGTAGAAATGATCGCCGCATAGGTTGATGGTCTCCCGATTCCCCTCTTTTCCAACTCCTTAATTAGGGAAGCATCGTTAAATCTTGCCGGTGGTTGCGTAAACTTTTGATCTCCGCTAACTTTTTTCTTGGTTAATTTATCTTCTTTTTCCAATACCGGCAATACTTGAATTTCGTCTTTGTCTTTTGCATAAAGTTTTTTCCAACCGGCAAATTTGATTACTTCTCCGGTAGCTGTTAGTTCACACTGTCCGGCCCCGACAGTTACTCGCGTATCATCAAAAACAGCTTCAGCCATTTGGCATCCAACTGTTCTTCTCCAAATCACCATATACAATTTTTCTTGATCATGAGCCATTTCCTGGCCGGTAAACTTATCCGGTGAAACTTCTATATGTGTAGGTCTAATCGCCTCATGGGCCTCTTGAGCCACTACTTTCCCGGCAGTTTTATAAATTCTTGGTTCTTTGGGAAGATACTCAACTCCATAAGTTTCCCCAACATATTTTCTTACGGCCTCTATAGCAACCGGAGCCAAATTAAATGAATCGGTACGATGATAAGTAATATCACCTTGTTCATAAAGTTTTTGCGCCACGTTCATGGTTTTTTTTGCCGACCAACCCAAAACGTTTGCAGCCGCTTGTTGTAGTGTAGAAGTCTTGAATGGTGGATGTGGAACGGCTCTACGTTCGGATTTCTTTACGTCAAGCACAAAATAATCGGCAGTTTCCAACCCGGCCAAAATAGATTTTGCTGTTTCTCCATCGTGTACTTCTGCCTTCTTCCCTTTAATTCTGACTAATTCAACTTCAAACTGCTCTCCTTTTTTTGTTTCCACCAAAACTTTTATTTGCCAATATTCGTCCGGTTTGAATTTTTCAATCTCTCTTTCCCTTTCCACAATCAATCTCACTGCCACACTTTGTACCCGTCCCGCCGAAAGACCGCGTCGCACTTTTTTCCATAAAATTGGTGACAATTTATAACCCACCAATCTGTCAAGGAAACGTCTTGCTTGTTGGGCATCAACCAAATCCATATCAATATCGCGCGGATGTTCCAAGGCTTCCAGAATTGCCTCTTTGGTAATCGAATGAAAAGCTATCCTTTTAAATACTAACTTTTCTTTTTTAGCTAGTTTCCGGGAACTTTTCAATATATTCTCCACATGCCAAGCTATTGCCTCCCCTTCTCGGTCAGGGTCTGAGGCGAGTATCACCTCGTCCACTTTGGAAGCGGCATCCTCCAGTTTTTTAACTTGTTCGCCTTTTCCTTCCATCACCTCATAAGCCGGAACGAAATCAAATTCTCCCTTTCCTTCATCTTTAATTTCAATCCCCAGTTTACTTTTAGGCAGGTCACGCACATGGCCCATTGATGCCAGTATCTGATAATCACTGCCCAAGTATTTACTTAAGCTTTTCGTTTTGGTTGGAGATTCTACAATAACAAGTTTATTCATGCCTTTTTAAAATATACATTAAAACCGAACCCAGCATTGTACATCATCAAAAATTTATCAAAAAAAATGCCTCTGAAATAATCAGAGGCGGATAAGAAAGATACCGATAAATAACCACTAAGCAACCGAAAGGGTAAACCCCCCGGATAATTTTCTTGCCGAGGGGCCGCCTGATCAATTTGGGCGGCGGCCCCCGGGCAGACGAACTTGGGACTTCCAACCTTGCCGTGCCGGCGTATTTCACTAAGCCAGTCACACGACAAGGACTTTTCCGACGAGACTTGGCGGCGCCCTCAATAAATGGGACTCCAGGAAATGGCCTGTTATGGCCGCCAATCTCGCCACCCGCACCATTGTCTCTCAGGGTAATCCTATCGGGAATAAGCCCTCAGGGACCCTTTCGGACAACGGAACGGGGTAAACCAACGAACAAGATATTCTCTCCGGCCACCTCATCGGCCGATTCGTGTACCGGGAGAGAGGCCCTTATCTTGTTCGTCCGGACAGTTGTGGTTTTGGGCAAAACCAACTTGTCCGGTCTCCAGGGTTCCACATTTACCCCTGGCACACAAACACCGCAGCGTCTATGTGTCGAATCTTGCTGATTGTGGAAGGCAGTTGTCTCCAAGCCCTTGTCCGAAGCTCGTTGGCCTCAGCTCTTGGCGAGGGGTCTGCTATCAGCGTGAGCCTCCCGAGGCTCGTTTAATGTGCGATACAGCTCACTTGCTGCTGCACGGGAATGTCGATAATATAACATGGGCTTACCCCTTTGTCAAGTATATGGGTCTAATCTATATCTACTTCAAAAACAGAGGCACCAATTCTTTGGCGATCGGTGCTGCCACTGCACTGCCTTCACCCCCCTCTTCGACTAAAACCGTCACCACCACCCAATCATTTACATTTTTACCAACGGGGATTACCATCGACAGCCAGGCATTTGGCTGAGTATTCTCACCACCCTTCTGGGCTGTTCCGGTTTTGCAATATATTTTTCCTCCATATTCGTACAAAGGGAAGGCTGTTCCGCCAGGACTACACGCCGCCGTCATTCCTTCCAAAACTGTTTTTCTACTCGCCTCGCTTATTTTCAAGTCTACACATAATGCCGTTCCCACCAATCGCGGTGAACACATCATTCCGGATACGACCGCGGAAGTCATTCTATTAATCTGCAATGGGGTCGCCATCACATCCCCCTGACCAATAGCCAAATGATATGTATCACCCAAGTACCATTTATTCCCTGACGTTCTTTCTTTCCAATATGGCGTCGGCATAAACCCATCCGATTCCCCCGGTAAATCTATTCCGGTTTTAGTCCCCAACCCCAGCTTCTGGCTCCATTTCACGATATTATCGACCCCGAGCGCCTCCCCGGTTCGATAAAAGAAAATATCATTACTCCGGGCAATTGCCTTCACTACATTAATTTTTCCCTCTGTTCTTCCATATTCATCCAAAAGCCAGTTTCCGAAATGATAACTCCCCACTACTATCTCCCCGCTATCATCAAACAAAGTATCTTTGTCTATTTTATTTTCCTCCAGTGCCGCCAGCGCCGGTACTAATTTATAAACCGATCCCGGAGCAAAATCTCCCGAGATCGACCGATTGAATAAAGGTTTTTCATCATTACTGGAAAGCAAATCGGCCACATCTTTAAAACTTCCACCGAAATCACTCCTCTTTCCACCATCGATAAAGAGATTCGGATCAAATGAGGGAGCGGAAACAAGAGCCAGTACCCTTCCATCGACTGTGGCTGCAACAATCGAACCACTTTTCCCAATTGATGTCAAAGTATTTTTTAACGCCGAAAAAGCTGTCTGTTGTACATTCAAATCCAAATTTGTCACCAAATTCTCACCGGGAACCGGTTCGCTTCTGACAATTTCTGTCCTTTTGGCGCCAACTGCAGTCTCCTCAACCACATTCTGTCCGGGAGTCCCCTCAAGCCTTGATTGATATTCTTCCTCAAGACCGGTTTTCCCCACCAAAATATTAGGGTCCAGTCCCGTATCCTGCGGCTTCCCCGTGTAGCCAACCACACCGGCAGCCATCTCTCCCATCGGATAATATCGGACTATTTTTCCATTATTTTCAATATTCATAGCCATCATTTTTCCGTTTTTATCGGTTATCACTCCTCTTTTTGCATCAACTGACTCCACTCTAATCATGTTGCCCTTCGCCAAGTCAGAAAAATGACCACCCATTATTACTGTCAAAAAAAATACTCTGGAAAAACCAACAGCAAATAACAAAACAAGAAGAATGTTTGTAAGTCCAAAAGATTTATCCTCGTTCATATCAATAGTTTATTCTGATGGTTTCCGACCGCTCAAACCAAGACAATGCCAAAAGTCCTGATACCAGAACTGCTAGCACATTCCAAAAATTCCACTCCAGTCCAAAAGCTATATCAAAAACAATACTGCAGACCACACCAAGAATAACAATCACCAATCCCATTTCTTTGCGCGCGCTCATTACCAATGACAATCCACCAACAACTGCCAATATAAACAAACTCGGTAAACCAATCGATATGCCGCGCAATACAGAAACCAAAACTCCTACTCCGAATGCCAACCAATAAACTCCATCCCAATTAAGAAGTGTCAATAAAAACGGCCAATAAAGTCCCCAGCCTAAAACTCCCTCACCCAAAAGAACCATTAAAATAAGAGTCAAAACTGTTTTTGTGGTATTCTTTGATTGCTTGTCAAACATAATATGATTCATTAGTATATCCCCAAGGTGACCAATACAAAACTAAATTCACTCTTACTTCCTCTTTTGTTCGCCATACTTCTCTCTATCGGTACCAAACTCAAGATAGGCCCCACTATTGATAATATCTTTTATACTATTTTAACTCCGGTTCACGTACCAATAGGTTACCTTCGACAAATATCTACATCCCAAATCTCATTTATCAAAAGTCTTCCCGAAATTCGGCAGCAAAATAAAGATCTTATATCCCAGAATTCCCGTCTACTCTCCGAAAACGAACTTTTGAAACAATCAATCACCGATTCAAAAACTCTCAGTCTAAATTCTTCCTTCAACTCGGTTCTCCCCGTTCATCTCACCGGATCAATTGGCAATAATTCAGTTGCTTCCTCGCTTCCTATAGATAAAGTTAAACCCGGCCAGCCGTTAGTTTTTGGAAAAATTCTTCTTGGCACAGTTGCAGACATTAAAGGCTCAGTCATAAATATCATTCCCTTAGACAACGAGCGTATCCAACCATTCGCTGTTCACACCAGTTCAGATCAAAAAGGCCAATATAAATTTGTAAACGACACACCTCAGATTACCGATCTTCCCAGCCTTGCTCCGGTCACTTTTGGTGATTATGTCTTTACTGAGCCAGGTGAGCTTATCCCCGGCAACCTAGTGATCGGCAAAATAACCAAGATCATTTCTGCCCAGCAAGAACCTCTTCAAAAAGCTCAAATAAAGCTTGAGTCCAACCTAAACGACGCCCCCAGTGGTCTCGTCATCATTCTTCAACCCTAGTTTTTCCCATTAAAACCCCCTCCCCATGGCGAGGGGAAGTCGAACGTGCTTATTTGAAGCGGACAGTCATTCCCTTGAAGGGGAAGCCGGAACAGATGATTGCATTACACACCTTGACTTATACATAAGCATAATGATATTATATAGGGCACGATAAAATTTATATGGAGACAACGAGAATGATCATCCACGTTCACCCAATTGATTACTTAAACAGAACCTTGGCACATACGCTCTGTGAACTGACAGGAAAAGAGATTATCTTCAATCAAGATGAAGGCATTTACCTCAGCCCGAAATGTAAAGCTAATCAGCTTCCGGGCTTCAGCTATGTTTACTATTCGTTTAATGAATTCAGTGCCCCCCGAAAACCAAACTGTTTCAGATTCTCAATTCCGAACCCAGGTACAGGCCCAATTGAACCAAAAATCTATCGCCAGGCGCTGGATGTGATTGACAAAAAATTTCCTGACATAACCATATTTGTCTGGGAATAAATCCCGACACCCATTATTTGAATCCGGAGATCGAAAGATCTCCGTTTTTTTATCTCAATCCTCCCACTACCCGGACTTTGGCCAAGAGCTTATCGCTCTCCAGTACCCTGGCACAGCCACGAACTACCGCCTCCATTGGTGTTTCCGTCACCCAAACCGGCATGCCGGTCTGCTCCGCCACCAGTTTATCGATTCCTCTTATAAGTGATCCGCCACCTGCCATCACCATTCCCTTTTCCAAAATGTCTGCCACCAAGTCCGGTGGCGTCTCTTCAATAATCAAGGTAATTTCTGACAATATTTGATTGATCACCGGCATCATTGCTTCACGGATTTCGATACTGTTTAGTTTCATTGACTTTGGTAACCCAGTTTCCAAACTTCTCCCGCGGACGACCACCTCCAAAGGCTTTCCTTCTTTCTCGCATTTAAGAGGATATGCCGACCCGACCTTCATTTTTATTTCCTCACCCGTACTTTCACCTAGTAACAGGTTGTATTTCAATCGAACAAAATTTGTGATCGCTTCTGTTAATTCATCCCCTGCCACCCGTAAACTTCTGTTCAACACTAATCCGCCCAAAGAGATCACTCCAATTTCCGATGTTCCCCCACCAATATCACAAACCATTTGTCCCTCGGCTTTTTCTATGGGTAGTCCGGAACCGATCGCCGCTGCCATAGGTTCTTCAATTAAAAATGCGGCCCGAGCTCCGGCAGATAGTGCCGCTTCTTGCACCGCTCTTCTTTCTACTTCAGTTACTCCGGACGGAATTCCAATCGCCACTCGCGGTCTGGCAATCTTAAATCCTAGACCTTTATAAAATTCATGAACTTCAACAATGTAATGTTTGAGCATCGCCTCGGCCGCATCAAAATCGGCTATCACACCATCACGCAACGGCCTGACCACTTCAATACTGGCCGGATTTTTCCCCAACATCTTTCTCGCCTCTTCCCCTATGGCCAAAATTTCTTTCGTCTTCATGTGTCTGGCGACTACTGAAGGCTGACGAATTACCACACCCTTACCTCGAACGTGCACCACAGTATTAGCGGTACCTAAGTCGATACCTACATCCAAGGTCGCTAATCTCCATAAAGACTCGAACATAATATGGCTAATAATAACAGATTGACTCATTTATTTGCAGACAATAAATACTAGACGCATTAGTATTTCTAAAAAGATGAATCCGTAAACTTTTATCTTAGACCGGAGTCTATTCCTTTTTCGGCAGGATTACGTAAAGTGCGTATCTGCCCTGAAAAAGCGTGTAGACGGCAGGTCTGGTAGAGGGAAACTGCAATAATAAATGTTAAACTATACCCATGTCCGACTCGGCCAAAAATTTGTCCAAATACATCCGCCAACTTTTTTATATTTTATTTTTTGTCACCCCCCTTCTTCTCTGGCCCTTCACTTCCGAAGTTTTCGAGTTCAACAAAATGATGTTCGTCTATCTGATCACAATTTTAATTGCCTCAGCCTGGTTCATTAAATCGATACTCAATAAAAAGATAGACATCGCCAAAACCCCTCTCGATATTCCTATTCTTCTTTTCCTGGCCTCTCAAATTATCTCCACCTTCATCTCTATCAATCCCCATACCAGCCTCTGGGGTTATTATTCCCGTTTCCATGGAGGCTTGATGTCTACTATTTCTTATATCACCCTTTATTACGCACTTGTCACTCATTTTTCGGAATCTCCCAAAGCCATCAAAAATCTCATTACTTCCATTTTGTCATCCGCGGTAATCGTTTCGTTTTACGCCATCCTCGAGCATTTCGGCATTGATAAAAACATTTGGATTCAAGACGTTCAGAATCGTGTCTTCTCCTCTCTCGGCCAGCCCAACTGGCTTTCCGCTTTCCTTATTGCTCTTCTGCCATTATCAATGGTACAAATTTTTTCTTCCAAAGAAAATAACACCCGCGTTCTTCACGTCGGGCTAACAGTATTATTTTTAATCGCCATTGTTTTTACCAAGTCCCAATCCGGAATCGCCGCTACAGTCATCGTTTTACTATCTTATTTTGTCGTCGCCGCTATTCAAAAGAAAAAATCATGGATACTTCTTTCGCTTATTCCGTTGGCAGTCTTGGTCATGGTTTTCAAAGGCGCTGCTGTCGACCAAACCCTTTCCTCACTAAATAAAATCAACCCTTTCTATTCCAATACAATGGCGATTATCACCGAGGAAAATAAAACTAGAGTTGGCGGCTCGGACTCCATGACCATCCGTCGTGTCGTTTGGGAAGGCGCTATTAAGCTCGGCCTTGAGCACCCCCTATTTGGTACCGGAGTGGAAACTTTTGGCTATTCGTATTATTGGGTTCGTCCCGCCGCCCACAATCTTACTTCCGAAAACGATTTTCTTTACAATAAAGCCCACAATGAATATTTAAATTTCCTTGCCACTTGTGGTTTCGTCGGCTTGTTTACTTATCTATTTCTCATCGGTGCCATTCTTTACCTTTTCCTAAATAAAAAAATTGATCACAACGATCTGCGTTTACCTTTGCTCCTCGGCTTCATCTCTATCCTCATTACCAACTATTTTGGTTTTTCTGTCGTCAACATTGCTCTCTTCTTTTTTCTTTTCCCGGCCATCTATATTTCTTCAATTGGAAAATCAACCATTAAAAGTCTTAAATTCAATATTGATTCAACCATCGGCATACTAATTGTTCTTTCTCTCGCTCTTTGGGCCATCCTGGGTCTCCGCCGCGCTTGGTTGGCAGATATCGCCTATACAAATGGTAGAAGCAGTCTGGAAGAATCGGAAAATTCCGTCAAATTAAATCCCACTGAACCTGTCTACTACGCCCAGCTTGGTAACATCGCCGCCCTCGTGGCAACAGAATATATCGCTCCCCAAATCGAAAAGCTTCCTGCTACAACATCAGCCGAAATCAAGGCACAAGCAAATGCATATTTAGACAAATACGTTAACGAAGCCATTGATAATGTCAACAAAGCAGAAACACTTAACCCTTTCAACATCAACGTCCTCAAAACAAAAGCGAAAACTGACATTACATTAGCTGCACTCGACCCTAAATTTCTCCAAGATGCACTAACCTCACTATTAAAGATAACCGAGCTTTCACCAACCGAAAGTAGTAACTTTATGAATGTTGGCGTACTTTACGAAAATCTAGGTAAAAAAGATTTGGCTAAACTGGCTTTCGAAAAAGCACTTGAACTAAAACCGGACAACGATCAAGCCAGAGACTACCTCAGTAAGCTAAAGTAAAATCGATTTCCACAAAAAAGCCCCCCGGTAGGAGGGCATACTACAACAAAATCATTCCTTGAAAAATATTTCTGTCAGGAAAGCACATACAAGTCTCATCGCCTGTAGGGTGCTTTCTCCGCTTCACAATCAAATGGAAATTACGCTCCCGAAGAGTGTTTAGCTGTTCATCGTTTAAAAAAATCACCGGGAAAGCTTTTTTTGTATTCATACGGGGGGAATATACCGAACCCAAGGTGACCATCCCCAACAGACCAATCATTAACTTTGTCTTTACCGTTAAAACTGTTGCATCATAACCCGGAACCGAATGACCATGCTTTTTTACGAAGACAGGGTCGCAAAATAAATCATACAATCGGATCAGCCGATTGACATCTTTTTCTTCCACGGATAGCCTCCTTTTTCAAAGAATTTTTCGTTAAAGTACGTTGATCATTTTACCCCTCATATATTTGATGGTCTACCCCCAAATATCAAGGATTCATCAATTCCCTATCTCAAACCGCCTCAAATGGTAAAATATAGCTCATGAATATGAAGATTGTCACCACTCCTGATCCATCCCTTCGCCGGGTGGCTTTACCTGTGGAAAAGCTCGACAAGAAGCTGTCCACCCAAATTACCGACATGATTCAAACCCTAAGATCGGCAAAAGACCCTGAAGGTGTCGGTCTTGCCGCTCCCCAGGTTGGCATCAACCGCAGGCTTTTTGTAATCATCTTCAACGGCGTACCCGAGATCTTCATCAATCCCGTACTCTCCAACCTCTCCAAAGCCACTCTTTCCAATATCTACCCCAAGGCTAAAAACCGCTGGCTCGAAGGCTGTTTGTCTGTCCCGCGCCTTTGGGGATTCGTTGACCGGGCCTATTCCGTCGAAGTTGACTACTTAACCCCAATCGATGGCAAGCTTGAAAAACGCCACCGCAAGCTTGAAGATGTGGACGCTTCTTATGTCCAGCACGAAAACGATCATTTGGATGGTATCCTTTTCACCGACCGCATCTTGGAACAAGGCGGCGAGATCCTTGAAGAAACCCCCAACGGCCTTTCCCCAATAGAGATGTAAAAAAAGCGCCTCCCGAAAGAAGCGCTAAATATTTACTTTTCAACCAAACATGAGTTCGGAACAAGTGGAGCCAGATATCCCAAATACGTTACGGAATTTAAACATGTCGTCGATGGTTTAAAAACGACTATTTCAAAACATGACTGAATTCCTATTTCACCCGGACAATATATTCCCCGTGCTGCCGGAGAACCAGTTATGGTCGTGTTAGCGGTCTGAGAATATTTTGTTCCGGCGATCTCAATGTAGCCGACTTTAAACATCGACATTTGGGTCCTAAACAACACACAGTCACCCAAAGCCGAGCACATCTTCTGTTCCGCATAGTTCCCACTCTCAAACATATGAATCATATATGCTCCAGATGGTTCGTTTGGTTGTGAGTAAGAATTTCTGACTGTACTGGCAGCATGCCACACGTCCCACCCCACAAAGAAAATAATCGACAAAATCATTAAAATAAGCACAAAAAGACTTCGTTTATTTTTCACCCGGTTTCTCCTTTCAAGGTACTCGAATTGGAATGGCTCTATTCTACCTCATAATGTATAATTTTGATATGTTAAAGAACTTAATTTACTTCGGCTCATCCGATTTTTCAGGCACAATTCTTGAGTCGGTTATCGAATCCAAACTAGTAAATGTCGTCGGGGTTGTCACCACCCCGGACAAACCCACCGGTCGAAAACTAACTTTGACCCCATCTCCCGTCGCCCTTCTTGCCGGTAAATATGATCTACCGACATACAAACCGGAAAAACTTGATGAATCAAACCTCGCCCACCTTATGCTTCTCAAGCCGGACATTTTCCTCGTTGTCTCTTATGGCAAGCTCGTACACAAAAACTATCTGGACGCTCCCAAAATCGGCACCTTTAATGTCCATTTCTCATTGCTTCCCAAATATCGCGGCGCCCTTTGCATCAGTGAAGCCATAAAAAATCAAGACAAATCCACCGGAGTCACTTTAATGGAAATGGATGAACAACTTGATCACGGCCCAATCATTTCTCAAAAAGAAGTTCCTATTGATATAAACGATGATACTGCCACATTGACCACAAAACTTACTCAAGCTGCAATCCTCTTATTGGCCGATAAATTACCCGAAATCTGTGCCGAAACTTACCAAAAAACGGCTCAAGACGAAACTAAAGTAGTTTTCACACCAAGCCACAAGACACAGATCCGTGAAAACTCTTTTGTCCCCTTCGAAAAAATTCTGGTCGCCCAAAACGGCATTAACTCACCTGAAGTTCACGCCCTTGTCCGATCTCTCAACCCTGAGCCGGGAGCTTGGACCACCATCAACGATATCGATATAAAAATAATCAAGACTTTGCTCAGTGAAGGCAAACTGATCCTAGATACAGTCCAGCTTCCCGGCAAATCCCCAATTTCCTGGAAACAATTTCTTTCCGGCCACCCAATTAGCTAACTGCGGATTATTCTTTTCGCCAACCTTTCAAATCTATCCTGTCTCTTGCTATCCAAAAAGGTGGTGTAGTTGCAATCCGTAGATAAGACGACAGACAGCATCGACACCTTTTCATCATCTTCTCCTTTGATATCGTTTGGTAAATCTCCTATTGGGCTAGGAGTGTCATCCATCTCACCGGAAACCCCGATCCCGACACCAAAGTTATCTTCAAACCGATGCAGAATTATGCCAAATGAAGTTTCTTCAAAAGAAACCATCAACACTACCGGACTTCTTGAAAAGTTTAGCTTTTCTTCGTTTGCCATTACTTTCTGCCCACCCGTCTTCGAATCTATTCCATAAACCGAACATTTATCACCCTTCGCGTCGACATGGACTATGTATTCATTCCCCGAGGTTTCCAAAAACGTCACCAGATCGATCATATCTCCGAAATTTTCTTCATCAAAATTGCCGTCATCTTGAACCTCTAAAAGACCATACAAAAAGCTGACCACATTTATTCTTACGGCACTCAAATCTCCATCTGTGTCATAGAGAATACCCATACCCAAATCTGCAGCCGTTACTCTAAAGCCCTCATTCATCATCTCAAAACTCATTCTTTTTCTCGACGTGTAAGCTTCCCAACCAATAGAATTCTCACTCTCAATCGTATTGAAAGCCATTCCACCGGAAGCTTCATTCAAATAAAAATAGGGAACATTCTTTCGGAATTCAGACGACAGGTCAGGCATTTATCGTTGCTTTAGCAGCAGCAACCTGTTCGGCTCTTTGGGCCATTCGTAAGGATCTCTTGCAGGTTGTACAAACTTTAATCTTGACCTTTGTTCCTTCAACCATCAAATGGTGAACATGAAGATTAGGCTTTCTCACTTGTTTGATTCTGCGTTTGGAAAAACTGACCAAATTCGCGTGTTGAACACCCTTGCCACAGACGGCGCATTCGAATTTTCCTCTTTCGGGTTGTTTCTCTGTTTGTTTCATGGGCTCAATTTTAACACAAAAAGTGCGTATCTGCCTACTAAATGTAATAGAATAGAGACAATGGTTTATTCTGTCATTGG
>CAISLM010000004.1 GCA_903886255.1 Candidatus Collierbacteria bacterium
AAACTTGGTAATAAATTCAAAAAACATTACAACCTTGATAAGGAATATTTGCTCTATACCGGGATGTGGAAAAAACACAAAAATTTAATCCGATTGCTAAAAGCATTCGAATTAAGTAAATCCGAATATCGTAATTCTAATGTTGAAAAAATTCAATTGGTCTTGGCAGGGAAAATTGACAAAGATCAGCCGGAAGTTGTGCAAAAAATTGAACGGATAAACGGGCATGGAATCGATCAGAGAAAAAATTCCGATCCGATTTTCGTCGCGGGATTTGTGCCGGAGGAACTATTACCAGCCGCTTATGCCGGCGCCCTAGCTTATGCCCAGCCTTCACTAAATGAGGGCTTCGGTTTGCCGCCACTTGAAGCGATGAGTTGCGGAACGCCGGTTGTCGCCTCTAACATCTCCGCGACACCGGAGGTTTTGGACGATGCCGCCTATTATTTTGATCCGGAAAATGTTGATGATATGGCAAAAAAAATCGCCGAAGTTATCGACAACCAACGTCTGCGCCTCGACCTTCGAAAAAAAGGTTTGGAGCAAGTTAAATTGTATTCTTGGACCATCAACGCCAAAAAGAACTTGGCACTGATTGAGGAAGTTTTGAAATAAAAAAAAGCGGCCTACCCGGGTGGGTAGCCGCTATGTCGTTATCGTCTTGTACTCGGTAGTAGGATGTGGAGCAACTGTGTTGCCTCCTGCTCCATGATCAGCAAGAACTCGCCCTCGAATACCCAGATCGGGTACCCGCTGTCCACGGGCACGTTGTTCGGGTTATCGATCCAGCGGTGCCTATCGGCAATCCGCCCGAAGAGCTCGCTCGGAATCCGCTGACCGGCGAGAAACTCCATGTATATTGACCAACCGGGGGAGAGCCCCTCGGTCAGTTTGTGACCTGCCGTTCCGCGTCGGCAGCCGAACAACAACTCGGTTGCCTCGCCCCGGTGCCCTGCTCTGATTAGGGCCTTGATGCCGTCGGCGACGCTGGCGCTCTCCGGCAGATGCGGACAGATGTCGAACGCAGCTTCCATCTCCCGCTGTTGCCCGCGTTCGTGCCGGGACAGCTCTTCCAAGAAGAGGGCGTTACCCTCCGGGGTGATCTTGAAGGGTAACGGTCGTCCAGCGTAGGCTGCGAAGATTGGCTCGCAGTCCGCCGGCATGACGTCGTCGCTAACGACGTCGCGGACCTCTCGCTCCTCGATCACCGGATGAAGGATCTTGACGACGTAGCCATCGTCCTTCTTGACTCCTTCGACAACACCAAGCGCGAAGCCTTTGGCGAACTCTGGGATCTGGACCAAAACAAACTGGCCCCGCTTCATTCCTTCAATGGCGACTGTGCCCATGACGAGCTCCCTCGACAGTTTTAACAGCTTTACGGAAGTAATACGCCTCTCTCACATCGAGAGAGGCGGACTGACTTCTGTCCCGTCGGGAGACGGTTAACCGCGACCGTAGTCTGGGTCAACGAAGACCCAACACTCGGCGATTTTGTGGCCGTTCTGGCTGGCCACCACGTGGTAGTCGCCCTCAATCAAGAGGTACTCCTTGTCGGCGGGAGTTACCACGGCGCCGGTCTTGTCACGGACGGTGACCTGGAAGACGATTCCAGCCTTCGTCGTTACATCCGACGTCGGGTGGAGGACGCCGAAGTCCCACAGGCCGGTTGAGCCGGTATAGGACTTGCCCGCTGTGTCTGTTGGTACGAGGTCGGCGGAACGCCAAACCCCGTTCAGAATGAACGACGGCACGATGACATACTTCACCGGTGCTTGTGCTGATTCACCGGCACAACCGGCAAACGAGATTACGACCGCGACCAGAGCGACCATCAGTGCGGTGCGGTTCATTAAGACCCTTCCTGAACAGTTCGGCAGAGGCGTGAAGACACACCGTCTACCTTTTTCTGCATCGTCTAATATTGCAACACCAAATATTAGCATATTCTAGATAGAATGTCAATAGTTGAATGGCTCTATGTCAAGTAATGTGATAAAAGTAGACTAATTGGAATGAAAGCAAGCATTGCCTTTCTAATGTAATTATCAATATTTCTAAAACCATATGATAAGCGTTTAATAGTTTTAAGTTTTGTGTTGACTCCTTCGGTATAGCCATTGGTTGTGAAATTATCGAAGTAAGCTAGAATCTCATTTTGCCAACGGATTAGAGTTTTCAACCATTGCTGGACTGATTGATACTCAGATAATTTCATTTTTTTGATCATTGAATCAAAACTCATTTTTGCCAATGTACTGTTAGGAATTTTGTAAATTCTGCGAATCTCTTCTTTAAATTGCCAGAGCGCTAAAAGTTCAGGATAGGCTTTGTTAATTTCATTAAGTGCGACTCGATCATTTGCATTTAAGTGTTCTTTTGGTTTATCGAAAAGAAGTCTTGGAAGTTTCACTTTATCGGTTTTTTGAATTATGGTTCGCAGTTCAGAGATTCTTTTGTTAGCATCTGCAATAACATGGAAAGCATCAACAACAATTTTAGCTTTTGGTAATTCTCTTTTGATTGTCTGGTAATATTGACGACTCATATCTATGCAAACGTCATCAATGTTTTCTTTTTGAATTTCCGGCATTTCTTCTAGAAATTTTTCGACTGTTGTCCGTCTGTCATCCGGAAGAATGGAAATCAATTTATGGTTTGAAATGTCGGTAATTGTCGGTAGCATCTTTTGGCCGGAGAAGCTATGACAATCAAGGCCGAGAGAAGTAACTGCTTCTTCTGGCCAAACTCCAATGAACGGATCAATTTTATCATTTAGTATGCACTGAATTGTTGAGAAACTTGATTCTGCCAGTTCCTGCTGGGTTTTAAAGCTGGTTGAACCTAATCCTCTCATTATCTGGTCAGCGTAAACTAATGAATAGTTCTTTTTCAGCGGAATTGACTTTAGACGATCAACGGTAATGTGGCGTCGTTTATCTTTCTTCTGGCATTGCCAGCAAAAGAATGCTCTGGTTTTAACTAGGAGAACAACCATATTCCCCTGCCAAAACATATGTTTGACTTTCTTTGGTGCAAGATAGCGATTCACAGTTGATATATACCGACCGCAATCTCTACACCTGACTCCCTTGGTTTTTGGCCTGACAGTGATTAACATGGTTTTACCTTTTAACTCCGAGTTTTCAACATGAAACTCTTGAAGTTTGAATAAATTAATGAAACAATTTTGCATAGGTAGACTCCTTGTAGTTAAGTGATATTTCCTACATTCAGTCTACCTATTTTTGTTTTCAGCTCAAAATGAAGCTGAAACTACCACACTATTTAGTATAGAGCCTTGACTGGTAATGTCTTTATAAATTGGGATTACAACTTTTTTTTACAGTTGGGAACAGATACTAAAAAAGCCGCTACTAGAGCGACAAATTTTCTTGGTTCCCGGGTAGAGATTCGAACTCCAATTGACTGGACCAAAACCAGCTGTCCTACCATTAGACGACCCGGGAGTATTAACACAATGATATCAAATTCGGCCTCAGAAATCCAGAGTCTGGGAATATTTGACAAATCTGTTATAGTGAATTCATCCGCCACAACATGGAAGGAAGTGTTCAGCGATGTGTCCACCGGTGCCGTTTTGTATTGATCGAGAAAAGAATCAGGTTGGTTACAACAGTCACTACATGGCAGTAAAAGAAATCGGAGAATATTCAAGATCTTTATCTGTCGGTCAATTCCTGCTGGCAATAATTCCGGATAATTTGGATGAAACCATTCATCTGACGATTAACGGCAGTTGGGCTTCCATCAATGTAATCGAAATGCTGATGGCAAGGCTAAATGACGCCCGCCAAATTATGGATATGGAGACTTCCCTACCAATCGATATTGCGCCGCCGCTTAGGATTCTGGCGGCAGAGATCAATCATTGGTATAAAGATACCGAAAGAGGATACTGGATGGCATATTTGCCACCGCCAACACTGGTAGCTTCCAGTTTGTTCTGGCTAAACGGCCAGCTACCCGATTACAACGCAATACCGTTCGGTCAAATAGTGGACTGGGTAAAAAGGTCTGTCGAAAAACACC
>CAISLM010000005.1 GCA_903886255.1 Candidatus Collierbacteria bacterium
AGCCACCAGAGCATATTTTTCCGATACTGAGACTAGTGTAGGAAACACTATTGCCGCAGGAACGCTAGATCTTAAAGTCGGTGGTCAAGACGGTGCAGCAGTTGCTCACATGACTTTAACTAACATAGTTCCAGCAACTCCTTGGACTACCCAAAGAGGTCAGGGATTTCATCTTACTAATGCAGGGACAGTTCCTGGAACTGTTACAGCTACAGTCAAGAATCTCGTAAATAACGAAAATGGTTGTAACGCACCGGAAGTAGTTGCCGGAGATACTACCTGCGAGGCTACTCAAGGAGAACTAGGCGGACTGTTGATTCACACTCAATGGGCAAATAACGGGCCTACTTACGGAAGTTTTGGAACAGCGTTTGCTTCGTTAAACGCGGCTAATGGAGTTCCCGTGACAGATGTAAGTTTTCATCTTAATGCAGGAGAGTCAAAGGATTTCTACTTCAACAATTTTTGGGATACATCTTCAAGTGATAATTTAGCACAAGGCGATGGTGTCTCATATGACGTTGAGTTTGTCCTCAATCAATAACCACCACTCTTGGTTTAGAGGTTGCATAAACGTAAGTTTGTGCAACCCACTAAGCAAAAAATGGCAAACAAAAAGAAAAAAAGAAATATATTCGCTTTGCTCCAAAAATTAGGTAATATTTTTTATGGTCTGGTTTTTATCGTACTGCTTCTAGTTGCCGCTATAGTTGCTTTTTCCACCTTCAAATTTCCCGGCAACTACCGTCTATTTTCGGTGCAATCCGGCTCAATGGAGCCAACGATCAAAGTTGGCTCAATCGTGCTTGTAAAACCACAAAGTAATTATCGTAAAGGCGATATCGTAACCGTAACCGATCCTCAGAATCGTCGTTCTCCGGTCACACACCGTATCTTCTCTATCGAAGAAGCGACCGCCGGCGCTACTTTCCAAACCAAAGGTGATGCCAACAAAACTCCTGATGCCGAAAAACGCTTACAAAAAGATATTCTTGGCAAAGTATACTTTTCGATTCCATATCTAGGCTACGTTTCCTCATATTCCAAAACCAGAGATGGTCTTATCTTTCTTGTCATTATCCCTGTCACCATCATTGTCTATAGCGAAATGGTGACGATAAAAAACGAAACAGTCAAACTTTTGAAAGATCGTAAAAAACGAAAACTGTCCGGAAAAGAAAAATTGGAGGTCGAGATCGGAGAAGAAGAGATCAAAGTCGAAAAGTGGTGGCATAAGCTTTGGAAAACATTATTCAAAAAGAAAAATGACTAAACTACGGTTCACACAAGCCATCTTTCTTAGTCTTATTATCGGATTATTCACTATCGGTGGCACAAATGCGAGTTTTGTAGACACAGAAACTTCCACTAACAATTCCATTTCGGCAGGTTCTATTGATTTCGCACTCGTAGGCAATGCCAATTCTTCTGGTATTGTTCCGGGTTTCAATGAAACAAAAAACATCAAGATCACAAAAGAGGGCACCTTGGATTTCAAATATAAAGTTGATCTGGCCATAACCGGCGGAGACTCAACTTTTTGTAATGCTCTTTTAATTACTCTTCCTTCCGGTCAACCTCTGACTATATCCGGAACCGACACCAATGTTCCTGTAAATATCTCTTTTGGTGGTGGTGTTGGTGATCAAGAAAACAAAACCTGCAATTTTAACCTGGTTTTCAAAGCCTGGCAACTTAATAGCGACGGCACCTGGGGGTTAACTGCTACAGAAACAGTTGACAACACTATTACTTCTGGCGTTTGGGACGTTACTCCACCTACCAGTACCATTACTTACCCGTTTAACTCCAACGGAGACAACATGGTTCAATATACCTACATTTGGAATGGTAAGGTTGAAGGTACTGCTCATGATGATCTTTCCGGCGTTGATCATGTTGAGCTTTCGATTTCCCGGACTCTCCTTGGACTTTACCTGGATAAGTACAACAATTGGGTAAATGGAACGGAAACCGGCACTCGAGTTTTGGCTACTCCGACTTCGGCCGATTGGTCAACTTGGTCCTACAGTTTTCACAATCAACCACCCTTGGGAAGATTCCGCATTATTGCCCACGCAGTTGATAAAGCAGGCAATGTCGAAAATTCCGCGGTAATTGAATTCGATAATCAGGCAATGCCCGATCCATCGTTAAATACAATAGTTAGCGTTGATAGACATTATTATTCCTTCACAGTTGAAAATATCTCAGATTTCTCCGCCCTTTCGTACAGCGTTATTTATGATACGGATTCGGCGCCCAAAGGCTTTATCGGTTCCGTCAATTTAAATAATCAAAGTGAATATAAAAATGAAAATATTCTTCTTGGTTCGGAGTCGTCCGGCGGCGGTATTGCCTTTGATCAAAACGTTAACAATATCAGGATCACCATCACTCTTACTCGTCCGGACGGAACCACTTTAATCTTAGAAAAAACCGACAACTAAATGAAAAAATTACTTCTTTTCCTCGCCTTATTCTTAATTTTCCCAACACTAGCTTTGGCTGCTGATTCGGAAATAACCTGCAATTCATCCGGATGTACGAACCCATCTACTTCACCAATTTTTTCACCATCCGAAATTTGGTTCCCGGGGAAAAGTCTCACCAAATCAATTCGTGTAGTTAACACTGGCGGCGATCCATTAACTGTTACCAACAAAACCGCCAATCTTTCGGTTTCTCAAAATCTGGAGTCGGTTCTGGATATAAATATAAATCGATTATTGGACGGTTCGACACTTTACGCCGATTCTCTTGCCAACTTTTATTCCACTTCCGTTATTCCGCTCACCACCATCAATG
>CAISLM010000006.1 GCA_903886255.1 Candidatus Collierbacteria bacterium
CAGGATGTGGAAATTGCAACTTCAGGAATGATTATGATGTTTGCAGACGAAGATTAGTTTTTTTATGACCCTGCTTAGGCGGGGTCTTTTATTGGCAAAATTAAAGTAAAATATAGCAATGAGTTTAAAGGTGGGAATTGTAGGTTTGCCAAATGTGGGGAAGTCGACCCTGTTTAATGCGCTTTTAAAGCGTCAGCAGGCTTTGGTGGCAAATTATCCTTTTGCAACGATAGAGCCAAACGTGGGAGTGGTAGAAGTGCCGGATGAACGGCTAAATGTTTTGTCTGAGATTTCTCATTCAGGAAGAATTGTTCCGGCGACAGTGGAGTTTGTGGATATTGCCGGATTGGTGGCAGGTGCGGCAACTGGGGCTGGTCTCGGAAATAAATTCCTGACTCATATTCGGGAAGTAGATGTGATTTTGCAAGTGGTACGAGACTTTGCTGATTCAGAAATTGTCAAAGAGGGGAGTGTCGACCCAAAAACGGATTATGAAGTAATCGAAACGGAGCTGATTTTGAAAGATTTGGAAACGATTACCAAGTCACTTGAAAGTAAAGATGTCAAAGCTAAAGGCATGGAAAAGAAGAGGGCTGTTGTAGAAAAAC
The DNA here is from genome assembly GCA_903886255.1 of Candidatus Collierbacteria bacterium. Lineage (GTDB taxonomy): Bacteria > Patescibacteriota > Microgenomatia > UBA1400 > MFAQ01 > UBA2277. The sequence goes on from CAISLM010000006.1 coordinate 609, forward strand.
TGTTTGCCGGGTTAAATGCGGGAAAGCCGGCGAGAATTGTGCTGGAAAGTGATGAGGATAGGGAATTAGCGAGAGATTTATTTTTGTTAACGGCGAAAAAAGAAATATTGGTTTATAACGTCAGCGAAACTGACCAGCGATTAAGAGAGCCGATGGGGGAGAACCTATATATTTGCGCCAAGGTAGAATCGGAACTATCAAGTTTGTCGGCTGAAGACGCCAAGGCATATATGCTGGAACTGGGAATAAAAGAGTCCGGGCTAGATCTTCTCATCAATAAAGCCTATGCCAGCTTGGGTTTGATTTCCTTTTTAACGACCGGAGAGATGGAAAGCAGGGCTTGGACAATTAATAGGGGAATGAAAGCGCCACAAGCGGCCGGAGTGATTCATACTGATTTTGAAAAGAAGTTTATCAAGGCAAAGGTCTGTGATTATGGCAAATTTGTAGAAGCGAAGGGTTGGAAAGAGGCATCTGACAAGGGGTGGGTGAGGTTTGAAGGAAAAGAATATGAAATGAAGGATGGAGATGTGGTGGAGTTTATGGTTGGTTCTTGATGTGATACACTTCGGTAAATTGTTCTTTAAATAAAACTGGAGGTCACAGTGAGAATTTTTGTAAATGGCATGTGGTGTGACACGAAGAAAGATTGGGGTTACGAGTCTGATGAGGCGTTTATTGCCCACACATTTTTTGAGAAAATTCGCTTAGAAGAGCTTGTGAAGGTTCAGCAAGCGGAAATTGAAAGATTAAAAAGTTTACGGAAATACAAGAAAAGGAAGAATACCGAGGAGAGATGATATGGATCATAATACTTTGGCTAGCGGTGGTTGGCTTCTTTTCGCCATAATTGCTGTTTTAGTTGCGGGGACGAAAAACAGAAGCGGATTTAACTGGTTCTTTTTAACTATGATTTTTGGACCAATCGCTCTATTTATCTTAGTATTCCTGTGCGATACAGTAAAAAAGCGTTGAGTTTTGGCCTTGGTATTTACATCAAGGCCTTTTTAATGTAAAAATCCCCGTCACAAGACGGGGATAAGGTGGATACGATTACTTCCTTTTGGGTTTTTTGAAGAACAGATGAATTTGGAGTTTGAGTTTGTTTAACCACGAGGTAGCCTTTTTGCGGCGACCTTCATCGATGATGTCTTGTTGGAGAACCGGGCCATAAACATCCAGCTGCCAGGGCGTTTTTCCTGATCTGCACATTCTGAACCTCCTTTAGGGTTATTAAGCTACAGTGAAATTGTATCATGTAGCATTTGTGCTTGGCCGGCACCTAGCCAGGTTTGGTTCTAGTAGCCAGAAAGTGGCTTTTGTTTGGTATAATAGCCATGTTATGAAAAAAATAAAACAGACAACCGAAGTCAAATCGTCCATGGGTTCGACCAATAAGTACGAACTCGTTGTCATTTATCCCGTCTCCGAGAATGAAGTCGGAGTGGAAAAACAAATCACCGAGAAGTGCAAAAAACGCGCTTTGAAGGTCGTTTCAGTTGATAAATGGGGAACGAAAACCATGGCTTACGAGATTAAAAAACAGAGCAGGGGACATTACCTAAAGCTTTCTCTTGAAGGAGCCGCTACCGGCGCAAAAGAGCTGGAGAGAGATTTGCAGATGGATGATAAACTGCTAAGATTCTTATTGATTAGGATTTAATAAAAGATTCGTCAAAATGAGTACAAGAAGTTTAAACAAAGTAATGCTGATTGGTAATCTAACCCGTGACCCTGAACTTAAATACACACCATCGGGAACCGGCGTTTGCACTTTTGGTTTGGCCACAAACCGGGAGTGGACAGATTCTACCGGCCAGAAACAAGAAGGCGCCGAGTTCCACAGGATTGTTGCCTGGGGAAAGTTGGGCGAGATTTGTTCTCAGCTAATGAGTAAGGGTCGTAAGGTATACGTTGAAGGCCGTTTACAGACCAGGGCTTGGAAAAGCCAGGATGGTGCCGATCGTCA
>CAISLM010000007.1 GCA_903886255.1 Candidatus Collierbacteria bacterium
ATGATCGGCAATGATTCTCATCGATGATTGATTTTCGGGGTCGGAATATGACTTTCCGGTAATGGTCTCGATTCCTTGAATCAGGGGCCAGAGACTACTGATTTTGAACATATCAGGATCGTTGTTCGCAGCCGCTTCCAGGCGAGTGAGCCCTCCGCCGAAATCAATATTTTTGTGAGGCAACTCGGCAAGAGTGCCATCGTCTTTTTTGACATATTGCATAAAAACAGAGTTACCGATTTCCAAGAAACGACCGCAGTCGCAATTGGGATGACATTTTTCTTTTTTAAAAGGAAAATTTTCGTGGAGTTTTAAATTTTCACCAAAATCGAAAAATATTTCCGAATCCGGACCACCTGGTTCTCCAATCGGCATATTTTCCGGAGCACCTGATCTGGACCACCAATTTTTTTTGGCCGGGTAAGCAAAGATGTGTTCTCCCTCATTGGCGGTGACTCCGACCTTGTAAAAAATATCCTGCCAAAGTTTTATTGCCTCTTCGTCTTTGCCAACTCCTGAACCGCCTTCGAAAACTGTGACAAAAAGTTTGTTTGGATCTAGTCCCAATCCACTATCTTTGTTGGTAAGGAAAGTAAAAATCCAATTTAATTGTTCTCTTTTAAAATAATCACCAAGCGACCAGTTTCCCAGCATCTCAAAAAAAGTGGTGTGGCGGTTATCGCCGACCTCATCTATATCTTGGGAACGGAAACACTTTTGTGAATCTACTAACCTTGTACCGAGAGGATGTCTTTGGCCAAGAAGATAGGTCATCATGGGTTGCATTCCGGCCGACGTGAATAACGTAGTTGCATCGCCTTCGGGGACAAGTGACGCCGAGGGAATAATGACATGACCTCTTATTTCCATAAAGGTGAGATATTTTTTTCGAATGTCATTGATGGTCATTTGAATACAAATTATAACCTATGATGGCACAGGCAACAAAAAGCCCTGTTTTAAAACAGGGCTCGTGATAATTTGAATCTAAAATTTATGGACCGAACTATTCTTGGCAGCTTCGTAGTTTCGATTGAATTCTAACAACTCTGATATGGCGACTTTTGAGACAGCGAAAAGTGCCGTGATGAGAAGCGAGAAAATCGCAGCGACAAGTCTGGTCAAAAGTTCTACCGCCGTCACAACTCGGACGCATTCAAATGCCGTTTGTAGAGTGGGATCTTGCTGGTTCCCCACTTGCTGCAAACCAGCCTGCAACAGACCGCACGTGCGGTATTTTCCGTTAATAAAGTTTGAGGCGATCAGCTGACCCAAAACTAGGGATACAACCAAAACAACAACGATAAAAACAACAAAGGATTTCCGAGAAGGGTTTTTGTTTTCCATTTCTGCTCCTTTTTTTAAAGAGATGATTTCATAGCACTTTTGAAAATTAAACACTCAGATACGACAAAGGCAATTAACACTATAGAGCCAGCAATTGCGGCAAAAATTCCGGTTATCAGGGAATACAACAACCAGGCTGCAACAATGGCAGTGAGAACGACTGTGGTAATCACGGCAATGCCCAAGACAACTAACGCAAATAAAAATGGCTTATCAATTAAAGTTTTCATTATTCCTCCATGTAAAGTTGCTACGAGATCGAATTGAGAGGAATGTTACCACCGACCAAGATCAGTGTCAAGTTATAGGATGTCCTTCAGGGGATGCTGGGGATGAATTATCGGCGGTGGAGGGGGTGGTGCTTCACCCGCAATAACCGGGTCGTGGAATTCGAAAGTGGTGTGGTGTGGTGTTTCTTCTGGCTCAATGATAGGGGTGGGCGGAACATTAGTAAAGTCAATTTTTGAGGGAGCAAAAGTTTCAGGAACTTTTTTATATTTTTCCGGAATGGCATCAAGGATTTCTTTGAGAATTTTTCTACCTTCTTCAGTACCTAACATTAAAGCCGAAACAACTCCAAGAGAAACGCCGACGGCGAAAGAAGAAAAATGATTATCGTTTGATCTATTGGTAGGATTCATGGCTGTCAAAATTATCCGGAGGTGTGGGTTTGTCGTGACCGAGAAGGTGCTGAACCAGCTCAACTATTTTCCCTGATTGGCGAAAGCCTTCGATGATGGCGAAAAGGCCGACGGCCGGCTGAGAAAGTTTGGCCAGAGTATCGTCAGCGGTATCAAGGGTTCTGTTGACTCTTGTGAGAGAACCTTTTATTTCGCGGAGAACCAAGACAAGCTCGATACCAACGATGACAGCGACAACAGTAAGGACAGAAACGGAAATTAAGGAAACAATTTGTGACGGGGTCATATATTTATGATAGCAAATTTTTAATATAACGTCAGATATTTTAGTTGGAAATGATGGTGAGAGGAACTTCGATATTTTGTGATTTGCCGAATCTGTTAGTGGCTTTGATGATTAATTTGGTTTCTCCAACGGGAAGACTTAGGCGGATTTGAAAAGCTCCGTTTTGATCCGGCTTGACGACGTTGTCGGTATTGATAGTTACAAGCGAATCAGATGAAGTAGAGCCCTGAATATCTACCGGAGAAGCAAGGACACTACCACTTAAGGGCTTGTTTATCGCTAGTGGTGGAGGGGTGAGAATGGCACGGAACTGGAAACCAAGATAGACAAGAAAGGCAATGATGCCGAGAACAATAGGCAGGAACTGAGAAGTCACGGAAGGGAGTTTAAATTTAATTGACTTCGATTTATTGGAACCCTTTTTTAAATCAGGATTGCGATAGTCTCTTCTAAAAATAGCGATAAACTCTTCAGGGTTGCCACCAAGACGAAGGGAAATATTTCTGATAAAGCCTTTGGTAAAAGTTTCTGAGGGAAGATCATCATATCTATCGGCCTCCAAGGCCTCGATATATTTCTCGTCTATTTTGGTGGCGATAGACAATTCCTCAATGGAAATGTTCTTTTTATTTCTTTCTCCGTGGAGTAGCTGGCCGACTGTTTTCATAACAGTTATTGTTCCGATTCTTCACTTGTGGGCAGGTACTCATCAAAACTATTGACAATGATTTCACGAGGTTTGTTGCCTTCGGCATGAGCTAAAATGCCGGCGCTTTCCAGCTGGTCAAGGATACGCGCTGCCCTAGCGTAGCCAACTTCCAAACGGCGCTGAAGCAACGAAGCTGAGCCTTTACCTTCGGCAATGCAGAGTCTGGCGGCTTCTTCGAATTTTTCGTCAACATTGCCCATATCTTGGCCGGAAGCAGAAAGAGTTCCTTTGGCAGCAGAGCCTTTGGTGATGGTTTCATCCAGCTTGGTTTCAACTCCCATACTCTTGATGAATTTAAGGAGGTCGAAGATTTCTTTGTCGGAAACGAAAGCTCCCTGAATACGTTTGGGTTTGGCAACGTCCGGAGGAATAAATAACATGTCGCCCTTGCCCAAGAGTTTTTCGGCACCCGGAGAATCGATGATAACGCGGGAATCGATCATGGAGGTTACTTGGAAAGCAATACGGGCAGGGATGTTGGCTTTAATTAAACCGGTAAGAACATTGACAGACGGGCGTTGGGTAGCAAGGACCAAGTGGATACCGACGGCGCGAGCCATCTGGGCCAAACGAACAATGCGATTTTCAACTTCGCCGGCATTCTTGCTCATCATGATATCGGCAATTTCATCAATGATGATAATAATGTACGGCATGGATTGGAAGGCTTTACTTTCGTTGTAAGCAGCGATATTTTTGACACCAACTTCCTGGAAAATTTTATAGCGGCGTTCCATTTCGGCAACGGCCCACCCTAAAGCATTTACAACTTTATCAACATCGACGATAACATCGGTTAATAAATGGGGAATACCACTGTAGGGAGTTAGTTCGACGCGTTTCGGGTCGACCATAATAAATTTCACTTCTTCCGGAGAAGCACGGAAAAGCAATGAAGCGATAAAAGCGTTGATCAAAACAGATTTTCCGGAACCGGTAGTACCGGCAATGAGGATATGAGGCATTTTGGCAATATCAACAACACAAGCTGTGCCGGAAACATCTAACCCCAGGGAAACCATAGTCTTGGACTTGCTGTTTTGCATGGCAGGAGAAGCAAGCATGTCACGGAGGGAAACAAATTCGAGGGAGCGATTGGGAATTTCAATACCAACAAGGTCTCTACCCGGAATAGGTGCTTCGATACGAATCTGACCCTGGGGAGCGGAAAGAGCGAGAGCAAGATCAGACTGGAGAGCGTTGATCTTCGACAACTTCGTACCCATGGCGATGGTAAGTGCATATTGGGTGACGGCGGGGCCTTTGTGAACTTCGGAGACGTGGGCTTGAATGCCGAAGGATTCAAGGGTGTTTTGAATAATATCAATGTTCTTGTTGATATCACCGCGATCTGCCTTGCCGAGTTTTTGATCGGAAAGAAGTGAATTGGGTGGATATTGCCAGATTGTGGCGGTGGCACCTTCGAGCATGGGTTTCGGGGGCAACGGATTAACTACTTGGGTTTTTATCTTGGCTTCCG
>CAISLM010000008.1 GCA_903886255.1 Candidatus Collierbacteria bacterium
CTGCCAATGAGAATGGAGAGCTGCGGAGCAAAGTGATAATAATATAAAGGATAGTTGTCAACCGGTTCAATGGTGATTTCCGATATTTTTTCACCGTCAAAATTGACGGGAACATTCTTGTCTTTAAGATCGATTTTTTTAAAATAGGTCCACAAGCGAACTTTCACGTCTTGCTCCTTTCGAATGTTTGAAATGTGCGGTTAGTGAAAATTATAACAGGAATAAAAAACCGCCCCAGATAGGGGCGGATGTAGATGGTTTTAGCCTGCTCGAAAAACTTCGACAAGTCCAGTGTCGCAATGAAGATAGACTAAACGCCCGGGAGCCTTGCACAAGTCCTCACCGATTATCGGGATATCGTATTTGTTTAACATTGATCTTACGATGGGCGATAGTTTCCGGTCATCATCTCGGAGTAATCCCTCACCAGCGAGGGAAGCTTGAAGAGAGGGGAAGGTGTCCTGTTTTCCAGTGAGACCTAAAGCTTGGAGTAGGGTATCGATAACATTTTCCGATCTTAGGTTTGTGGGCGAGTCGGAAAAGTCGGAAATATGGGCCAAGACACCTAATTTTTTCGGTGGATAATATAGAGTAATAGCCAAACAAACGGCTACGCTATCGGTGTAAATGATATCGTTGCCTTTTCCCAATTTGAATTCATTCCAATCAACAAAATGATCCCATTCTGCATGTCTCGGGAAACCATTGTAGGTAAAAAACATTTTTTTGGGGTCCACTTTTCTCCTAATCTTTTGAATGTACAGAATGACTGGTATTATATCAGGCGTTTCAAGAGACGATGTGGAAAAAAGTTAGGGATGGCGGAGGATAAAGTCGTCGGTGAGATTTGTGAAATATTTTTTGTCGTTTATGGTAAGAGATTGGGGAGAAGTGACGAAGCCATGTTGTTTGAGAATAGTGAGAGAATAATTGTTTTGAGAAATCGGCAGGGTGTAGGAAAGGGTGACGGAAGTTTGACCTTGGGCAGGGGTAGTTTGGAAAAAGCCAAGATTGATGAGACCATAATCAACTTCTTTGGTAAGGCGATATTTTTCGGTGTTTTTGTCACCTTCGTTCGGAACTTCACGATCGAGGTGAATATCTCCGGCATTGCCCGGGATATAGAAGCGGAGATAGGCAATGTAATTGCCACCATATTGGAATGGAGGATTGGGATTGGCCATGGGAGAGGAGTTGGCAAATTTGATGGTGATTTGATGGGTGACTTTGTCGCCGGAGAAGGTTATGGTGTGGTCAGTTTGTCTCGTAACATAAGCGTTGGCTTTGTTGGCACCGAGATTGGTTTCAACTAACATATATGTGTCCGGAGTGGTGGTAGTGATAGCGCCAGCAAAACTTTTGGTTTGAAGAAGATTTTGGAAATCGTGATTGTTGGAATTGATAACAATATTTTTGTTTTGCAGATCCTGATAAATGATAGCGGCGATTTGAATTTTTTTGAGGAGAGATAGGTGTATGATTTTTTGTTTTAGGGCTTGGCCGACGGCAGTTAGGACATCTTTTTTCTGAGTGGAGCCGGGGAAGAAACCGATTTCGACCTTGCCTTGGAGGAAAAGATAGAAATTATCGGGGGTAAGATTGGCTTGGTATTCGGGAACAGAGAAGGAACCAACGACGTTTAGAACTTTCCTGATAGTAGAAAGATTGAGAATGACTAAATTATCGGGATTAATTTCATTGCCTTTTTCAAAAAACCATCTTAAGGTAGCTGAGGCGGTAGCAAAATCAGGGTCCCAATCGGCGTTGGCCAACTCCCACGAGCCGTGCTGGAAAGCATCTTGAATCGGTTCCGGGGAAACAACATAACCTTGCAATTGTCCATTGGGAACATAGATATCTTGAAAAGAAGCGTCCATTTTGGGGTAATTCATCATAATTGTGGCGTAGGACCCGGCAAAGCCGCCATTGGCGCGCATTTCGGCATCGTTTCCCAACATGATGAGATAAGAAGTGGGTTTGGCGGTCCCTAAAAGATAATTCGCGAAAGGAATAAAGGATTTAAAAGGTTTGAGGAAAGAAATGGCGACGATAATGACAATGCTTATAAAAATAGAGAATGAAAGGAATATGTTGGGAGATATTCGACGCATGGTTAGTGAAAAACTGCGACTTCAAGACGATCAATCCGCTTGTCTTGTTTGTCGATTTTGTTTCTGAAAGATGAGTTAACCTCTGTTTCTATTCGAAGCTCTTTAATCTCGGTAAGAATTTCGTCTTTGAAATTAAGGATATTATTATTTACTTCTTGTTTGTAGTCATCAAAATCCTCTTTTGAGGGAAAGAACTTTCGCATTAGTTCGATATCTTTTAGCGTTAGCATACTTTTAGTATATCAATTAAAATAGAGAGGTGAGCATAAAAGAAAGATTGTTTCTGTCGCCATTATATGACTGGTTTGGAAAAAGATCATTCGCCCAGTCGGGGGAGGACATCATCGCCGATGTGGAATTGGGTAAGAAACGAAAAGGCATATATATAGATGTAGGAGCGTTTCATCCGAAACTATTTTCCAATACATATATGTTTTATAAGCGGGGATGGAGCGGTATCTGTATCGAGCCCCGGCCAGAAGCCAAGGAGGATTTTTCCTCGGTCCGGAATAGGGATGTGTTTGTCAGTATGGGGGTAGGAGCAAAAAAGGATGTGCTGGAATACTTTGAATTTAACGATGGTGCAGCAAATACTTTTTCCCAAGAAACAGCGGATAAAAATATTAAAGAAGCGGGTAGGAAATTAATTCGAAAAGTGAATATCGCCGTCATGCCACTCCGGGACATATTGGCCGGCAACAAGATGGAAGGAAAAATAATCGATTTGATGTCGGTGGATGTTGAGGGGATGGATTTGGAAGTGCTGCAGTCGAACGACTGGGAAAAGTTTCGGCCGAAAATAATTATTTGCGAGGATCTGGAATTTGATTTTGATAAACCGCAAAAATCAGAGGTAGTGAAGTATTTGATGGGTTTGGGATATAGACTGGTGGCAAAGACACCGTATAGTTTGGTGATGAAAGTACGGGAGAGTTAGGGTAGAATATGCTCGTTATGGCGGATGTAGAGCTAAAAAAGTCACCTACGACGGAAACGGAAATTTCTCAGACATTTGAGATGCTGAATATTGATTTGGAGGATTGTGAGGCGATAAAGGGTTTTCTTGAACCATTAAAACAAAGGGATTTACACTCATATCAACACTGTGAGAGGGTGGCTTTGTTGACACAGAAAATTGGGAAGTTCCTGGGATATGATGAAAAAGCCCTTTTTTTGGCCGGGCTTTTGCATGATATCGGCAAGGCGGAAATGCCGGTGGAGCTTCTTAAAAAAACAGAGACGTGGACTGATGGAGACTATCGGGTGATTGAACAACACGTGGTAAGAGGGTATGAAGTAGTTAGAACGAGGTTTGATTTTACGGCCGAGATAATACTACTTCATCACAAGTTTCAGAAAAATGGCTATCCGAAAGAATTACCGCCTCATCTTCATGAGTATTCTGAGGAAATCCAAGCTTTAATCCTTGAGTATGCCAGAATTATGGCTTTGGCTGACGTTTATGACGCCCTACATAGAGAAAATTGTAAGTTTGGCGAGAAAAGGTGTTTGTCGGGTGATGAGATTAAAGAAAAGATGATGGAGCTAAATCCGGATAGGGTGGAGCTGGTTGAGGAGCTATATGAGGAAGGGATATTTTGTGCCTGAAAATAGTAAGTTTCGTCCCATAGTACTTGACTTTTGTGCGTGATTGGGTTATGATAACCAGGTTTGTTGCAGGCAGAAATGCCTAGCCCATTTACAAAGGAGTTCAGAATGCCAAAAAGAGCATCAGGAACTACATTTCGTTGTACCGGTTGCAATAAAGTATTGGCGATTGACCACGCCATTAAGTGCCCCCGATGTAAAAAGATCAACTTGGAAGTTCAGCAGTTTGCAACTGAGTTGGTAACGGATCAAATGATCACGACTGTGCTTTGGGAACCGGACGGAAACCACGCGGCAACCATCATGATTCGCAAGGAAATTTGGCTGAATATGGGCCGTTTCCCGGAGATCCCAAAGAACCAAACGTTCTTTCCGGTTTTCCACGTTTACAACAGTCTTGATCCTTCGAAGGCATTTGACCCTGCCAACAGCGGTTACCGAGTCAATCCAATTGATCGGCCGTACCTCAAAATAAATGAGGCGATGAAGATCGCCGAGCAGATGGAAGCAGAGGCGTTGGAAAGCGGAAATTGGGTTCGGGTGGAAGATCTGGATAAATATCTCTAGGAGGTGCTACATGAACGAGTTTTTGTTGCGCTATAGATTGCCGGAAGGCTGTGTAACTGATTGGCAGGAGGAAAAAATTCGGCGCCAGGCTTGGGAAATGGCCAAACAGATTCAGGCCAAGGCTGAAGATGTCTTCCACACAAACGTTGCCTATGAAGTCCGTGAGTTTGGTCACTGTGACGGAATGGCTAGCTTCGATGTCACGGGCTGGATCACTAATAATAATGGCAGCAGCATGGTGGAAGATGAAGTCGAAAGTGCCCAGAGGGAATTTCTGGCCCTGATGAAGTCTCTTGCCTTTGAATATCAGGTGGTTGAGTGCAAGTGGCTGATAGTAAAGAGTAGTGGAGGGTACGCCCAGGGGGAGATGAAGCAAAAATAGTTTTTCTTATTTTATTATTTGTAAGCCTCTGTTTTAGGACAGGGGCTTTTTTGTGGTCGTATAATGACTTTATAAATGACTAAATTATCAAAAACAATCGAACTAAGCAACGGAGTGGAGATACCAAGAGTAGGTTTTGGGGTGTGGAAAATTGATAATGAAAAGGTCAGCGGTGTAGTACAAACGGCAATTAAGGCCGGCTACCGGCATGTGGATACGGCCAGAGCGTATAAAAATGAAGAAGGGGTAGGAAAGGGAATTAAGAAAAGCGGCTTGGACAGGAAAAAGATGTTTGTGACGACAAAACTGGCGGTTCAAGATTTTTCCCGACCCGAAGAAGAGTTTGAAAGAAGTTTGGAGAAGCTGAAAATGGATTATGTGGATTTGTATTTGCTACATTGGCCATTTATCGGCTGGAAAAATGCTTGGAAGGAGCTGGAAAAAATATACAAAGAGGGCAAGGCGAGGTCGATCGGGGTGAGTAATTTTAATATCAAACAACTGGAGGAAATAAAAAGAATGGGGGGAATGAAACCAATGGTGAATCAGGTGGAGATAAGCCCATTCATAAATCGAAAAGAGTTGGTGGCTTATTGCCAGACTGAGGGTATTGTGGTGGAAGCGTACAGCCCGTTAACCAGAGGAAAACGATTGGGAGACAAAGTAATAAATGATTTGGCTAAAGAATATAGGAAAACTGCGGCGCAGATAATGATCCGTTGGGGGTTGCAGCACGACTTAGTGATGCTACCAAAATCGGAAACGGAAGAACATATAAAAAGCAATATCGAAGTTTTTGATTTTGAGATAAAGGCGGCCGATATGAAGAAATTGGACTCGCTGAACGAAAATTACAGTGCGTTGTTTCCGGGGTGGAGTAGGAAATAAATAATCGCCTCGAAGAAAGTAAGACCCTATAACGTTCGCAATGGTGGATATTTAAAGTATAATGTCGAGGTACGTTGATTTTTAGTCAGTGGAATTAAAGAGGAGAGCAATGCTTTTAAAAAGGTATTTGATTTTGTCTTTGGTATTGATGTTTGTTTCGGGCTGTGGAAGTAACGTGCCATTCGTAACCGCAACGGTTTTGATTTCACAACCAACACTGACAGACACGAAAGTTCCGACTGTGGTGCCAACTGCTACACTTACCGTAACAAATACACCCAATCCGACAGCAACAGAGACACCTTTACCCACAGCGACTCCGGATCCATTGAATGTTTTTGTGGATGAATGTAAAGCTCCAGGTAGTGTTGATATATCCTGCATCTATGTTGAAGGAATCCTGAAAATACACCTTCGACGAGGAGATGCGGATGCCGTACCAAACAGTCTGGGGTGGGCACTAGTATGGAATGGGCCGTGGAGCGAGGGTCAGGTTGTGGGAATATTGGCTCACGATGGACTGGAAGGTCAAAAGTTTTACCAACTTCACAGTGGGGTTATTATTTACCTCATCCGTACCGACGGCAGCGTGGAAAAGTATCTTGTGCAGGAACAAGCCGAGTGGCGAAACTTAGGCAATTGGCTACGATTTGAGCCTTGGAATGGAGGACCGGAAGTTTCCGATGTATATTTGGTGAATAAATATTTTCGCGGAGGAAACAATTTCGACAAGATGGTCCTTCAAACTTGCGTGGGTAACGATACAGGAATATTTTTCGTAACAGCTTATCGTGTCAAGTGAGAGGAAGTTGGTTTGAGCGTATCTTTTACCCGAAAGGGAACGAGATACGCTTTTTTTATATGATTTTTTAATGAGGTGGACGATAGAGAGTATACTGACAGTATTAGTTATCCCATATTTTGAGTTATGCTGGCTTTAATTTTATTGTTGGTGGTGGGATCTGGATTAGTTTACATTTCAAAATTTAACTTCACACCCGTTTCGGTTAACTTGGGTGTGTACACAATTTCGAATATTCCATTATTTTATGTAATTGTGGGATCGATTTTGATTGGTTTGGTTTTGTCGTATGTGGCTTATTTGATTCAATCAATTTCAACGTCTCTAACGATAAGAGGTAAGGATAAAGAGATTAAAAGGAATAAGGGCGAAGTGCTGGAACTGACCAAAAATGTTCACCAGCTGGAACTTGCCAATGAAAGACAAAAAAATGGTGAGGGGGTGGAGCCAACAGACCCCAACTCTTTGTGAAAAACCTATTGGCTAAGATTTATAAGGCATTGCATATGCCGAAAAATTTTCAACTTAAGTTGATGAGAATATTTCAAGACCAGTTTTTGGTGGGAGTGACCGGAATAATTTTGAATGAGAAAAAAGAAGTGCTGCTTTTTAAACACACTTACCGGTCACATTCATGGAGTTTGCCGGGTGGATATATGAAAGCGGGGGAACATCCACGGGAGGCCTTAGAAAGAGAGATAAAAGAGGAGTCGGGATTGGTGGTAAGTGTGGATGATGATTTGAAAACCAGAACCGACCGGGAGACAGCGCGGCTGGATATGTGCTATACCGGTATTTTGATCGGTGGTGAATTTGCGCCAACTGCTGAAGTAGCGGAGTATGGGTTTTTTGCTTTTGATAAATTGCCGCTTCTGCGGAAAAATCAGCTGTTTTTGATCGATGAGGTGTTGATTCATTTAAAAAATTAATTAGGCGTGGTATAGTGAGATACATGGAACCTACCACCCCTTCTCAAGTTCCTCCATCGCCACTTGCGGTGCCAGCTCCGATACCGGCAAAAAATAATTTATTCGTTGTGATAGTTGTTGTGATTTTATTTCTTACTCTTGGTGTGGCAGGATTTTTCGCGTATCAATATTATCAGCTGAAACAGCAAATTGCTCACACGCAACCGACCCCAACCCCTATGATTTCACAGGTGCCGTTAATGCAGGTGAACAATTCGACAGCAAATTGGAAAAAGTATACAAATACAACATTTCATTATGAGTTCTCGTATCCAAATAATTTAAGAATTGACGAAAATAGTTTAAAAGATATGCCCAACAGTGTGCTTTTGAATGTGGTAACAGCACAGGAATTTTCGCCACCGGGATTTCCTCTTATTTATGTTTCTGCCATTCCAAAAGGTATTACAAGGAATGATTTTCTTGTATATAATTTTATGCCTCAAGATCTTATCGATAGCTTTATTGCAATGAAGAGCGGAGAGATTAAACAGACCCAAACGGGAACTGCCTCTGAATTTGGAATATACAAAAAGCTTCCCGATTGTGCCGTGGCAGGAATGACCGCCGGTGTCACTGTGGAAAATAGCAATGTTTGGGAGGGTCATGGCGGATTGATTGACAGAAGAGTGTTTGTTAAACAAAACGGTGTTACATTTGAAATCGGTACCTATTATCAGTCTAAAGAAGATTTAGATAGTTTTACAGCTTTCCTTTCTACGTTTAAATTCAGCGATCAGACAGCCGATATGTCGACTTGGAAAACATATACAAATACAAAATATGATTTTTCATTTAAATATCCGTCATCTTGGTTATTTAAAGATGTATCGGCACCCGGTCTTGATGATCAAATTTGGCTTGCTGCCAATTCGTATTCTCTCCCAAGTGGTACTTATGGAGGAGTTGGTAATGATGCACAGCCTCCGATAAGTTTCCAAATATCTAAAAATGACCTAACGGCAATTGGGTGGGCACCGGAACAGTGGAATAACTTAACGTCAATGCCGTATACAGTTGGTAATCTACAAGGAACTATCAAAACAGGCACTAGCAAAGAGGGACTTTCTAAAGTAACTGTTATCTCAGCAAAGATGGGAAATGTCTATATTAATATATTGCCGCTGGAAGTTACGGAAAAAGCATCGCTCGATCAAATTCTTTCCACGTTTAAATTCGCTAAATAGCAATTGGCATAAATATTTACCAGAAGAGATTAAGATATTTAAGCCGAAAATTTAATTGGTGTAATTTGTATAGATTCCAGACCTTGGTCGAGAATGACGGAGGGGAAACTGGATTGCCACTCCCGCCGCTCGGCGGGATCGCAATGACGAATTCGCGATGACGGTGACTTGACAAGCAGTACAAGTAGTTGTAGTATGTGTAGTATGACAACTAATGATAAACAACGAGTAACTCTTTTTTTGAATCCGAAATTATTAATCCACGCGAAAGCACAGGCAGTGGTGGAAGATGAAACTTTAACGGCACTTATAGAGAAAGCTTTGAACAAGTATTTACCGGAAGAGATTAAAATAATGAAGCCGAAAATTTAAGCGGAGTGATTTGATGGATTCCTGCCTACGCAGGAATGACAA
>CAISLM010000009.1 GCA_903886255.1 Candidatus Collierbacteria bacterium
CCTTATCTTGTTTTCCAAGAAAACAACAAGACGTATCAAGTCCATTTCGAAAATGCCCTTTCTCTTGAACAAAAAATTAAACTTGTTGAATCTGCCAATCTCGGCGGAATCGCTATTTGGTCCCTTGGTTACGAAGGCACTTCTCAAGATCTTTGGAATCCTATCAAAACGTTAATTAACCCCTAGTCTTTTCTCCGCTTCGGATCTAAAATATAAGTAGACTCCGTGAAGTCCTGCCCTTTGAACAAACCTGTCCTGTCATGGCTCAAAAAAGACACTTTAATCAATCAAAGAATTTTTTAACATACCTTGGTAGTCCTATCTTTAAAATTGTTCTTTGGCTGGTTTTAGTTTTCAGCTATATTTCAATTTTTCTCTCCCATCTTTTCTCCCGGCCTCTTCCTCGAATTTCTTTTCCCAAAATTCATTTTCCCGTTTTGGTTTTCCCGAAATTATCCTTCCCAAAAATAACGCTCCCGAAAATTTCTTTACCTACCATCCGTCTACCCCGGATTAAATTCCCCGAGTTCACTTTTTCTCATGATCATTTTCATAATCTCTATCCGAAAAACAAGAAGGCCTTAGAACCAAAAGAAAAAAATAATTTAAGCTCATATCGTGCCTATTTTTTCTTTTCTTTAGGAATCATCACTCTTGTTTGTTTTGTTTACGTACAATTTTTTTATGATCTTCCCAACCCTCATAATCTTGATAACTTTCCCTCAAAGCTGACCACCCAAATTCTCGATCGAAATGGGAAACTCCTTTACAAAATTTATAAAGATGAAAATAGAACCCTCATCACGCTAGACTCTCTACCACAGCAGGTAAAAAACTCATTTCTGGCTGCCGAGGATAAAGATTTTTATAACCACAAAGGTTTCTCTGTCCCGGGTTTATTCCGAGCTCTTTATAAAAATGTTGTCGATAACAAAGCTGAGGGAGGTTCAACTATCACTCAGCAACTTGTAAAAAATACCCTTCTTACTAACGAAAAAACTCTCACCAGAAAAATTAAAGAACTCATCCTTTCGGTAGAAGTTGAATTCGCCTACAGCAAAGATAAAATCTTCGAGATGTATCTTAACCAAGTTGGCTTTGGCGGCACTGCTTACGGCATTCAAGAAGCTTCAATGCAATACTTCAACACCGATGCAAAAAACCTAGACATTGCCCAATCGGCCTTTCTCGCCGGCCTTCCCCAATCTCCCAGTCAATATTCTCCATTCGGCGACCACCCGGAACTGGCAAAGTCTCGTCAACAGCTGGTCCTTGGACAAATGCTTAAGGATGGTTTTATTTCTAACGATCAATTCCAACAAGCCTCAAATGAAAAACTTGTTTTCAACACCAACAAAACCGAAATCAAGGCTCCGCATTTTGTCATGTATATCAAAGACCTGCTCACAGAACAACTTGGTGAGAATGTGGTCAACCAGGGTGGACTTATTGTTACCACTACTCTTGATTTAGACTTACAAGAAAAAGCTCAGGAAATTGTAACTAGTGAAGTTGATGGTCTCAAAAATTACCACGTAACCAATGGTGCCGCTCTTGTCACCAATCCCAAAACGGGCGAAATCCTCGCTATGGTCGGCTCCAAAGACTATTTTAATCTAAATGAGGATGGCCAAGTAAATCTCACTCTCGCTCTTCGTCAGCCGGGTAGTTCCATAAAACCCTTAAATTACGCTTTAGCATTTGAAAATGGCTACAGCCCTGGCAGTGTTTTGGAAGATAAACCCATATCATTTAACCTTCCCGGACAAGCACCTTGGACACCCAAAAATTATGATGGAAAATTTCACGGGTTTGTTACTCTTCGTACTGCCCTTGGTAGCTCTTATAATATCCCCTCGGTCATTCTTCTTTCCAAAGATGGCGTCCAGAATTTTGCCAACCTTGCTACAAAAATGGGTATCACTACTTGGACAGATCCAAGTCGGTTTGGTCTTTCCATGGCTCTTGGAAGCCTCGAGGTTCGCATGGTGGATATGGCTACTGCCTACTCCACTTTCCCCAATCAAGGTATTACTACTCCTCTCATTTCAATACTCAAAGTTGAAAAATCAAACGGCGAAAAAATTTATGCTTCCGGATGTCTAAATCAACCCAAAACAGCCAATATAGGTAATACTGCAGCAGCCGCGGAAGAAACCGATTGCCTATCTCACCAAACCATTTCACCGGCCACAGCATACCTTATATCCGATATTTTAAGCGACAACTCGGCTCGCACACCCGCTTTCGGTCCAAACTCTGTTCTCAATATCAAAAACGCAGTAGTTGCTGTTAAAACCGGTACCAGTAATGACCTAAGGGATAATTGGACCTTCGGTTATACCAAAGATTTCCTTGTCTCCACTTGGGTGGGCAACAATGACAACACCCCCATGTCCAACATCGCTTCCGGTATCACCGGCGCCTCTCCCATTTGGGCAAAAATTGTACAAACAATTCTTATTAACAAACCCGAGACAATCACTTCTTCTACTGTCCCCCAAGATCTAGTCAAAATTCCCATCTGTATATTAACCGGAACACTAAGCTGTGATGGTTGTCCCACAAGATATGACTACTTTGTAAAGGGAACAGAACCTAAAACTGCTTGTGATCCGGCCAAAATTAAGGAAATTCTCAACCCGTCTCCCTCTCCGTCAGGACAACCAACCCCTCAGATTCTGTAAAAACAAAATCTACAAAGTTATTTCCATGTAATTCTTGCTGTCTGTTTTTTGGTCATTTGGTTTATCATTCTTTATTTCCGTTCCTGATTTAAACGGATTAATAAAAATACTTCCCAGATTGGGTGCCAACCAAAATCCCAATGTAATAATCAAAATTATCACCAGCGTCCAAAAAATTACTTTTCTTTCCGCAATTCTTTCTTCTTTCGACTTTCTCTTTTTTTCCCGTTTTTTTACAGGCGACCCCTCACCCACATTTTCATCACCATCACCGGGAATTTCGATATCTTCATCTTCTATTTTTGCCATGATTTAATTAAAGCACACCAATATTTTCTTCTACGGATTTAATTTTTTTCTTTAATCTTTTTTCCATTCCGTCTTTATACAACAACCCTTCCTTTGCACCCAAATATGTAACGACCGACCCTCCATTGGCCAGTCCCATTTTTAAAGCTTCGTCTGCACTTCTTTCTTGCAATAGCCCTGATACAACACCGGCCACAAACGCATCTCCCGCACCTGTATCATCAATCGATTTATCCGGGAAAGCATCCATTTTAACCCACCGACCCTTTTCACAAACTCCGGCGCCTCTACCTCCATCGGTTATCATTAGAAGCTTTACTCCGGCCTCAACAAATTTTTTTACCAGCATCTCTTCATCATCAAAATCGCCGCCCCAAAGTTCAGCTGCCTCCATTCTATTTAAATTAAACAAATCAAACTTCGGCAATAGTCTAAGCAGTCTCTCCTTCTGAGCCAATTCTTTTTTACCGGGATTTACTCCAATCTTTATTCCATTTTCCAAAGCAAAAGAAACTAAATCATCCAGAAGATCCATCTCTCCGCCTAAGCTGGAAATTTGCATCCAATCTGCCTTCTTTATTTCCTCCCAACTGATCTCATTTCTCTCAATTTCCCCACTTTCTCCTCGATAAGTCACGATTGATCTTGATCCATCCGGAGCCACTAAAACAGCCGAAATGCCGGTTTTCCCTTTGGCTCTTTGCACAAAAGATAAATCTACATTTTCTTTTTCCATCTGTTTAATTAAAAGTTCACTCAAATCGTCATCTCCCACCCTACAAATCATTTTTACGGCCTCTCCTAATCGGTGAAGACCCACCGCCACATTTGTACCCCCGCCTCCCGTAGCCAAAACTCCATCCTCAGCCTCCGTTTTTCCGCCTAACACTTCACACATCGCTACCCCGCCTTCCATTTCATGGCTTTTCATTACATGTAAACTTTTTGATTTCAAAAGCACGTCAATCACTGCCGACCCAATAACCACGACTTTCTTCATTATTTCCATTGTAATTCAATTTACCTATTACTGATAAAATAGAACAATGGAACTCTGGAAATATTTTCGTCCAAAAACCGGAAAGGAAATTCCTTTTTTAATTTTAATTAGCTTTTTGGCCACATTTGGCCTCTCGCGGTTTGTTACTCTTAATTTCCCCAACCTTTTCCTGACGGTTAGACATATTCACGTTCACCACTTTGCTTATGGTTTCCTCATCCTTGCCTTCGTTGGTTATTTCCTCCTTACCCAGCCGCGTCCGCGCAAAACCAGACTCAAGATGAGCTTATTGTTTGGTATCGGTTTGGGACTAGCCTTCGATGAATTTGCCATGTGGATCCAGCTTGAAGACGCTTACTATAATCGAGGCAGCTATGACGCAGTTATCTTCATTGCCCTTCTTCTCCTCAATATCGTCTACTTCGAAGATTTTTGGAAAAAATGGGGCTATCGTCTCGGCAAGCTTGCCAAGCGCATTTTCACCTAACTACTTCAATTTTTCCTCCGACAGATTTATAGTCTTCGATGCCTACTTCAACCTTGTAAAATGGCTTTTCTGGATTTTTTGATTTCCACTGAACAAGATCTTTTGATTCCTCGAAATCTTTTTTTGGCATCACATAAACCATTCCCCTCTCCGTTCCGAACATCCTAGCAATATCTTCTGAAGCTTGAATCTCAGGAATTCCCTTTCTCATGCCGGTAGAAAGTGTCCAATCACCTGAAACTTTATCTCTTGATGGAATAAGAGCCCTTAAAATTGCATATGCCGATCTGGCATCGGCAAAAACCGCAGTATCATTTTTAAATGAATCGCCTGAAGTGTCTGTTGCCGGACGTGGTTCCATTACTGCGATATCTCGATTTGGCGAACCATGAAACACAAACTCTCCGGAGTTCTCAAGTCTCTTAAGGTATTCGACAGCATTCTCGCCTTCTTTTCTTTTATATGCTTCTTTAATCATCTCCACACCATTTTCTTCATCCATGTCTCACTTATACACTATCTCGGCCAGTTTCTTAGAAACCTCATCCGGATTTTCGTCCTGCCAAACATTTCTCCCAATCGCAATTCCTTTAGCACCGGCTTGCATTGCCCCGCTGATTTCTTCCTCTAGATTCTCCCAATCAACTTTTTTTCCTCCCTGTGCTAACACTCCGGTTTTCCCGGCCGCCCTCACCGCCCAAGCAAAACTTTCAGGATCACCCGTATAAGGAATCTTCACAAAATCTGCGTTCATCTCCAAAGCCAATCTCGCGCCATATGCAACTACATCCCGGTCGTTCTCCCTCCCCGCCACTTTTCTTCCCCGAGGATACATCCAAGCAATGACCACCATCCCTCTCTCATGCGCCTCATCCTCAATTCGCGAAAACTCTACCATCATCTGCTCCTCATTTTGACTTCCCACATAAATTGTGTAACCCACTCCCACGGCTCCCAGCTCGGCAGCTTTCTTCACAGTACACAATTGTAAGGATAAAGGTTCTTCTCCCTGAAACGATGTTTTTCCGTTTAGTTTGACAATCAACGGCACACCTGATTCCTTTTTATAATACCTGGCTGCTATTCCTTCTTGAAAAACAATTCCTGTAAAATTCCCATTTTGGGCGATCTTCATAATGTAGTTTGGATCTACCGACTTTTCGGTAAAATCCACCGGTCCATGTTCAAACCCTTGATCATAGGCCAAAAGCATTACTTTCCCTTTTGATTCAATTACGGATGTGTCAACCATTTATTATTTTTTTTATTATTTTAATAACTCCATCTTTATCAAGTCCATATTTGGCCAGTAATTCTCCCGGTTCTCCACTTTCACCGAATGAATCCTTCATTCCCATTCTCATCATTTTTGTGGGACATTTTTCACCTAATACCTCGGCTACAGCCCCACCCAGGCCTCCGTTTATTTGGTGA
>CAISLM010000010.1 GCA_903886255.1 Candidatus Collierbacteria bacterium
CCGTTCAAATCAGTCATTCCCGGGCCTGGTTTAAACCAAAAATTAATTGTTCTGGCACTCGTTCCGGTCGGTAATTTTCCAAAAGTCGAAGTATTTATCTCATCATTCACCCCATCAAAGAGCATCGCACTTCCGGTTGCATATCGTATCGCTCCTGTCGCTGTCGTCGGGGTTACTCCGCCCACACATGTCGTTGTCCCATTAAACGGGCAAACCAACGTCGCATTTTTACTGCCGATTGAATAGCCTTTTGAAATTCCCGCCGACCAAGTTGGGTCATCACTAGCTACTGAACTATTGGCTCCTAGAGTCCCTGTATTTCCGTTTCCTGAATAATCAGTCAACGTTTGCCCTGCACCTTCGTCGTATTTGTAATAAAGTTTCAACGAACTGTCGTTTGTGTTTATGTTGCCTTGGAAAACACTCAAAACTTCTGCTTCAGATAATGCCCTGTTATAAACCACCTCTTCATCAAGACCTCCATTCAAATATGTTCCCGTGTTTCCACCTCCAATTTTTAAAGTACTTGTTGTGTCATAGAAAGTCATTCCCGACATGTCGATCACGGTCTCTTTTACTTTCTGGCCATTGACAAAAAGTCGGACTACTCCTGTGGGTTTATCTATTGTCGCCGCCACATGTACCCAACCACCACCCGCCGGCATACTGGTTCCGTTCTCACTAACATCAATAGTTGCCGATGCTCCATATGACTGAAATAAATCCAGTTTCCCGTTGCGCGATAAAATTCCTGAATATTTATTTGAGTCGTAAGCTGCCGCATCGAGTAGGATCGGATCCCATGCTTTAATGGAATTAACGTAAACCCAAGCTGCAAACGTTTTACTTGGCCAAGTACTGAAATGAAGTGGAGTTGTGACCAAATCATTTGATCCATCAAAACTCAAATATTTTTCCTTCGGGAAACTTGGTGCAACAGCATTCGCGTTGCCATAATACAAAGCGTACGAGGCAGATGATGAAGCACTAAGAAGGGTGGTTTGTAGCGGAAAAGAAACTTGTGTTGCTGTTGACGTGTTAATTGTGGTGCCAGCCGCTGCCATGAGGCTGCGTGGTAGTTCAACAAATGTACCCGATTGAGTAGAATAAACAACACGGAGGTCATCACCGGTTGTCAAAAGCTTACCGGCATCAAACAGTGATTTTGTGTCAACAGTAATGGTCATCGTACCGCCTGCTGTTGCTGTATACCCCGAAAAGTTTGTTATCGTCAAATCTTTTTTCTTGGTGAATGCTCCGTTAAACCATGATGATGAAGTGGCCAAACGCACCTCGGAAGAAATGGCATATGTCGTGCCACTGCCTGTGTCATAGCCTATGGCCGCGAAAGAGAAATCAGCCGGCATCGTTTTTGTTGTCTCCGACAAAGCTCTGATTTGAGGAATAATCCAATCATTCAAAGTGATATATGTCCCCACCACCACTCCGGCCGAGATCATCATCACCCCGAAAAACTGTAGGAAATTTTTTGAATATCGCAGTTCCGACCTCCTGCCCAAAAACCTGAGGCAAACCCTCTTGATTTTTCTGAGAACTTTTTTTAAGCTCCCTGTGCAGGCAGGCAGTTTCATGGCTAATAATTCATTTCCCCGTGAGTCTAAATTGGCAGTTTTTGATAATCGTTTCCATAAGTTAATTTCGAACCTAAATTAACTATAAACGACTTTCACAAAAATTACAATAATTTACAAGCAGCAATTTTATTTTCCCCGCGCACGAATTTTCCGATTTTTCAAAATATTTTAATCGTGATCATCCGCCACCACTCGCCCATCGCTCATCGCAATCCGTCTTGTTGCCAATGGTAAAAAATTCATATCGTGTGTCACCATAATTATCGTTCTACTTTGTTCGCGGTTAAGCCGGGCCAGTATCGAAATAATTTCCGCCGATGATGAAGAATCCAAGTTTCCTGTCGGTTCATCTGCCATGATGATCCATGGGTCAGTCGATAGAGCCCGTGCCAATGCCACCCGCTGCTGCTGACCGCCTGAAAGCTCGGTTGCCTTCTTGTTCGCCATATTCTCCATTCCTACATCCTTCAAGACTTTAAATGCTCTCTCTTTTGCGTCCGCATCTTCATATCCCGAAATTAAAAGTGGATAGGCCACATTCTCCCAAACTGACAAGGACTTTATCCAATTTGCCTGCTGGAAAACCATCCCAATTTTCTGCCTTCGATAATTTGTCCTTTTATCATCCTCCATTTTGAAGATTTCCTCCCCCCGCAAAAATACTTTTCCTCTCGTCGGTTTTTCCAAACCCAATATCGTGTGCATAAATGTCGATTTACCACACCCTGATGGGCCATAAATGATCACAAACTCTCCCGAATACAAAGATAAATTGATATCTTTCAATATTTTCACCTGCTGTCCTCCGATCAAAAAGTTTTTATTCAATTTTTCTGCACTAACCAGCACGTGATGCGATCTGGCAATTTTCGGCGGCAGATTTTTCTGTATCTCGTCGATATCGATAAACTTATTTACGGTGGTTTTTTCAATTTTTTTATTCATATCTTAAAGCGTTCAAGGCGCTCACCTTTTTGGCTCTCATGGATGGATAAAGTCCGGTGATCAGGCCAACAATTATGGCCAAAAGCATTACTCCAAAAGCAAATAATACCGGTGTCTTAAATAAATTCAAACCCTTGTCCGCTCTCCAAAACATACTGACCACATTGACCAGGTTCCCTAGAACCACCCCGACAACTACCCCTACCACGCCTCCCGTCACTCCGATCAAAACCGATTCGGCCATAAATAATCTAAAAATATCCGTGTCTACTGTTCCCAAAGTCTTCATAACACCCACCTCGCGTGTTCTTTCCAAGAGAGACACTGTCAGCGTGTTAAACATCCCAAACAAAGCCACAATTAAAGCTGTTAGTCCAAATGCTCCGAGCAAAAATCTCATGATCGTAAATAATTTATCTACTTGAGCCAATGTGTCCACGATACTTTGTGTCGTAAATCCCATGGCTTGAACTTTCTCCCGCACTTTTGGCAAGGTAGTTGTGTCAGTTGCCAATACCTTCAGCAAACTATATTTGTCTACTCCCACACTTTGTAAATCCTGAACCGGAGCATAAACCATCGGCTTGGTATCATCCTTGATTACTCCCACCACTTTGTACTCTACCGGCTTACTCAGCACTCTTCCGGACGCACCCGGGATCTGTCCGCCGCTTAATATATATTCCAGTGAGACAGTTTTTCCAATCACATCTTCTTGTTTTAATTTGAATGTATTCAGAAGTGCCGAGGTCACCACCACTTCTTTTCCGCCCTGTCTTTTGATCTCCACTACCGATAATTCAGCCGTTTCTGTTGCTATATTTGTTGTCTCTTGAGCCGCAGCTGTTACCAGCTCAGCGGATGCGGTCGCATCGGTAGTTTTCCCGAGCGAGAACTGTGTTATGCCCGAAGAAGTTGCGTCTCCCAGTACTTGTGAAACTTTTATTGATTTTTCCACGCCCTTTTGGACAATCTCTTCTGTCTTGGTAAGTTCCTTCATGTAGTTCATAGTCAAATATCCATCCATTTTTGTCTGAGAACCATCATCATTTGCCAGAGGTTCATAAACTGTTGAAGCAACTTCACGATATACAGGCACATTTGCCTTCACCCATTTTCCGTACCAATCACCTGCTTGGGTTCGATATGATCTGCCGCTGGTATCGATGCTCTCATAAGGCCCTCCCCAAATCATATTTCCCGAAAAACTTTGCAGTACTGTTCCCCTAACGTAGCCTAAGATATTTCCTTTTGTACTTGCCTTGTCTCGTAGCGGCACATACTCATCATCGTTAATTAAAAATCGTCTATCCCCATCTTCTACAGGATCCCCCAATTTCACTGTCTCATTTGCCGAATCACTGTTCCAGCCGGCCACTTGTCCAACTAAACTACTCAGATCTCCGGCTTCACCGGTGAACTTAGCGAAAGATTCGGGGGCCATCCATTTGCCTCCGGCCATAATTGGTGATGCATAGTCGTAATAGTTTTGCCCTACAGACAATACCACCACATCAATTTTTGAATCATTAAATGTCATTGATCCGGCCAAGGAAATCAATGGGGCAACCCCTTTAACCCCGTCAATTTTAGAAATATCGGAAATGGTTTGGTCAGTTAGGGCCAAGCTGGTCGTCGATGAAATCACATCCGTCATTTGCATTGAATTGGGTGACACCAATCTTTTGGTCACAATTTCTTGCAGTCCATAGGCAAATGACACCAAGAAAACCACGGCTGCCGTGCCCATCGCAATTGCCATTACTGTCATGGCCGTTCTCGAAGGCTGATTCTTTAAATTTTTTGTCGCCAATCGGAATAAGGATCTATTTGACAAACTCCCCTCAGTCGGCTTCACCCACCAATTCACTAAATTTTCCTTAACTTGTTTCGGTGACTGAAATCTGAATTTTCTTATTCCTAGAATCATTCTTGTCATTCCCGACCTGATCGGGAATCTATATAAATTGTACTTATTGGATGGATCCCCGCTTTCGCGAGGATGACCAACATTTTCTTTTATTATTTTAAAAATATTCATTTTGTGCTCAGTAATTTAATCATAAATTCAAGAAGCCAAACACATCACCTAAGTTTTTCAAAATCACGTCAAAGGCCGCTTGTTGCGATGTTGGTGTCACCACCACAGTGTCTCTTGAGGTCGCCAAATTACCGGATTTGTCACTCGAGGTAATCTTTAGGTGATATGAAGATGTTGGCTGCAAATCACGAATCACC
The DNA here is from genome assembly GCA_903886255.1 of Candidatus Collierbacteria bacterium. Lineage (GTDB taxonomy): Bacteria > Patescibacteriota > Microgenomatia > UBA1400 > MFAQ01 > UBA2277. The sequence continues at coordinate 4,779 of CAISLM010000010.1, forward strand.
ATCACATGTTTAGTCGTGAGTCCTTGATCCTTTTCGGTACTCGATGAATATTCACTTCCTGTTCCCGCTCCCCAAAGTACCTGACCCAAAGCCGGCTCATCGGTGTCCCAGGAAACAATAATTGACGTCTTGGCGTCCGACCCGACTCCGGACATCGGTGTTTCGATGATCACATTACTAATCACCGGAGGTCTGGTATCATTTCCGGTCACAAATCGGATTGGATCGGCCACCACTTCGTTGCCATATGCATCTCTGCCGCTAATGGTAAATACATAAATCGCGCCATCTTCCAAATCCGCCAACCGCATCACATGCTTTGTTTCCATTTGACCGGAATATTGCTGCTTCGCCTCTGTTTTGGGAACTGTTGGTACCCCCGCCAGCTGCGCTTGAGACATGCTAGTCAATGAAGAAACATCCAGATTATTTGTTCTGGCTGTGTCCACCATCAATCCCTGATAATCCACTTGCCCTGTTGTGGCCACGTTTGTTGCCCAGGCCAGCACTACCGAAGTTCCCCCTGCTCCCTGATCGGTATTCAGCACCATTGCCGTCACTTTTGGATAAGTGAGAGTGGCAAATGTGTAATCATCGGAAATAATATCGTTGCCATCCACATCCACACCCCGGATTCGGAAATGATAAGTGGTTGAGTGATCAAGGTCTGCAATTCTCCCACTGTGTAACGAATCAGTTGGATTTGTTGGAACGGGAAGCTCCGTACCATAATCTGTTGTTGGTCCGTATTCGACCATCGAAGTGACCAAAGACGAAGTGGACCAGTTGACCACCACCGATGACAAAGTTTGGTCGGTCACCAACACGTTTGTCACTGAAGGTGAAGAAAGAGTTGTAAATGTGTAATCTCCTGAGTATGCCGCGCTTCTGTCGTAACCCACGAGTCCCGAATCATCCAAGTTTTGCACTCGGAAATGATAACTTTCTCCCGGAGTCAAACCGGAAATTTTTATAGCATGTGATTTTGTTTGAATCGACTCGGCCGTATTTGATCCATAAGAATCATTTTTCCCGTATTCCGTCGATCCAAATGCCTCACGGGAAGTTGTCCAGCTCACCATCGCGGTTGTTGAGCCGGCCACCACCGACGGCACACCGCCGGCCACCGGAGGTGTCGAATATTTTCCTTCCGGAGACATATTCACTGTGTTTGAGAATATTGAAGATGCTCCGGCGTTGTCAATTGCGCTCACTTGATAGTAATAAATTATCGATTGGGAAAGATCTGCATCGGTATATGCAGTTGAAGTGGTTGAACCATTTTTTGCAAACGTAACGTTGTCGGTTGATCTAAAAACGTCATATCGCACCGGAGTTCCTCCCGTAGTCGGTTGTTTCCAAGCCAATGTTAGTCTCCAAGTATCGCTGTCTCTATCCGATGCATCGGAAACAGTTAAGGATGTTGGTGCTGCCGGAGCAATCGTGGACGCATAGAAATCTACACTGGCATAAGCATCAAAGTTAACATTCCCCTTGGCCGTTTCTGAATTAATATTGTTATCCTCGGCTACTATATATAATGTGTTCTTCCCCTGCTGAGTTGCCAGAGACAAGTTAGTGAGAGTCCTCGCCGCGGTCTGTGCCGGAGTAGCCTGGGTCATCGTCAGAAGTGATGGTGTGCAGTTCACACAATAATAATATTTGGCAATCTCTCCCGAGTACGTTGCCGGTTTGTCCCAGGTCACACTAAAAACGTTATTTGCCGAAGGGTTACTAACAGTCGAGTCGGGTGAAATCACTACATTTGTAGGTTGCGTCGGTGCTGAGGCGTTGTAATAGAA
>CAISLM010000011.1 GCA_903886255.1 Candidatus Collierbacteria bacterium
CGCCAGGAATATGACCGCAATATTCCCTTTGTTCGCTATATCGCTAATTTAGTAAATCAAATTGCCCAAGAATGGTAAAAAAAACACACACCAATCCGGAAATAGAAAATCTTAAAGCTCGAATTGAAGAGTTGGATTCAAACTACAAAAGAGTTTTAGCCGACTATCAAAATCAAAACCGCCGTTTCAAAGAAGCCCAGGGGCAAATCATCAAGTTCGCCAACGCCAGCCTATTGGAAAAAATCCTTGCCAATATTGACTCGCTGGAAATGGCCTCGGCTCATCTTAAAGACTCCGGACTAACCATGATTATTGGTCAACTTCAAGAAACACTAAAATCCGAAGGTCTTCAATTAATTGAATCGGACGGAAAACCATTTGATCCAACCACAATGGATTGTATCGAAGTGGTTCCCGGAGATAAAGATTTAGTTGTTGAAACCCTTACTAAAGGTTATCTTCTCGATGATAAAGTTCTTCGACCCGCCAGGGTCAAAGTTGGTTCCGGCACTCCGATCGAAACTTCGAAAAACGAAACCACCAAGTAATTACTTTAAATAGTATTAATAAATTAATTAAATAAAAATAATATGTCCAAAATAATCGGTATCGATTTAGGAACCACTAACAGCGCTGTTGCCGTTATGGAAGGTGGAACCGCCAAAATTATTCCTACTGCTGAAGGAAAAAATACTTTCCCTTCCATCGTGGAACCCATCAAAAACCTTGTTGGCGATGTCGCCAAACGTCAAATGATCCTCAATGCTGACAAAACTATTTTCAGCGTCAAGAGATTGATGGGTCAAAAATTCTCCGGTAAACAAGCTCAAAAAACCAAGGAAATTGCCCCTTACGATATTGAAGCCGGAAAAGATGGCTCTGCCGTCATCAATATCGATGGCAAAGTTTACACTCCTCAAGAAATTTCCGCCAAGATTCTACAAAAAGCCAAAGCTGATGCCGAGGCCTATCTTGGCACTACTGTAACTGATGCTGTAATCACTGTCCCCGCATATTTTGACGACTCTCAACGCCAAGCCACCAAACAAGCCGGAGAGATCGCCGGACTAAACGTTCAGAGAATTGTTAACGAACCCACCGCCGCCGCCCTTGCCTATGGTTTGGACAAAGGTAAAAACGAAACAGTCGTTGTTTACGATTTAGGCGGAGGCACTTTCGATGTTTCCGTTCTTGAATTGGGTGATGGCGTTTTTGAAGTCAAAGCTACTAATGGAGACACATTCCTTGGCGGCGATGATTTTGATCACAAAATTATCGAATACATTGTTTCCGAATTTAAAAAGGAAAACGGCGTTGATCTAGGAAAAGACAAGCAGGCACTTCAGCGTATTAAAGACGCGGCCGAAAAAGCCAAAATCGATTTATCTAACTCCACCGAAACTGAAGTCAATCAGCCTTTCATCACCCAACGTGATGGCCAGCCTCTTCACTTAACTATGAAGATTACAAGAGCCAAACTGGAAGAACTTGTTGATGATTTAATTCAGAAAACCATTGAGCCTTGTAAAAAAGCTTTGGCCGATGCCAAACTGGACAAAAAAGATATTGCCGAAGTCATTTTAGTCGGCGGTATGACTCGTATGCCCAAGGTCCAGCAAGTGGTTAAAGAATTCTTTGGTAAAGAACCCAACAAATCCGTTAACCCGGACGAAGCTGTTGCTCTCGGTGCTGCCATTCAAGGAGGAGTTATTTCCGGCGACGTCAAAGATGTTTTACTTCTCGATGTCACCCCTCTTACTCTGGGTATCGAAACCATGGGCAGTGTTATGACTCCTCTCATCGAAAGAAACACGACTGTCCCTACCAGCAAGTCTCAAGTTTTCTCGACAGCCTCCGACAATCAGCCCCAAGTTGAGATTCATATTCTTCAAGGTGAGCGCCCCATGGCAAACGATAATAAAACTCTTGGTAGTTTTATTCTCGATGGTATTCCCGCTGCTCCCCGTGGCATTCCTCAAATCGAAGTTACCTTCGACATCGACGCCAACGGAATATTAAATGTGCAAGCTAAGGATAAAGCTACCGGCAAAGAACAAAAGATCACCATCAAAAACGCTACGAACTTGAGCGACGCCGAAGTAGAAAAGATGCGCCAAGAAGCCGAGAAATATGCCGAGGATGATAAGAAGAAAAAAGAATTGGTTGACAAGAAAAATGAAGCCGATACTTTAGTTATTCAAACTCGCAAAGTTTTAAAAGATTCCGGCGATAAATTTGGCGGCGAAGCCAAAGGAGAGATTGAAAAATCTCTTGATGAACTCGAAGCCGAAATCAAGAAAGATGATGCTACTACAGAATCAGTTGACGCCAAATTAAAAGTCGCCACCGAAATGGTTCAGAAACACGCGGAAGCTATGTATAAAGCTGCCGGTGAAAAGGACAAGAAAGAGGAACCGAAAACCGAAGAACCAAAAGCTGATGAAAAACCGGCTGAGGAAGGCGAAGTCGTCAACTAAAACCCACTAACTCAGGGGTTGGAATTGTCCAACCCCTGGTAAAATGGTTGTTGTTTCAATATGGCCACTACACGC
>CAISLM010000012.1 GCA_903886255.1 Candidatus Collierbacteria bacterium
ACCCAAAAGAAAGGAATAAAAAGTGAAAGTAAAAAGTACAACTATTTTCAATCCAAAGCAAGTAATAATTTTCATATTAGAAGTGGCAGATATTGAATTTATCATTTATAATCAAGGCTCGAGATCTATTTTCACTATCGTCCCATAACTTCTAAAAACTGATAAAATCTACTTGTAATTGAGTTGGACATTTTCTTTTTTTCAAATACCCCATTTTTCGTTTTTGACACATTTTTATTCAACTGAAAAGAATCTCAAATCCAGGCAAATAACACTGATCGGGGGTGGATCGCATTCGAGGTCGACCACCTGCTGTCCCACAGCAATTCAGAACACTGAACATATCAAGACAACTCCACAAAACGCCTCGCAATGCCGTAAACAGCCTGATAAAAGTGTGTTCCCAATTACTTTGCCACGCAATAAAACGCAACAACACATAAGCAAGCAAAGCTGTCCACAACTGCCACTTTACTGCACTTTCATTGTATCCCATAAAATCAGATAATTGTAAGGTTTGCTTGATTTCCTTGAAAAATACCTCAATAGCCCAACGGGCTTTGTACAAGTCACAAACCGATAAGCTTGCCCATTCGAAATTATTTGTTATAAAAGTGATGCGTTTCATTTTTTTATCTACTTCAACCAGAGCTTCTACCAATCTCAGGCGTTCTGGGTACCATTTGGAAGTGTTAGTTCCAGTTAACTTAATGACAACATCACGAAGAATGTTCCCCTTAGGTGCCATATGCCGTCCCACAACCTCATACTTCATGTTGTCTTTTGTTCGGGTTACCCAAGAAACCCCACGTTTCAACAATTCGTATAGGTGCTTGAAATCGACATAAGCTTTATCAAAAGTCACTATTTCGCCATCTTTGATGTTAGCGCAAACTGTTCTTGCTTCTTTCGCATCATTGTTTTTTGCCGATTTGACAAGAATAAAAGCGGGTAAAAATGAAGCTAAATCTAGTCTTAAATGCATCTTTGCTGCTGCTTTTCTCCTCCGATGTTTTGCCCAGTCAATACAATTTGCAATCAATTTGATCGTAGTGGAATCAACGACGCTGATGCATTTTTTAAACCGTCGCGGAAATGCACAATATTTTCTTCCCCCCAATCTGAATTGAGGATTTCTGCTTTCCAGTGATTTCAAGGTTTCCCAGAACAATGCCTCAGCCATATCAGGATTCCGATTGCGATTGGCATAAGATAAACCATTACGGCTTGGAGGAGTAGAGCCTCTTATGGTAGTTAACACCCCACTGTGATTGTTTAGCGTATCGCAAACATCGTTCAGCCCGAGAGCATGTGAAAGTTGCGCAAATATCAATGACAATATGTGACTGGTTGGACTAAAGGTTCGAGTCTTCTCAGAAACTCCATATTTGTTTGCCAACTTAGAAATTAAATTCCTCCGAATCAATTTGGCTATTTGACATAAAACTGTTACCTTACTTTTTGACGGATTCATTTTTGATATCTCCTATTTTTTTCGCGAAAATTAAGAGTGTCTCTAATCCGTCAACTTATCAAGTTTTTATGTCGTTTAAGTATTTTCTATGGGATGGCTGTGATTAAAATACACTGGAGTAGTTAAAAAAATGAATATCCCCTTTCGCAAAGTAGCATTTGCTATCATTTTCTTTTCATTATTTATCTCACTAAAGGCTGGTTTTTTTGATGACTTTGATA
>CAISLM010000013.1 GCA_903886255.1 Candidatus Collierbacteria bacterium
AGTGCCTTCGTAACCAAGGGACCAAATAGCGATTCCGCCGAGATTGGCAGATTCAACAAGTTTAATTTTTTGTTCAAGAGAAAGGGCATTTTCGAAATGGACTTGATACGTCTTGTTGTTTTCTTGGAAAACAAGATAAGGACTAAGTGATGATTCCGACCAATTGGCCGATAACGATGATACCTTGGGATCTTGAAAAATTGTAAGAATCCTTTGGTAGGTGGCAAGAGATCCCGTTCCTGGGTAGGTGTTAGCGAGGAAGTTTGAAGAAGCAGTTTGCCATTCATAACCATAAAAGGGGATGCCAAGAATTATTTTTTCCGAGGGGATAATTTTGGATATGGATGAGATGTCGGTAACTATGTCTTCGGGTAGACAATCTCTAGCGACAGCATCATCGATACATTTACCTCGTATAGGGGCGACCGGTCCGGCTTGCGAAGAAGTGGTGCGATAGAAATCATAAGCCATAACAATAAATTTATCGGTAATTGTTTCGAGAGATTTTAAATCCCAAATTCTGGGTTTATCGGCGACGCTGGCAAAGACATCAATATCGATTTGACAATGACTTTTTGAGACGATGCAAGCAGAGTGTAGATCGGCAATAAACTGAACAAAATTTGATCTTAAATTTTGATCCCCTGCGTTAACATATTCAAAATCAATATTAATATCGTCAAAGCTGTAATCTTTATAGATTGACATAATGGAGTTAATAGCGGTAGCGCGGGAGAGAGATGAATTCAGAATACTTTCGATAGTATCCGGGTCCATGGCTGTAATAGTTATGACTGTTTTTTGCCCTAGAAGTTTTGATTGATAGAGAAGTTTGCTTGTGTCAGTAGATTTCAGTTTGTTCCAACCCGGCTCTGCCTCGATGGAGTTTGTCTTTTTGCTTATTGTGCCATCGGCGTTAAGGTCTATGGCGAAATAGGCGAAGTGGGTGAGGTTTTGAATGTTAAGAGTATCGCTGTATTTGAGATTCCAATAAGGGAAAAAGCCATAAATAACTTTTTTTGACCGAATGGCGGCCGAATTGCCAATTAAAGTTTCAATGAGTGAGATAGGGCTAACTAGAGGTAAGTTACTTTGCCAGATGTAGTAGGCGGTTACCCCTGAGGCGATTACGGCGAGGACAAGAAAGAATAGACTAATTTTACGGAGCATTAGTTGGCGTGGGAGTGTAATTTAAATAGTTATTCGGCGTAACGTATTTTTGCTGAAAAGCGGAATAGTCAACGACTGTTTGAGGGTAGGTTATTTTTCCTTTATCATCGACCGGATAAGCGCAATCGAGACAGAAATTTTGAATAAAAGGATCAGAAATCACAGTGTGTTCTTCTAGGTCACGATCGACAGTATTATCGCCAGGTAAAATCGGATATTTGTCAGACCGGCGGACCCAGACTTGTTGTTTGAGAGGAAAAAGGTTCTGACTAAGGGGAAGATTTCCTCCTTCGATAAAGTATTCCGAATGGGAATCGCACTGGTTTTCTTGTTGGGCCAGTAATCCGGTTAGATTGCAAACCTGGAAGTTGGTAATCATTTCCGGTTTGACTAGAGGTCTATCTTTTACGCCTTTCAATAGTTTTCTCATGATATCATTCCAAATAGGAGAGGCTCCTGTGACCCCGGAGGCGACATAGCTCATAGATGAGTTGTCGTTATTTCCTACCCAGGTAGCGACGAGATAGTCGGGAGTGTAACCGATGGCCCAGTTGTCTTTGAGGTCATTGGTCGTTCCGGTTTTCACTGATACAGTATGTCCAGGAATTACAAGCTGGCTCCCGGTTCCAAAGGCGGCGCTTCTGGCGCCATTATCGGCAAGGATATCGGAAATGATAAAAGTAACTTCTTGTGGCAGGGTAACCCTGGGGTCTGTTGGGGATGTAACTGTGTGTTGACCTTGGGCTTGCCAGAATTCGGTCCAGTTTTGAGGTAGAACCGAGACAACATCGGCAATCTGCTGAGGATTTACCTGCTCTAGGATTTTACCGGTGTAGTCTTCAACCTTGAGAACAGAAATTAGGGGAACTGTAACGCCTGAGTTGGCAAAGGTGCTAAAGGCTTTGGCCATATCAAGCATGGTTACTTCCCCTCCTCCAAGAGTAAGAGAAAGTCCGTAATTTTGTGAATTGGTCCATGAAGAGATACCCATGGCGGAAGCGGTAGCGATGAAGGAGTCTAGGCCATTTAGTGCCAATTGTTTGACGGCGGGAATATTGAGGGAGTTGGCAAGGGCTTGGCGCATAGAGACAGGACCGCGGAAGGTGTTGTCGTAGTTTTTGGGGCAATATTGTTTTTGGTTGGCTACATTAAAACAGGTAGGAACATCTAGGTAAACAAGACTGGTCGGCCATCCTTTGAGTAGGGCTGTGGCGTAGTTGATTGGTTTAATGGAACTACCGGGTTGGCGGAGAGCCGTTGTAACATTTACCTGGCCATCGATAGTGTCGTCGTAATAGTCTTTGGAGCCGATTAGGGAAATAATTTCCCCCGTGTTTGGTTTGGTAATTATGGCTGCACCATTACTGATGTTGAGCTTGGCGATTTTTTTCATTTCACCTGACAGTGAAGCCTCAAATGCTTGCTGGAGGTCAAGATCAAGGGTGGTAGTAACTCTTAAGCCACCAAGATTAACCATGTCCTCGCCATATTTTTGAACTAAGGCGTCGCGAACCATTAAAGAAAAATGGGGAGCGTTTAGAGTGATATTGTTTTTGGCGAAAACCAACTTTTCTGCTTCCGCCTGATTGGCTTGGTCCTGGGTAATATATTTGTCTTCAACCATACGACTAAGCACCTGATGTTGACGATTTATGGCAAACTCAGGATGAGCACCGAAAGGTGAATAAGCGGTTGGGGACTGGGGAAGACCGGCAAGAAGCGCCGATTGAGCAAGATCTAGATTTTTGGCATCGATGCCAAAATAAGTTTGGGCTGCGGATTGGATGCCATAAGTAGTACCGCCATATGGAGTGTAATTTAAATAGAGCTCCAAGATTTGCGCTTTGGAATAAGTGAACTCAGTCGCTATAGCAAGAATTGCCTCTTTGATTTTGCGGGTGATAGTGCGATTGGTGTCATTAAGAAGTGAGTTCTTGACGAGCTGCTGAGTTAGGGTCGATCCACCCTCAAGTCGCTTACCGGTTAAAGTGTCGAAGGCGGCACGGAGAACTCCGGTAAAATCGATGCCGTGATGATAATAGAAATTTTTATCTTCAATGGAGATCGTTCCTTCTTGGACATATAGTGGTATGTCAGCCAGAACAATTGGAGTTCTTTTGTATTTTGAATAAACTTCATAAAGTAGTTTTCCGTTTCGATCGAGAATTTGTGTGCTGATGGGAGCAGGAGTTTTAGTAAGCTTGGAGGGATTGGGAACGTCTTTTAGGATAAAGAAAAGATAAATTATGAAAAGACCAAGAAGAACCCCGAGTATGGTTAAGACCAGGGAAAGACGGGTTTTTGTACATTTCTTGCAAGTTTTTTCGATGGAGCGAAGTAGCTGTTTGCGACGACTGAGAGCCATAGTGACTACATTATACCCGCTATGGTACTATGAAGTGGTGAAGCGACTTTGGTACTACTATATATATTTGTTATTAGTTTGGGGGTGTTTCCGTTATTTTGTTCGTTTACCGGAGGTAATTGAGGAGCTGTGGTTTAAACCTGTCTTATGGCTTGTTCCTTTGTTTTGGTGGAACTTGGCTTTAAAAGAAAAGATTGTGATGTTTGGAAAGAAAGGAAAAGAGTCTTTACTTTGGGGGCTGGGAATTGGAGCGGTGTATTTTTTGATACTGAAATTGAGAGCAGGCGGCAGTTCGACCTTTGATTTTAATGTGATCGGAGTTGCTTTTGCTACGGCGGTAACGGAAGAATTGACCTTCAGTGGTTTTGTAGCCGGATACTTGGAAAAAATCAGAAAGGGAAAGATATTTAATTTGATTATTGTCGGATTTTTAGGTGCTGTGATTCGTCTACCAATATTATTATTTGTCTATCAAGCCACGGGGGCAGAAGTTGCCGGAGTACTGCTAGTGGCGTTTGCAAGTGGATTGATCAACGCATGGATTAGGGTAAGAACGGGAAACGTGTCTGGATCAATATTGGCACGTTTGGCCTTAAATTTGGCAGCGTTGGGTTGATTTGAAGAAGATTTTGCGGAGATTGGCCTTAATGATGCTTTTTGATATTGTATGTGGTACTTGCAATGCTAGGGGTAGTGTTTCATGATGATATCCAACACTAAATATTGTGTTTAATTTATGAACTGCCCTTACTGTAATTTTGGAAACACATCGGTGCTGGAAAGCCGCGATCTTCCCGGAGAATTGGGTTTACGGAGACGGAGGCAGTGTAAAAAATGCGGAAAAAGGTTTACGACCCACGAGAATGTTGTACATATCGATTTGAAGGTGATTAAGAAGAGTGGAAAGGTGGAACAATACGACAGGGAGAAACTTTTAAAGGGAATAAATAAGGCTTGTTATAAGCGAAAAGTTGAACAAGTGGATATGGAAAATTTGGTTGATGAAATTGAAACAAAGCTTTTAAACAGGAAGACGATAGAAATTAAATCGAGTGATATCGGAAAGATGGTGTTATCAAGACTTTATAAACTTGACGATCTGGCATATATGAGATTTGCCAGCGTATATATGGATTTCCCTAATGCGGCCGCGTTCCAAAAATTTGTGGCCGATTCAAAAAAATTAACAATCAAAAATTAATAAGTATGTCAGTATCCTCCACCATTTATCAAAATATGAACAAAAAAGAAGACAAGGTCATTACGGAAAATTATGAAGAAATAATGAAGGAGGTGAATGATAAAGTGGGCAAAAGACCACCACTTCCGAGAGAACTTCCCAATGGTGATTGGTCGGAACAAGCGATTAAGGTTTTGAGAGAGAGATATTTGGATAAGAACTCCGAAGGCGAAGTGATTGAAACTCCTGATGAGTTGGTTTGGAGGGTGGCTTTTACAATTGCCAGCGCAGAGGCACGTTTTGGGGCTGAGTTGCCGGAAATAATGGAAACGGCAAAATCGTTTTATCAATTGATGGGAAGTAAAAAGTTTTTACCTAACTCTCCAACTTTGATGAATGCAGGTAAAAATAATGGTCTGCAGTATTCGGGTTGCTTTGTACTGCCGGTCCCCGATTCTTTAGAAGGAATTTTTGATGCAATTAAATATCAGGCAATTATTCATCAGTCCGGTGGGGGTACGGGTTTTTCGTTTAGTCGATTACGACAGAAAGGTGCCGCAGTTAAAAGAAGTAGAGGAGTGGCGAGCGGGCCGATTAGTTTTATGAAAGTATTTAACGAAGCAACACAGCAAATAAAACAAGGAGGAACAAGGAGAGGAGCGAATATGGGGATTTTGAGAGTTGATCATCCGGACGTTCGAGATTTTATTACGTGCAAGCTGGATGGGGGATTAACTAACTTTAATATTTCCGTGGCGGCGACCGACATCTTCATGAAGGCGTTGGCTAAGGGAGAAAAATACGACCTGATTGAACCACATACCGGCAAAGTAATACGACAAGAAGACGCCCGGGAGATATTTGATCTGATTTGTGAATGTGCTTGGAAGTCAGGAGATCCCGGCATGATCTTTATCGACAGAGTAAATGCCGGTCCGGCAAATCCGGTGCCTAGCCTTGGACCTGTTGAAAGTACTAACCCATGTGGAGAACAACCGCTATATCCATTTGACGCTTGTAATTTGGGAAGTATTTTCTTGAATTATTTTGTAAAAGAAGAAAACGGAAAGCAAGTAGTGGATTGGGAAGAGCTAAAAAAGACAGCAGGAGAGTCGGTAAGATTCTTGGATGACGTTATAGAAATTAATCCTTATCCTTTGCAGCAGGTATGGGAGACAGTAAGATCGATCCGGAGAGTGGGCTTGGGAATCGGTGGTTGGGCAGATATGCTTTATTTATTGGGTGTTCCTTATAATTCCGAAGAGGCATTGAAATTGGCCGAAAAGGTGATGAAGACGATAAACGATGCTGCCCATGAAGAGAGCCGAGAATTAGCCAAAGTTAGAGGAGCCTTCCCATTATTTAACGAGAGCATCTTTAAGGACGGAGATCCGATCAGGAATGCGGCCATAACGACGATTGCACCAACGGGAACAATCGGGATAATCGCAGATACAAGCGGTGGTTGTGAACCGGTGTTTGCCCTTGCTTATAAACACATGGTTAAGAATGAGTCTTTAAATAGGGAGATGTTTTTTTCCGATCCTGCTTTTGAAGAAGTGGCAAAGAGAGAGGGCTTTTGGAGTGAAAAATTGGCTGCACAGGTGGCTTCTACAGGTAGCGTACACGGAGTGAATGAGGTTCCGGTGGAATGGCAAAAAGTTTTAGTTACTGCTCATGAGATAACACCAGACTGGCACGTTCGAATGCAAGCTGCTTGGCAAAAGAATTTGGACAATGCCGTTAGTAAAACGATCAATCTTCCAAATGATGCAGTTGTTGATGATGTGGCCAAGGCTTATGTTTCTGCCTACGAACTTGGGTGTATGGGAATAACAATATATAGAGACGGCTGCAAAGAATGGCAAGTGTTAAATGTGGGGACAAAAAAAGAAGAGGAAGAACCTGTTGTTCAAAAAGGAGTGGAAATGGCAGATCTGCGTGTGAGGCCAGGTAAACTTCAGGGCAACACATATAAAGTTCAGACGCCTGTCGGAACCGCGTTCGTAGTTATAAATGCCGATGAGCTAGGTAATCCGTTTGAAGTGTTTATCAATGTTGGAAAGGCTGGGAGTCATGTGATGGCAGATGCCGAGGCAATTGGCAGGTTAATATCTTTGTCGCTTCGTGTACCTTCGGCATATCCGGCCAAGGCAGTTGCGGAAGCGGTTGTAGACCAGTTGTCAGGCATCGGTGGTGCCGATAGCGTCGGGTTTGGAAATAACAGAGTGAGAAGTTTAGCCGATGGTGTGGCGAAGGTTATCCGCGAGTACATAAAAACGGATGAACAAGCTTCGGATTTCCAAAACGAAGATCAACCAGAGCTATTGGCAACGCAACAGGAACTGCCTTTGGGAAAGAAAAGAGGTGACTTGTGTCCTGAATGTGGACAAGCAACTTTGGTACTGGAAGAAGGATGTCAAAAGTGTTATTCTTGCGGGGCGAGCAAGTGCTGACAACTTTATGTAAGTCACAAAAGATCCTTTGTTCGAAGCAATTTGACACGGCATTGATAAAGGTATTTAATGATATTAGGTAATTGTGATTACTATCAGTCTTTTGTTGACATTGCTAGCGTGTGGTTTTGCGGTTCTTTTTCCTTTATATCAGTCCTTTTTGACTATTCGCGTGGTATTTGAAGGCGGTAGTTACTCGTTTGAACGGAGACAGTGGTGTAACCATATAGTTTTATATATATTAAGGGATAATCTTGAGCATTTCTCATTGATTGACTAGTATTGATATATTGATTGTATGGAAAAGAAAAAGGGATTGGTTTATGTATTTGAAGGGAATGGAAAAGGAAAGACAAGTGCAGCATTGGGAGTTTCCGTTAGAATGCTCCTTATGGAAAAAGGGGTGGAATGGATATCCTGGTTTAAAGAGGAATCTTGGAAGTCTGCAGAGATGAGATTGCCGGGAGTCTTTAAGGAGAATTTAAAAATGCATTGGATGGGAAAAGGATTTTTTGGGGGTCCAATGGACCATGATACCCCACTTGGGCATAAAAAGGCGGCTATGTCTGCACTTTTGTTGGCTAAGGAAGTGTTAACGAAAAATGAGGGTAATAGGGGTATCCCCGATCTTTTGGTTCTTGATGAGGTGCTTAGAGCCGTTAGCGACGGAGTTTTAAAGATAGAAGATATTATTGAAGTTGTCAACATGAGAGGATCAACACACATTGTGTTGACTGGACACACTTGTCCTAAGGAAATAATGGAAGTAGCAGACCTGGTCACAGAAATGAAAAAAATAAAACATCCATTCGACAAAGGGGTTTTAGCAGTCCCCGGCTTAGATTTTTAAGGTATAGTTAAAGTATGCCTGCCGTAGGTAAGGAAACAGAACGTCCACTAGTACCAGAAGAAGCAACTCAATCAGTTGAGCAGATGAGTTACGTGGAACGAACAGAAAAACAGGTGGAGACAAAACAACCTGTGAATGTTGTTCCTCAACAGGCTGTGACGACCACGCCGGTGAAGGATATGGGTAAGATTGTCTCGGCACAATTTGCGATTCAAACCAAACCAAATATTGTTCTTCCTCTTGATCAAAAAGAAGTGGTTGATGGACTTCATCACAAAGTTTGGGAAGGGGTACGCTGGCTATCGGAGTGGTGTGTAATGATGATTAAAAAATATCCGGGAAGAGTATTTTATCTTCCTCCAGAGACAAAATGATTAATAATCTTGGATTTTTAGTACAGTACACGTTAGTGGTTCTTTTAGGACTTACTTTGGTTATCGGAGCTCTAATTTTCTGTTGGATGATTTTTGTGGTGTGGCTTAGAAATAGAAACAGAGAGGATGTCAGTATGAAATTTGTCTTGATGGAAATTGCAGTGCCGAAAGATAACGAAGTTAAGGTGGATGCGGTGGAACAAATGTTTTCATCTTTGTATTCTTTGAAAAAGGGAGGATACTGGCAAAAGTTTAAATCTCAACAACATCTTTCTTTGGAGATCGTGGGAAAGAAAGAAGATATCCGTTTTTACGTGTCATGTCATAAAGACAATGCTGAACTTGTAGAAAAACTAATCGCAGGTACTTATTCCGGGGTGCAAATGAAACAGGTTGATGAATACAATATTTTTTATAAGGATGCGGCGGTCGCCTTTTCTGAGCTGGCTCTGAAGAATCAGAGTTTTAAACCAATAAAAACTTACAAAGAACTGCCAGTTGATTCATTATCAGCAATAACGGCCTCAATGGCGAAGTTCGGGGATAACGAAGCAGCCGCTATTCAAATCATAATTTCTCCGGCTGAGTCTGCATGGAGCAAATCCGGCGAGGCGTTTGTTTCAAAATTGAAAAAGGATGAAGCGAATCCGGAAAAGGCGAAGTTTAAAATGAATCCTCAGGAGCTGGAAGCAATCACCAACAAGTGCAGTAAGGTCGGATTTCTCACTAGTATAAGAATGATCAGTGTGGCCCCGAATGAAGGAACGGCGAAAGCAAATTTGTCTAACTTAAAGAGCACATTTTCTCAGTTTGCCGGGAATCAGAATAGTTTTTCCGGTAAGAAAATCAGGATGAAACAGATGTTCATGACGGATTTTTTGTATCGATATCAGAATTTGTGGGGAGACAACTCGGTGTTGTCGACCGAAGAATTGTCGACAGTGTGGCATTTACCCAACAAAACAATTGATACACCTCATATTTTCTGGTTAGCTGCCAAGTCGGCACCAGCAACAGGTGGATTTCCGGATCATGGGCTGTGGCTTGGTAGATCGATTTATCGGGGTCAGGAGAGGAATATATATATGGGTGACGAGGACAGAATGAGGCATATGTATATCATTGGAAGAACCGGTACAGGAAAAACTGAACTTTTGAAGTCGATGATTATTCAGGACATGAGGGCGGGAAGAGGGTTGTGTTTTATGGAACCTCATGGTGAAGGTATAGAACAGCTGATGGAATTGGTACCACCAGAGAGAGCAGAGGACGTAGTTTTCTTTGATCCATCCGACAAGGAAAGACCGATAGGATTTAATCTTTTGGAGGTTAATAACTATGACGAAATGTACCAGGTGGCATCTTCAATCATTAATTTGATGTACAAGCTGTTTGACCCTAACAGAACAGGAATGGTTGGCGCCCGGTTTGAACATGCGGTGAGAAACGCAATTTTGACAGTCGGTGTTGTTCCCGGATCGACATTTATTGAGGTAAATAGATGTTTGACGGATCCAAAGTATGTTCAAGAAATTTTACCTTTAGTAAAAGACCCAATTGTGAGGCGTTACTGGACTGATCAAATTGCCCAGACATCCGATTTCCATAAGAGTGAAACTTTGGATTATATTTCGTCAAAATTTGGCCGATTCGTAACCAATAAAATGATCCGTAATATTATTGGCCAATCGAAGAGCACCTTGAATTTTCGTGAGGCAATGGATACGGGTAAAATCGTTTTTCTTAAACTGGCAAAAGGTCTTTTGGGTGAAGAAGATGCAAGCTTTTTGGGTTTGCTTTTGATTCCAAAGATATTGGCGGCAGCGTTGTCTCGCCAGGATACTCCTAAAGAAAATAGAAAACCTTTTAATCTCTATGTCGATGAGTTCCAAAATTTTGCGACCCCAGACTTTGCCCAAATGCTTTCCGAAGTACGTAAATATAATGTGTCCTTAACCTTAGCCAATCAGTTTATCAGCCAGCTGGATGAACAAGTGCGAGATGCAATTATGGGTAATGTGGGAACATTAATGTCTTATCGAGTAGGTATGCAAGATGCGTCAATTTTGGCAAAAGAGTTCGATCCCGTGTTTAACGAAACGGACTTAACGAATGTTCCGGCACAAGTTGTGTATACAAAAACTATAGTAAATTCTTCACCGGTACCGCCATTTTCGATGAATGTGGCAAGAGATCTTAAGGCAGAAAAGGCACAAGGCAGTCCGGAAGTAGCAAGAATGATTAAGGAACTATCAAGGTTGAAATATGGAAGAGATGAAAATGAGGTTTCCGAGGAGATTGAGAAACGAAGTAATTTGTAGATATCTTGAGGCAATTTGTTGATGGGTTTGGTAGAATATTGCAGATTGGGCCGATAGCTCAGCTGGTTTAGAGCGCGAAGCTTATACCTTCGATGTCCCAGGTCCGAATCCTGGTCGGCCCACAAGATGAAAGTGAAACACAAAAAAATAAAAGCGAAGAACGATAAGATTCTTAGGTTAGCTCAACCGGATGAGGAGCTAGGCGATTCAGAATCTAATTCTTCTTGGGCCCAAGAAATGGTTATTACCGGCAACATGAATTTAGGTAGAAGCGGTAATCCGGTGACAATTTATGTGGAGGATGAGGTAACAGGGGAGCAACTGGAGGTTTCAGGAGTGAGAAATGCATTTCTTATAGTTGAGGACACCCGCAAATCGACCTCCGGATGGTTGGCTCTTGCAATTGGCTCAATGGAGAAGATGGGTGAAGTATTGGGTTTTTTATCTCAAACAACTCTGCAGGCATTAAAAAAGCTAGTCAATAAAGACTAGCTTTTTTAATTTAACTTTAAATATCTTTAAAGGTCGATGAGTTTCGGTTTATCCTTGGCAGGTTTCTCGGAAATAAACTCAAGATACTTTTCGGTGGTGGAGAGTCTTTTGTGACCAACCAATTTACTGATGTAGACCAAAGGACTACCCGAGGTGAGCTGTTGAGCAATAAAAGTGTGTCTTAAGTCATTAACCTTGGCGTTTTCAATACCGGCGATGTGGAAATATCTGTCGAGGTTGGAACGAATGTTTCTAATCAAGAAAGCATTTCCGGTTTTGGTGATGAAAACGAAGGTGTTGCCACTCTTTGGGCGAGTCTCCATGTAACGGGCAAGGGATTCTTTAACCGGTTGGTTTAGAGGAATGACACGTTCCGGATGAGACTCGTAGGCACGGATGGTGATCTGGTTGCCGACAAGGTCAATATCGCCGATTTTGAGATTGGCGAGTTCGGAAATGCGCATACCGGTTTGGAGTAAAAGCTCAACAATGGCAGCCATTCTGAGGTCTTCACGGCAAGCATCACGAAGAGCACGATACTCGATCTTGTTTAAGATACGAGGAGGCTTAATGTCGTACTTGGGGTGAGTGACGTTGGTGGCCGGGTTTTCGGAGATGGCACCATTTGACTGGACGTAGGCAAAGAAAGACTTTATGGAGTTGATCTTGCGGGATATGGATTTGGTGGTGTAGTTGGTGTCAGAAAGACTTGCTTTGAAAGCGTCAATATCGTCCTTGGTTACTTCGGAGAGGTTATTCTTGTTGGATTTAGCCACAAAATTAGCCAACTGCTCGATATCCTTGGAATAGGCTAGAATGGTAGCAGAGGCTCTGCCTTGGGAGGCTAAATGGCTTTTGAAGGCGGTTATCGCCTGTTTGATGTTTTGATCAATTTGTTCCATAATTGTTTATAGAGTTATTTATGGCTCTTATTATAACACTCTAGGTTTCTAAAATGCAACCCCCAATTAATAGAAATAAGATTATAGGCAAAAAGGATTGGACTAAAGGCATTATTTTGGTTATTGCGTGGCTGCTTATATTCTCTTTGGCAAGGGATCTCTTGCAAGTAAGGAGTGGTTTTGGCCGTATTGAACAGGCCAAGAACAGTTTGACGAGTGCGATAAGTCAAAATGAAAAACTTAAAGAAAAGCTCTCATTAGTCAGCACAGACGAATATAAGGAAAAGATCATCAGAGAACAGCTGAACATGCAAAAAGTGGGAGAGGTGGTGGCCGTTCTACCCAAGGCTAATTCTAAGCCGGTGGAGGGTTCTGAACCAACAGAAATATCGGCCGAGAATTGGGAAAAATGGTGGGCACTTCTGAAATAGCTACAAGACTAATGGTTGCGGGTCTGGGGTCACGCTCCCCAGTTAAGCGAGATTATGAGCCTCGCAAGATACTCACCTTCCACCCGCAGATGGACTAACACCTGCATTCTAGCACGTTCGAGCCTAAACGACAACTTTTAAGATATAATTGTGGATGCTTGGCAAGGTAGCTCAAATGGTTAGAGCGGCGGATTCATAAACCGCAGGTAGTGGGTTCGATCCCCACCCTTGCTACAATAAAATATGAAAAAAAGAATTTTGACAGGAGACAGACCAAGTGGAAGATTGCACCTCGGACATTTTGTGGGGTCTCTGGCTAATAGAGTAAAGCTGCAGGATGAATATGAACAATACGTATTAATTGCAGACGTTCAGGCTCTAACCGACAATTTCGCGCATCCTCAGATAGTAGCGGATTCGGTAAAGGAATTGGTGCTTGATTACGTGGCCGTGGGGCTTGATCCGACAAAGACTACCTTTGTGGTTCAATCGAAGATCCCGGCAATAGCCGAGTTGACAGTGTTTTATCTAAACTTAGTGAGCTTGAATAGAGTTCTCAGAAATCCGACTGTAAAGGCCGAAATTGAGCAAAAAGGTTTTGGGGACTCGGTGCCGGCTGGATTTGCGATGTATCCAGTATCTCAAGCTGCCGATATAACGGCATTTGCAGCCGATCTAGTGCCTGTAGGAGACGATCAACTGCCGATGATCGAGCAAACTAGGGAAATAGTCAGAAAGTTCAATTCCCTGTATGGCGATGTACTTAAAGAACCCAAGGCTTTGGTAGGAGAATATCCTCGTCTCGTAGGCTTGGACGGCAAGGCAAAAATGAGCAAAAGCTTGGGTAATTGCATATTTTTGGCCGATAGCGAAGAAGAAGTAAAGAAAAAGGTGATGAGTATGTATACAGATCCAAATAGAATCCGACCAACCGACGCGGGAACTGTTGAAGGGAATCCCGTGTTTATTTATCACGATGCTTTCAATCCCAATAAAGATGAGGTGGAGGACCTGAAGAGAAGGTATCGTAAGGGAGAGGTTGGTGATGTGGAGGTCAAGCAAAAATTAGCGATCGCAATCAACGTTTTATTGGAACCAATGAGACTACGAAGACAGACTTTAGAGGCTAGTCCGGAAAAGATAGAAGCTATTTTGGCTGAGGGAGTGAAAAAGGGCAGATTGGTTTCTGAAGAAGTGCTGGAACAGGTGAAAACGGCGATGAAAATTAACTATAAATTTTAAAGATGAAAGACTTAATTAGTTACGGAGATTTCGAAAAATTGGATATAAGAGCGGGAAAGGTTATGGAAGCGTCCGCCCCTCTGTGGAGTGAGAAGCTCATTCGCTACGAAATGGATTTTGGAGATGATCTGGGGAAGAGGGTGCTTTTTAGTGGAATTAGAAAATGGTATAAACCTGAAGATATGATTGGCAAGACAATGCCGGTGATAGTCAATTTGGAGCCCAAAAAAATGGGTGACGAGTTTAGTCAGGGTATGACGATTATGGCCGATAGCGAGGATGGGCCAAAACTAATATTTTTAGGTGATGACGTCGTGCCTGGAACGGTGATAAGATAGGAGGACAAAATAATATGGAAACAAAAAAAGTTGAGTTTAAATTGAATCTAAATTTACGGAAAATATTGATTTGGTTACTGATATTATTCTTGTTCGTTCCTTATATTGTAAATTTCATTCTCAGTTCTACCGGCACAGTAGTGGATATGCCATTGTCTTCGGCGATTTCAGATATCAAGGCGGGAAAAGTGGAGTCGGTGGAGATTAAGGGAGATGATTTGATGTTGATTTACCCAAAAGATAACAGTGGAAAACAAGTTATCGGGTCATCTCGTAAAGAAGAAGGGGCTAGCTTCATGGAAGAGCTACAGAAAGCAGGAGTAGACGAAAGCAAAATTAAAGTAACAGTGGCATCTCAAGACTTCAGCAAGGCTTTTTGGAATGTGATGTCCTTGGTGTTACCAATTTTAGGGTTTGGCGTTTTGATGTTTTTCCTGATGCGGAGACAGGGCGGAGGAGGAGATATGTTTGGCATTGGAAAAAGCAAGGCTAAACTTTTCTCTAAAGGAAAACAAAATGTGAAATTTAAAGATGTTGCCGGAGTAGACGAGGCCAAAAAAGAACTGGAAGAAGTAGTGGACTTCTTGAAAAATCCGAAAAAATATCGAGATTTGGGTGCAAGAACACCAAAAGGAGTCCTTTTGACCGGCCCATCGGGTGTAGGAAAAACTTTGATGGCAAGAGCTGTCGCCGGAGAGGCAGGAGTGCCTTTCTTCTCAATGGCAGGATCAGAATTTATGGAAATGCTAGTGGGTGTGGGGGCCAGCCGAGTACGTGATCTATTTGATACGGCGAAGAAGGCATCGCCGGCAATCATTTTTATTGATGAAATTGATGCTATCGGTAGAACTAGAGGTGTTGGCGGCGGAATGGGCGGGCATGATGAACGAGAACAAACATTGAACCAAATATTAGTGGAGATGGATGGCTTTACTCAGACAGATAACGTAATAGTAATTGCAGCAACGAATAGACCAGACGTATTAGATCCCGCTTTGGTTCGTCCAGGTAGATTTGATCGAAGAGTTAATCTGGATTTGCCTGACATTGCAGGGAGAAAGGCGATAATGGAAATTCACAGAATAGGCAAACCATTTGCAAAGAATTTGAACTGGGATAAGGTTTCCGAGAGAACTGTCGGCTTTTCCGGAGCTGATTTGGAGAACATGCTAAACGAGGCAGCCATCTTGGCAGCCAGAGACGAAAGAAAAGAAATTCTGATGGTGGATATCGAGGAGGCAGCTATGAAGGTGAAGATGGGACCGGAGAAAAGACGATTGCAATCTAATCTGGAACGAAAGATGACAGCATATCACGAGGCGGGACATGCTTTGGTGGGACACCTTTTGCCGGGAACCGATCCAATTCACAGATTGAGTATTGTTTCCCGAGGAATGGCTCTTGGATTTACCATGAGCAGACCGAAGACAGATAAGTACCAGCAGACACAAACTGAGCTTAAGGATGAGATCGCAATGTCTCTTGGTGGCAGAGCCGCAGAAAAAATAGTATTTAACGAATTAACTGCAGGGGCAGCGAGTGATATCGAAAGGGCGACTATGTTGGCCAGACGGATGGTTGTAGATTTTGGAATGAGTGATTTGGGGCCTATTGCTATGGGACAGATGTCAGAAACAAATAGTTGGGGTTTTTCTTATGGGGATTCAGTTAGGCTTTCGGAAGCTACACAGTCTAAAGTTGATTCGGAAATAAAGAAGCTTGTAGATGCAGGTTTAAAGACCGCAGAAAAGGTTATAACAGGCAATAGGAAGGTTTTGGATAAGATTGTAACCAGGCTTATGAAAGTCGAGACCTTGGAACAAGAAGAGTTCGAAAAGATAGTGGGTAAACCAAAAGCCGGTATTGAGACCAAAAATGAGAAAACTGATACTAATTGACGGAAACTCGCTCTTGCATCGGGCATACCACGCATTCCCTCCTTTGACGACGGCAAAAGGTGAACTGATCAATGCTGTGTATGGTTTTTCATCAATGCTTTTAACTATTCTTGAAAAACTTGGTCCAACGCATGCGGCAGTGGCTTGGGATTTGAAAGGTCCAACTTTCCGAAAAATGGAATATGTAGAGTACAAGGCTAATCGTGGTCCAATGGATGATGATTTAGCGATCCAGATTGAAAGGACAAAAGAGGTAGTGAAAGTTTTGAATATTCCGCAGTTTGGAATTGAGGGTTATGAAGGGGACGATATTATTGGTACACTGGCTAGACAGGCGACGGATGAAAAAAAAGAGAAAGATACACAAGTAGTAATTGTAACGGCGGATCGGGATGCACTTCAATTAATTAAAGACAAACAAATCGTTGTTTATTTACCTCTACAAAATCGTGCATCCCAGGCGGTAGTGTTTGATGAAACGAGGTTTGTGGAAACGTATGGCTTTGCGCCAAAATACATGGTGGACTTAAAGAGTCTGATGGGAGATTCTTCAGATAACATTCCGGGGGTAAAAGGTATTGGAAAAGTGACAGCGACAAAGCTAATATTGGATTTTGGAAGTTTGGAAGGAATATATAAGAATATTGAAAGCGAAAAAATTTCCAAGAGGGTAAGGGAAATGCTGATAGCAGATAAAAAGATGGCGGAGCAGAGCTATAAATTGGCGGAAATAAACAAAGAAGCGCCTTTGAAAATTAATTGGGAGGATTGTTTGCTGACAAATTACAAAAAAGACAAGGCAACGGAGTTGTTTAAGGAATTGAATTTTAATAGCTTAATACCTCGTTTGCCTAAAGATAGCTGGGAAAAAGAAACGGAAGAAATATTCTTATGAAAATTGCATTGGTCCATGACTACATCAAAGAGTTTGGAGGTGCCGAACGAGTACTGCGGGTATTGGCCGATATGTATCCAGAGGCACCTATTTATACAGCTTTTAGAGTAAATGGATCAAACTGTGATCAAAAATTTTCCGATAGAAAAATAATCGAAAGTAAATATGGATGGTTAATCAAACATGGGAATTTGTATAGTCCTTTGAGATTTTTAGCCCCTTTGGTTTGGAGATCTATTGATCTTTCCGAATATGATCTGGTAATTACATCTTGCTCATCATATTTTGCCAGAGGATTTAAAGTGTCTCCGAAAACAAAAGTAGTTGCTTACTGCCACACTCCTCCAAGATTTTTGTATGGATATGAGATGAGTATAAACTTGATGAAGTATTGGATTGTAAGAGTATATGCGGTGATCGTTAACCACTATTTGCGAATTTTTGATCTGTGGTCATCCGAGAGAATAAATAAATGGTTAGTAAATTCAATAAATGTTCAACAACGAGTGTGGAAATATTACCGAAAGGAATCTACAGTCGTATATCCACCGGTCGAGGTCGAAAAATTGATCGACACAAGTAAAGATATTACTAAAGAAGATTATTTTTTAATCGTTTCCAGACTGGTAGGAGCAAAAGGGATTGTTGAGGCAGCAAAAGCAGCGAGACATTTGGGATTCCCCTTGAAAATAGTGGGGGAGGCGGTAGGTTATTCCCAAGTGGAAAATCAATTAAAGCAAATAAAAGGTGTTGAACTATTAGGTTCCGTTGATGATGAAAGATTGGGGAAATTATATGCAGGAGCAAAAGGTTTTTTGGCCTTGGCAAGAGAAGAGGACTTTGGAATCACACCGGTGGAGGCGATGGCCTCCGGGACACCGGTAATTGCCTTTAATGGTGGAGGATTCAAAGAGACTGTCGTTGATAAAGTGACCGGAATATTTGTTGAAGATACTGATGTAAAGACTTTAGAAGAGGCCATGAAACAATTTAATAAAGTAAAATGGAATAGAGAAAAGCTGATTGAGAGAGCAAGGCTTTTTTCAAAAGAGAAATTTATGGGGAAGATAAGAAGTGAAATTAAAAAAGTAAATGAAAGTTAGTAATTCTCTCCGAGTATTATTTGCAGTTAACTCAATATTTGTTTTTGCAAGTCAGTTGCTGGGACCTTTGTTTGCGGTTTATGTTCTCAGGATTGACGGGGGGATAATGCTAATTAGTTTGGCGACGACAACTTTTCTTCTTTCTTCGACTTTATTTTTAACATTGATTTCCAAGTGGGGAGCGGTAATTAAACAGAAAGAATTTATGCTGGCGGCAGGATATTTACTGCGCGCGTTGGGATGGCTGGGATACATCTTTGTTTCGACACCAATTTCACTCGTATTGCTACAGCTTATTTTTGGTTTGGGGGATGCCTTAGGAACGCCTTCGTTTAGTGCAATATTTGCTGAACACGTAAACAAAGAAAATGACGTATCGATGTTTGCCGATTGGTCAGTGATATCAAATGTAATAATGGCTCTGGGGACAATTTTGGGAGGATTGCTAGTGACAATTTGGGGATTTAATGTTTTGTTTGTAATAATGGCTGTGATGGCAATGGCGTCTTTTACAATAATATTAATGATGCCGAGAAGAGTTTTATAAATAATATGCCAGAGCTACCGGAGGTTGAGACGATCCGACGACAACTAAATGAGGTGTTGGTGGGAAAAAAAATATTGAAAATAGAGGTTTTGAGGAAGAGTAGTTTTGGAGGAGATCCGGAAAAACTTACCGGATGTGAGATTAGCGTAATTGGAAGAAAAGCTAAGGTGATAGAGATCTTTTTTAAAGGGATCGATCAAATGGTGATAATTCATTTAAAAATGACCGGTCAGCTAGTTTATTTGAATGGGGGAAAAAGAATTGCCGGAGGACATCCGACTGCCGACTGGGTAAGTAGACTTCCCAGTCCTCACACAAGAGTAATTTTTACCTTTACAGACAAATCTAAATTGTTTTTTAATGACATGAGAGCATTTGGCTGGGTAAGGATGGTTAACCAAAAAAAATATGAAAATGAAATTAGGAACACAGCTCCTGATGTGACCGAGAAAGAATTTAACGTGGAATATCTGGCTTCTGTCTTGTCAAAAACGGGAAGAGCAGTGAAACTGGTTTTGATGGATCAAGAAAAAATTGGCGGCGTTGGCAACATTTATGCTAATGACGCATTGTTTTTAGCACAAATTATGCCGGATAAGAAATCGAGCAGTTTGAGTCATGAAGAAATTGAGAAATTGTTAGTAGCGATTAAGGAGGTGATTGAAAAAGGAATTAAATATGGTGGTGCAAGTGCGGCAGATGACAAATTCGTAAATGCTGCAGGAATGGGAGGAAAATACCAGGACCATTTCTTGGTTTATCAGAGGGGGGGTGAAAAATGCAACGTTTGTGGAGGAAAAATTGAAAAGATGAGAATCGGTGGAAGAGGAACCTTTTATTGTCCAAGGTGTCAAAAATAAGAGGCGTTTCTCTTGGATTTCGTGGTAGAGTAGGATAAATGGGAATAAGAAGTATTCATTTGAGTGATTTCCGAAATTACGAGAATAAGTCTTTTGAGTTTTCTGATGGTGTAACAGTTATTGCCGGTGAAAACGCCAAAGGGAAAACTAATCTTTTGGAAGCAATTTATTTGGTAGGGGTTGGGGAAAGCTTTAGAGCCAAACGAACCGAGGAAATGGTTCGTTTTGGCCAAGAGTTGGGACGAGTTTCCGGCGAAGTGCCACTTTCCAAGACGGATATTATTAACTTAGAAGTGGTGGTAAATGGGGGTTTGGTTATGGGTAAAGTGGTGAACAAGAGAAAATATTTGGTGGATGGAGTATCAAGACGAAGAAAGGATATTTTGGGTTTTTTGCCTTTAGTTTTATTTCGACCGGAAGACATTGAACTGATTAGCGGATCTCCGGATGTACGCAGAAAATTTTTGGATAGACTAATGATTCAAGTTGATAAATATTATGAGCAGAGTTTGGGAACTTATGAACAAGCGCTACGAAGAAGAAATAAAATATTAGATGCAGTTAGAGATGGTTCGGCAACTCGATATTCGCTTGCGTTTTGGGACGGACTGTTAATTAAACACGGCCAGGTAATTCAAGAAAAGCGAAGAGAACTTGTTGATTATATAAATGGACTTTTTGAAAAAAGCGAATTATTTAAAAAATTAAAAGTCGTATACGACATGAGCACTATAAGTGAGTCAAGACTGGCACAATATGCCGACGCTGAAGTGGCTGTTGGCTATACTTTGGTTGGTCCGCATAAGGATGATTTGATAATTAAGGAAGGAACTCGCGATTTACTTACTTATGGTTCAAGAGGAGAACAGCGGATGGCGGTTTTGGCTTTAAAAATGGGTGAGATTTATTATCTTGAAGAAAAAGGTAAAAAAAGGGCGACTCTACTATTGGATGATATTTTTTCCGAGCTTGATGAAATGCACAAACAAGAGGTTTTGCGTGTGATGGCGAGCAGACAAGTGATTGTGACTACTGCCGATGTTGAGGATTTGAAAATGTTTGAGAAGGTAAAAATAATTAATCTTTAGGTCCCAACTTTTCTTTTATTCGTGCCATTTGCATGGCGACAATAACAGTGATAACTGTAATGAAAATTGCGTAGATAAACAACGAAATAACAGCAGACCCTTTAGCAAAGTAAGGTTTAATATAAACGTTAACATATTCAGTGATTGCCTGATTCCAGGCCAAGGCAGCAATAAGGCCTAAAGCTGAAGAAACTAGCGTGAGGGTTTGGATGGCAATTTCTTCCGACAGTTTGCTGACTTTTTTCTTACTGTTTTTCATAAGTAAAGTTTATCACTAGTATAATTGGCCTATGTTAGTTAAAGAATTTGATAAAAAAAGTTTTGAAGAGTGCAAGACTTTTAAAAATATTGGAGATAAGTATTCGAATGGACAAGTTACGATCGTGGGTGGAAGTAGTTTGTTTCACGGAGCTCCACTTTTGGCCTTAAAAGGAGCTTCGAGGATGGTGAGCATGACGTATTTTTCGACTCCTAGCATTGATAAAGGAATTGCCGAAAAGATCAAAGCCGGCCTTTCAAGTTTTGTATGGGTAGACAGAATGGATCTTGAGGGATATCTGGCTAAGTCCGATGCCATACTTATTGGACCGGGTTTGATGCGAAGTCATGTTAGGGAACATGGCTTCGCATGTGATTCAGAGGGTTTAGAAACAAGGAAATTGAGTTTGGATTTATTCAAAAAATTTCCCTTGAAAAAATGGGTAGTTGATGGTGGAACTTTGCAGGTAGTTGCTATTTCGGATATACCCAAGGGTGCAGTCGTAACACCAAACAGAAAAGAGTTTGAAATGATGTTTGGTGAAAAATTAAAAGAAGACTTTGATGAACGTTGCAAGCAGATTTTTGAGTTATCTAAGCTGCATGATTTTGTAATTTTGACGAAAGATTCAGTTTCCTTGGCTAGTGATGGCAAAGATATTTATAAGATTGAAGGAGGAAACGAAGGTTTAGTTAAGGGTGGAGTGGGAGACGTGATTTCCGGGTTGACAGTAGGATTGATGGCAAAAAATGATCCTTTGTTTTCAGTTTGTGCGGCATCACTTTTGGTTAAGAAGGCGGCCGAAAGACTGGCGAGTAAAAGGGGGTTTATGTTCAACGCTGATGATTTGGTAGATTTAGTTCCTGAAATTTTCGCCACACTTGAAGGTGAGTTGTGATTTTCCGCAAATGATGCGAAAATAACAACGTGTTCAATCCCCGTTTTATAATTACCGAAAAGATTCTCAACAACTTAATTGAGCTTGAAAAAGCCATGTTGGTTGCGGAATTGGCACCGCTACAACCGGATTGGGAAGCGAAACTAAAAGTTGAAAGTCTTTCGAGGAGAGCGTATGCAGTGTTACATTTTTTAGGAAGCCAGCTGGATGTTGACGATATATCGAAAATCATTAAAGATGACCCGGGAAGGGATGATAAACCGGCACAAGTAGCACTCCGGGTTGGAGTTGTTGCAAAAGAGAGAGACATCCAAAAAGTAATGAACTGGTTGAATGCAAACAGACTAGTTAGCCAGACAGCTTATCTTGCCAACAAATTTAAGCAAGAATCATTAGCTGATAAAGATCTGACAACATTAAATTCTCTTTTGGGTGAGAGAATTATAAATTCTGCTGTACTGGGGACATTTAGACAAAAAGAATGTTTGGAGTATCCGGATATTAAATCAACTCCACCAGTTGAAATTAAATACCAAGTTGAAGATCTTTTTTCTTGGTTTAAAGGCGCGTCTAAATCAGAAATTCATTCTGTATTAAAGGCCGGAGTGATGTTTTTCGAAATATTTCGAATAAGACCTTTTGAGGATGATAATTTATCATCTTGTTTGTTTTTATTAGGGTTAATTTTATCCAGCGAAGGTTACAGGATGAAAGAGTTGTGGTCTCCGGAAGAAGACTTGTTAAAAAACAAGCAGAGAATCCTGGATATTTTTGTAAGTACAGTTGAAGGAGAAGATCTAACCGGTTGGTTAGAATTTATAACTAAAATAATGGCTGAATCTGCCGAAAAAACAAAAATTAAAATAATGAATTTGATTGGTGATAGGCCACTGTTTAAATCAGATGGTGGAAAGGCGATCTCTCTTTCGGAAAGACAAATTACGATCATGGAGGAAATGACAATCCAAGGAGAAATGACAATTAAAGAAATTAGGGGAATTTTACCAATGGTATCTGACGACACAATTTTGCGAGATCTTAAAGACTTAATTTTGAAAAAACTTTTGAGGAAGAAGGGAAAAACAAAAGGTGCGGTGTATATTTTGGGAAAGGTAAAAGGATTTAAGTAGGTTACAATGTGAATATGCTATTCAAAGATTTTGCAGGATATCTAGAGAGACTGGAAAAGATTTCATCGAGGCTGGCGATTACAGATATTTTGGCTGAACTAATCGGTAAGATGGAACCGGCAGAAACTAGCAAAGGAATTTATTTGGTTTTAGGGCAGCTGGGACCCGATTTTTCTAATCAAGAGTTTGGGATGGCAGTAAAGATGGTAATTAGAGCCATTGCGATGGGCACCGGAATGACAATTGAGAAAGTAACGAAAGAATACAAGCAAAAGGGCGACTTGGGACTCTTGTTGGAAAATTTGCCGTTTGAAAATGAAACGAGGAAAAAACACAGCGTAAGTGAGATATATGATTATTTGAAAGCGATGGCAGAGGATGGCGGTGCAGGAAGCCAGGATAGAAAAGTAAATAAACTTTCGGATATTTTATTGGAGGTCAGTGCATCAGAGAGAAAATATATCTCAAGAATGGTACTAGGCAGACTGAGATTGGGTTTTTCAGCGAAGACAATTTTTGACGCAATATCACAAATGGAAAGCGGAAACAAAACTCTTAGAAAAGAATTGGATTCCGTATTTCAGATCTATCCTGACCCGGGATTTATTGCGACTGTAGTCAAAGAAAAAGGGATGAAAGGGCTGAAAAACATTAAAGTAAAGGTCGGTGTTCCTGTTGTTCCAGCTCTTTGTCAGAGAATTAATGAATACGACGAAATAGTTAAAAAG
>CAISLM010000014.1 GCA_903886255.1 Candidatus Collierbacteria bacterium
TCTAAAGTTTTTTCCATATTGTAGCCAACTGTTTCTCCACCAATGGCAATTCCGTCAACCGGGAGTGAAGCGATATATTTTGTGGCTTCTTCACGAAGATCTTGGAAAGTACTTCCTTGTACAATCCCAAACAATGCCTGATATTTGCCCTGCGAACTCGTTCCTTTATTCTCTTGCCAGCGATCTACGCACCTCTTCGCCCATCTATGGGTTCGGTCCATTGCTTCCTTGGCATATTTGTATTCCGATTTATCAGGTGTGCATTCGTCAAAAGTCATTATGATATCTGCACCAAGATCTTGTTGTATATCCATCGATCTTTCCGGAGTGAATTTGTGCATAAGTCCGTCAAGGTGCGATTTAAAGGTTACTCCCTCTTCGGTAATCGCCGATAAAGACTGAGTGTGTGCTCCCAGACCTAGGGAAAATACTTGGAAACCTCCGCTATCGGTCAGCATCGGTTTATTCCAGTTCATAAATTTCTGCACCCCTCCCATTTCATTTACCAGTTTTTCACCGGGGCGGAGAAATAAATGATATGTATTTGCCAAAATGATTTCCGCTTTCGTATCTGCGATGTCAGCGCTATCTAAAGCTTTTACTGATGCGGCGGTCCCGACCGGCATAAAAACGGGCGTATTTACTACACCACGATCAGTTATCATTCTTCCCGTTCCGTCAGGATTTTTGGTGAATTTGAATGGCATAAAATTATATAAATGGACTCGAAGTCTTCGGTCTCGCCTGCTGGCTCGCCTCAGACCGCGCCTCGATGCCGTCGCATCTCCGGCAGGTTCTCGTCCCGCACAATTACCATTTATATCTTTTTCCACAAGGGAAATAAATATAAATGGAGCCGAAGGTGGGACTCGAACCCACTACCTACGGTTTACGATACCGTCGCTCTACCAGCTGAGCTACTTCGGCGATAGAACCTATTTTACCTGAAAATACCGGTAAACATCTGTGGAATGGTAAAATACGCCATACTTTAACAAACCGGAGGCGAAATGAGTTTTCAAACCATGCATTACGAAGTGAACATTAACAGAGATCAGCTACTCAATCTATTTCTCGGACATGGTGATGTGACATTTCAGTTGGCTGGACAAAACATTACGATCAATGACCTCAGTGATCGTAATATCAGGCGCGTCAACAACGGAGTAGAAGCTTTCAGTGTCAAAATACAAGGAGTATCAGATAATCCGAATGTTGCATACATTGATGGGTTTGGGGCAGTTGTCCCGATAAAAGATAGCGAAGAACTTAAACTAACCCTTGAGTTGCACCTTCAGGATCATTTTGACTAAGAACCATACCATGTTTGGATTGATATCCGACATGGTTTTTTGTGTCTTACTTAACCAACTTTGGAATTGTGATTTTAGTGTTGGCAAAAATCACATCCGGATCCGTAAATAGTGTCTTGTTTGCCCAATAGATCTTTGGCCATTGAAACCCGTCTCCGTATGCCCGGACGGCAATACTCCAATAAGAATCACCCTTTTGAGTTGTATATTCTCCGACTGCGATTAAACTAACTTGTTTTGTTTCAGCTTTAACAATTGTTGGCTTAACTTCTACGACTGTTAATTTTTTAGCATCAACTTTTGGAATTCGTAACACTTGGCCGGCAACAATAACACCTGCTCCGGTAATTTTATTTTCTTTCATGATATCAACGTAGTTATATCCAGATCGATAAAATTTTTCGGCAATATGCCAAAGGTCATCACCCTTAACAACAGTATAAGAGTCAACCAGTTTGTCGGCGTTTACAGCTGAATTATCGGAATTTGTCGTAGAAGCAGCTTCTTGTTGAGACAAAAGAGTCCCTTGCCATGATTTCAGGTTTGCTGTTCTAAAATAATTAAAAATTAAGCCGGCAATAACCACCACAACAACACCACCCATAACTGTGCTTATTGTGTTCTCGTTTAGTTTGAAAAATTTTAGGATATTTTTTATCCGTTTATTAGCAGTCTGTCCTTTGCTCATAAGTACATCTTATATACTCTTTCCCTGTTGTCAATAGGGTAAATATATATTAAAAAAGACCGCCATCTCTGGCGGTCAAAATATTTATTCTTCCGGATCGGTCATTTGCATCTGAACACCGATCATGTAGCACGAATCGGCTCCCGTATATCCATCCCAGCCTGGAATCGGGGTCTTAAGAATGAGTTCCATTGCCTCTTTTACATCTGCAGGCATTGATTTTCGGTCGATCAATTCGTAGTCTTCGGTAGATTCTTGCGCTTGTTTAAACCAGGCGTCGAACTTGGCCCAGGCCTGTTTCAATTCGTCGGAATAAAGTTTGTGTGTTTCATCTTCGATAGGAATTCCCATAGGCATTCCGCAACTACAACCACAACACATATAAAATCCTCCTTAAAGAATTGGGATTAAAGTACGTCGTCATTATATCAAACAATATCCAGTGAGCTTAACTTATAGCCAATAGGTTGCCGTTTTTCTTGAAATGCCGTAAATCATTTCCATATGATCTCTAACAAACTCATCAGTCTGCCTTTTTAAATCGACATATTCCTTTTCGGAAATATTAATTTCCAACAACATCTTATGAGGCAACGATAATACCGGTACTTGTCCTTGCTCCAGATATTTAATGTCTGGATTTTTAAGAACAATTCGCGGGCTTATATTGGTTTCACGATCTTTTTCTTTGTTAGCAACTATGAATTCGGTAAACGCATCATCAAGCTGCTCACTATTTTCTTTTACCATTAACCAGATATCTATATCACCGCCTTTGCGCGGTCTGTAAAGCGAGCTTCCATCCATGCCAATCGCTACGAGGTCGGTAAGTAATTCCGGGTGATTTTCTCTAAAAAAATCAAACAAATCATGTGCAGAAGTTTGAGCTTGCTCAATCGCGGCTTTTCTTTGTCTATCTGCTTCTTCGGTCGGGTAATACCTATCATCAATTTCATCTTTGCTTTTCTTAAAATACCCAAAGAAAAACTCCATATTCCGAGCCGTCATGTAATCCAAAATTATTTTTTGTACATCTAGAGGGGTGTTGTCCTTCCAATCGTGGTATTCCCTGCCAATTGCAGGTATATCGACCCTGTACTTACTCTTGCCCCAGGTTTTGTATATATCCGAGTCCGGTGTGGAAATTATGTCCTCCTCCATATAATTATTATAGCTATTGATTACCAAACCGATAAAAATGTGGATACAGGCACAAATCATACCCTATAACTTGACACAACGAGGCTTCAATGGTATTATGCTTAAGTACACTTAATCAATACATTCTTAATCCCCGGAGGTATGAATGCAAAAAGGTCAAGGTTTGGTCGAGTACGCGCTTATCCTGGTTTTACTTGCCATTGTGCTCTGTGTCATTGGAGCTGTCATCGTCTTCTTTTGGTCAGCAATCGCTGCCATTTTCATAGCAGTAGCAGCCTTCTTTGCGCACTTGTTTAGCGCGCATTCGGCCGCAATGCTGCTGGCGACACTCCTTTCTTAAGCCTTTATGGGCCGAATAACACCCGCTTCAACATGAGGCGGGTTTTTAGTGCCCAAAAATGCCAGTGGGGCCTGGTGAATGGTGCTCGAACCATTTTAGTCTCGATGTCTGAAGACTTATGTTTGTCAATTTGGGGACAAAATATACCCTATAACTTGACATCATGCCTATTTTGTGTTAGAATACCTCACGAACGAACCTTAAATTAACACCCATCCGAATGCAATTATTGTCCAAAGGAGGACTTAATGTACAAACTAGGAATGAAAACGGAAGTCATGGGTTCAGAACTTACAAATTTGAAATCTATCATTCCCGCTATTTACGGGAGACCATCCTCAATGCCTCATATCTGGGAAACGAACGCCAAAGTGGTTTGTGGATTCGACCAAGACTTGGGCGAGAAAATGTTCGTCGTTGAGTCATTGCAAGACATGCAGGAGTTGTACGACAAGTACGCTGCTGGCTATGCAGTTAACATCTCCTGGTACATTGCTACCATTGCTCCAAAGGCAGGGTCCCCCAAACTTGGGCCTGACTATGGAATTGCTGGAAATGTTATCAATCAGCTTGCAAAGGAACTTCCCCTTGAAGTTAAACAAGCACTTGCTAAATATTCGATGGGGAATCCCGGCGCTGCCACTGTTCTTGCCCAACAAGCCCAATCTCTTTTCTTCACAACAGTCAAGCAGGTCGAAGACCTTGTAGGCTGGCCGTTAAGTGAGCACACAGAAAAGCGAGCTTCAGAACTCTGGGATCGCTTCAAAAAATAGGATATTCTTCAAACAAACCCGTCTCTTTTGAGACGGGTTTTTACCGGCAAAAAAATGCTTTGGGTGATTGTAGTTAGTCTTAAATTGAGCACAAATAAAAACCCTATAGCTTGAGTATCTGACCTATATAATATATAATGCAGAAGCTATTTGAAATTATCCTAAAATTAGTTCACTGGAGGCATTCGTGGTATATACAAATGAGGATTACGAAAAAGAAAAGCAGCGTTGGGACGCATTTGAACAGGCAGCAATGACAAAACTCTTGATTCTATCCAGGGTAATCAAAGATCCGACAATTACAGTATATTCACTGGAATTGGGTCTTGACTCCCAAATTGATGCTTTTGCCGACCCGTGGGATCTATTGAAACTCGTTATGCTTGGCGTTGAGTTATTTGACAAAGTATACGAGAATTTCGGCATCAAGATACTCAACCTCTGGGCCTGCGAAGAATACGTGATAAAGCCTTACGAATCAGGGCGTAATACAGCCAAATGTGTATGGTGGGAGTCTGCCCGTGAGGCTGAATACCCCAAGATTCCGTTCCACATTTGGCTTTTAGAAACATTGACTGCCACTTGTGAAACTCCAGAGCAGCAACGGGCACTAAAAAACTATTCCACCCTTCTAAAAGAATTAAGGCAAAAGGGCCTTCTTGAATGGCCTGCTCCAATTTCCGATTAATGAAGTCAAAACTCCTGCTTAATGCGGGAGTTTTTTTATTGGCTAAATAGCGTACGGGAAAAAGGGGAATTGGGATCGGGATTCGGTAATACTCGGGAACTCGCCCATCACTAAAACTCTGCTGAGTTTTGTTCTGGGCCTGGCTCGGCACCAGTCGTGCCTGCGCCCTTCGAGCCCTAGCCGCATATACAAAAATTCTCCCAAAGGGAGAACTTTTGTATGCGGGGCTGAAGGGGCTCGAACCCTCGACCTTCCACGTGACAGGCGGACGCTCTAACCAACTGAGCTACAGCCCCAAAACTGTGTCTACAAGGCTAACTAGGCACCAGCACATATTTTAACAGAATACGATATAATAGGCTAGTTAAATCATCTTAACGTTGTTAAAGAATGATTTCAAAGTGATGATGGCTTTGAAAGAATCAGAAAGGAGCCAGAAATGGCTGTCAGATTATACGTAGGGAATCTTCCCTATAGTGCTACCCAGCAAAAACTCCAGGAGATTTTTTCTCCCTTTGGAGCATTAGGCGAGTGCACAGTTATTTCAGATAAATTCTCCGGCAGGAGTAAAGGATTCGGCTTTGTCGAATTCGAAGACGCAGAAGCTGCAAAAACCGCCATCGAAAAGATGAACGGAACTGACCTAGATGGTCGCAACATCATCGTCAACGAAGCTCGTCCAAAAGAGGATCGTCCTGCACGTAGTTTTGGAGGCCGCTAAAATTGCCTTTTAAGGTCAAATAAAATGACCATTAACACGGAAACCGCCCAACTTCTTAAAAGAGTTGCGGCG
Source organism: Candidatus Collierbacteria bacterium (assembly GCA_903886255.1). GTDB lineage: Bacteria > Patescibacteriota > Microgenomatia > UBA1400 > MFAQ01 > UBA2277. The sequence continues at coordinate 5,757 of CAISLM010000014.1, forward strand.
GTTTTCCGCGTTAAAGAGGGTGACACTTTCAGGTATAAAGCCTACATAAACGCATCGGTTGCCATAGATAATCTATCGGAACCACTCGTTGAAGTTTGGAAGAGGGGAGGGCTGGACTCTGTGCCGGGGATTGGAGAAAACCTCGCAGCCTATTTAAATGAATATTTTTCTACCGGCAAAGTTAAGCACTTCAATTCACTCTTCAAAAAAGTTCCTTCAGGTATGTTTCCCCTCATGACAATTAGGGGAATCGGTCCCATTACTGCTTATAAAATTGCAAAAAAATTTCATCTAAACGAAGAAAAAACTGCCATATCGGATCTAAAAGAGATATTGATCAAAGGTGAACTAAACAAAATTAAAAGTTTCAAAGAGAAAACAGTTCAAAAAATTCAGAAGGCTCTAAATATCCAATCATTTGGAAAAACCAGGCTACCTTTGTACGAAGCACTACCCATTGCCAGCGAATTTATTGATTATTTAATCAAATCAAAATATATTCTAGCCGCAGAGCCGTTAGGGAGCCTCCGAAGGAAGTTAGAAACAGTAGGGGATATTGATTTTGGTATTTGTTCTAGCACACCCAAGAAAGCCATGGATTACGCACTTACATATTCCAAAATTAGCTCAGTTATTACAAAAGGAGGCATGGTTAGCCATATAAAGTTAATAAATGGTTTGGAGGCTGACTTAAAAATTTCTTTACCTAATTCCTGGGGGAGTATGTTGCAGCACTACACCGGCAGCAAGCTCCATAACATTCACTTAAGAACAATCACTAAAGAAAAAGGACTTTCTCTTTCTGAATACGGAATAACCAAAAAAGAAAAATTAAATCATTTCACTTCAGAAACAAAATTCTATCAATTCTTGGGCATGGACTACATCCCACCGGAAATAAGAGAAAATGGTGGAGAAATTGAGTTGGCTCAGTCACACAAACTTCCTCGCTTAATAGAATTGACGGATATAAAGGGAGATCTTCATATCCATAGTGATTATGATTTTGAAAGCTCCCATGACCTTGGTGTTAGTTCTCTTTCTGAAATTTTTGCCGTTGCAGAACAAAAAAAATATCAGTATGTTGGGTTCACTGACCACAATCCAAAGTTCCTTGGTTTAACAGAAAACCAAAAAAATAAAATTATTTTGGATAGAAAAAAATATTTAGAAGCTCAATTTCATGCCTATGAAAAGCGTGTGAAACATAGAGTAATTAAATTACTCATCGGTATGGAGGTTGATATTAGAACGGATGGAACGATAGCATTGTCCGAAAAGTCTCTTTCGTTACTTGATTATGCCATTGTCTCAATTCACTCAAGCTTTGGCCTGACTCAAGAAGAAAATACCAAACGAATTATTCAAGCTCTAAGCCATAAAAAGGCCAAAATTCTAGGTCATCCAACCGGTAGAACAATCAACTCCCGAGAACCTATTTCTGCAAACTGGGCTGAAATATTCGACTTTTGTGCAAAAAACAAAAAAATCATCGAAATCAATGCCTATCCCACCAGATTAGATCTACCAAGTGATCTCATAAAACAAGCTGTTCAGAAGGGAGTTAGGTTTGTAATAAACACTGATAGTCACGAAGATAGTCAGATGGAAAACATGAAATATGGAGTATGGCAAGCTCGTCGAGGTTATGCAGAAAAAAAGGATATCGTAAATACGTTTTCCTTCGAAAACTTGCGCTCAGTGTTAGAATTGTGATAGTTACAAATTAAAATACACATGATCGGATACATAATCTTAGGAATAATTGTTCTCGTCGCTTTTTATGTTGTTTCTCAATACAACTGGTTCCAGACAACCAGAACCCGCATTATCGCGGCAATTCAGGATATAGGAAATCAGCTCAAACGCCAATCCAGTCTCATACCCAACCTCGAAGCGTCAACTAAAGGTTATTTGAAACACGAAAAAGGCATCTATGAAGAAATCGTTTCTGCACGAAAGGCTGTTGATAAAGCTGCAGGAGGAAAAGATATGTCAAAAATTGAAGCTGCTTCAAACGCTATCAGTAACTTGGTCCCCAAGCTACAAGTTTTAGTTGAAAGCAATCCAGAGTTAAAAGGCGCAGAAGTTGTGACTCGCCTCATGGACGAACTTCGAGATACCTCAGACAAGCTTATGTATGCCAGAAGAGTTGTAATAGATCTTTCGGCAGAATACAACGTCAGAGTTGTCACGGTTCCATCAAATATTATTGCAAACATGTTTGGGTTTAAAGAACAGCAGGGAATAGCAACACCACTCGAAGGAGAACACCTTGAAGTGAGTCAGGAAGAAATGAAAGACCCCAAAATTAATATTTAGTTTCCCCATTGACGACATATTACGAGTTGGTCGATTCCAATAAGATTAGGAGCGGCATAATTATTGCTGGGTTTATTGCCTTTATCACAGCGGCGACATATTTCATCTGTTATGCCTTAGGTTTTGATTATTCAGCGGTCGGAATTGCGCTGATTGTTTCCGGAATGTTTAGTTTTGCTAGCTATTATTATTCCGATCAAATGGTCTTGGGAATTTCCGGAGCTGTACCCGCCAACAAAAAGGATTTTTTTGATTTTTATACAGTAGCCGAAAATTTATGTCGGCCGGCAGGTATCCCTATGCCAAAGCTTTATGTAATTAACGATCCGTCTCCAAACGCTTTTGCAACAGGAAGAGATCCGGAACATGCAGTGGTCTGTGCCACAACCGGACTATTGGAAAAAATGGATAGAACCGAGCTGGAGGGAGTTGTTGCCCATGAAATGAGTCACATTAGAAATTACGATACTCGATTAATGAGTATTGTTGCGATTCTGGTTGGTCTTGTAACTCTACTCGCCGATATTCTATTACGAACAAGGATTCGTAGAAGTTCAAGCAGGGATAGCGGTGATCTTGGAGCCATCTTTTTTATCGCCGGAATTGTTTTAGCTCTTTTATCACCCATCATTGGCCAACTAATTCAGTTGGCAATTTCCCGTCGCCGTGAATTTCTAGCCGACGCTTCCGGTGCGGCTATCACAAAATATCCGGAAGGTTTAGCCAGTGCTCTAGAAAAGCTTGAAAGTGATGAAGAGCCATTAAAATCAGCAAATAAGGCGACTGCACACTTATTCATCGTTAATCCTTTGAAAAATCACAACGGGAGTGTCAGCTGGTTTGCGAATCTTTTCAACACGCACCCACCCATTGCCGAAAGAATTAAAGCACTCAGATCATGATCAAGGATAAAGAATTCACTACAGAACTTCTCAAGGGCCAGAGTTTTATGGGCGAAAAGTTTCAAAATTGTAAATTTTCTGCCCAAAACTTTCGTTTTTCCACATTTGAAAATTGCTCATTCGAATTCTGCGATTTTTCCAATGCACTAATAAACTCAACGTCATTCGAAAATTGTTCCTTTACGGAATGCAAGCTAAGTTGGGTAAACTTCAAAGACACCAGTTTGATCAAGTGTAATTTCCAAAAATCAATACTCGAAGGTTGTACTTTTGAAAAACAAAAGCTGTCTGATTCTACTTTTGAGTCGTCCGATCTTTCGGCCAATTATTTTATTAGCTGCGATTTATCAAAAGGAAAAATTGTTGGCTCAAATCTATTTAAGACTGTTTTTGATCACTGTAAACTAACCGAAACTAGCCTTTTAGGCTCAAACTTAGCCGGAACTCTCTTCCAAGATTGCAAGATCGGAAAAACCGAAATTGATATCGACGGCTTCATTTCCTATGGTCAATCGAAAGGTTTTGTCTTGGAGCCTCAAAATAAGGGATAATAGGGGACATGAATCTCAAAATCACTAAGCTGGAAAAGCACTACAACCAGCCCTTGTTGGATGACATAACTTTAAATCACACCGGGAATGGCGTTGTCGCGCTTATTGGGGACAATGGTTGCGGAAAATCAACCCTCTTAAAAATCTTAGCTGGGATAGAAGAGCAAGATAGTGGAAAAATAGAATGGTCAGGGAACCCAAGGATTGGTTATCTTCCCCAAGAAATTGAAAACCTTCCCACTCTCTCAGGCGGTCAGAAAAAAATAGCTTTACTGGCAGATTTAATCTATTCCAATCTTTACGATGTTCTGCTTCTGGACGAACCGGACAACCATCTGGATATTGAAAACAAAGAATGGATGGCCAATGCGATCATGTCTTTTGATGGTCTTGTAATTCTAATTAGCCATGATCGTCATGTTCTCAAAAAGGTCACAACTCACACTTGGCTTGTTGAAGATAGAGAAATCCGCACGTATCCTTTTGGGTTTGCAAAATTTTCTACCGAATATGACAAAGAACAGGATGCTCTTGAGCATTTGTTTCATGTCCAAGACAAAGAGCACAAAAGGCTAAAAGAACTAGTCGAGAGATTTAGAGCCAAGGCGGCCAGCGGCCCCAAAGTAGCCAAATACTATCACGCTTTAGAAAAACGTCTTGCTCGTTTTGAAGCCGAAATGGTAAAGGATCCCAAAAATAGAGATGTTCATATAGATCTAAAAACTTCTCTCTCCGGAAAACAGATAAAAAATAAACTGGCGATCATGGTAAGAGACGTTACATTTGCATATGGCGATAATCAAATATTTGAAAAAGCTCAAATGTACGTTGAGGTTGGCGAAAAAGTAGCTTTAGTTTCCCCCAATGGTACCGGCAAAACAACAGTGATCAAGCTGATCCTTGGTATGCTTGAGCCGCTTGAGGGCGTCGCCAAAACCGGGGATAACCTAAAGGTTGGCTATTATTCTCAGGAACATCTAGAAACACTACCCAAAGAGTCAACACCGATCGATTGTTTCTGTAGCCGTTTTCCCATTGCTGATTACGAAGCCGCGGCAGTTCTCCGAAAATTTTATTTTACAAAACAAACCATGAAGTCAAAAGTTTGGACACTTTCCGGAGGTCAAAAAGCCCGTTTGCAGTTGGCACTTTTCTTGTATACGAACCCGGACATTTTGATTCTAGATGAGCCCACGAATCACTTGGATCTCAAATCGGTGGCTGCACTTGAGGAATTTCTGGTTGATTATCCGGGAACGATCCTTCTTATTTCTCATGATCACGACCTTCTCAATAATGTTTGCGATATTTTTTACGAAGTTAAAAACAAAAAAATTGCTCTAAAGACAACTAATCTATAAATTGGTACAATAATTCGATGCATAAAATTATCGTTACACCGGAAGAAGTAAAAAAAATTGCCAAATTGGCCAACCTTAAACTTCAAAATGACGAGGTTAATCTTTTTGCCGATCAGTTCACACAAACAGTCGACGTTATCAATGAGTTAAACGAAATCGACACTACTCAAATTGTCGGAACTTACCAGGTCAATGGTCTCAGTAACGTCACCCGAGAAGATGAAGTCGATTTATCAAGAGTCTTGCCTCAGGAAATTGCTTTAAGAGAAGCTAAGAAAACTCATAATGGTTTTTTTGTAGTTGATCGCCTTATTGATTCAGACGCCGAAGAACTCCTATGAAAGAACTCCATGAACTCTCCATCAAAGAGGTTTTAGATGGTTATGCCAACAAAGATTTTACCTGCGTAGATTTGGTTAAACATTTTCAGAGCCGGATAGAAAAATACAACAAAAAACTTAACGTATATCTTGCATTAAATGAAAACGCTTTGGTCGAGGCAAGCAATATTGATAAAGAAATAGCCAAAAATGGTGTCACCCTTCCCTTGCAAGGAATTCCCTTTGCTGTTAAGGATAACTTTTTGACAATTGGAATGGTCACTACTGCCAGTTCAAATATCTTGAAAGGTTATCGACCTCAATATAACGCCACTACAATTGAAAGAATTCTCTCGGCCGGAGCTGTTATCCTAGGAAAAACAAACATGGATTCTTTCGCTCATGGCTCGAGTACCGAAACATCAGATTTTGGTCCGACCCTTAACCCTTGGAACCTTGGTAGACTTCCCGGCGGCTCTTCAGGCGGATCGGCTGCGGCCGTTTCTGCCGGACTGTGTACAGTCGCCTTGGGTAGTGAAACAGCCGGATCGGTTCGTCAGCCCGCCGCCTGGTGTGGTGTGACAGGCTTCAAACCTTCTTATGGACGTGCCAGCCGATATGGGATTATCGCTATGGCCAGCAGTACCGATCAGCCCGGTCCAATAACGAGATTTGTGGAAGACTCAGCCATCATCACCGAAGTTATTTCCGGGAAAGATCCTTATGATGCAACCTCTTCTCCATCCCCGGTCGAAAAGTATATAAAGGCCATCAGTACATCTGATCTTCGTGGTGTCCGAATCGGACTTGTAAAAGAATATTTATTACCCAATATGCGCGATGATGTAAAGAATTTAATATTAGATGCCGCCGATAAACTGCGACTCTTGGGTGCGACAGTTGATGAGGTCTCATTAATGGATCCAAAATATGCCATTGGTGTTTATACAGTAATTCAGCGTTCGGAAGTCAGTTCAAATTTAGCTCGTTTTGATGGTATTCGTTTCGGTCACGATCGTGATTCTCTTTGTGAGGAAACTAAACGCCGCATTATGCTCGGCACATACACACTTTCTGCCGGATACTATGATGCATTTTATAAAAAAGCTTTGGCAGTTAGAACAAAAATAGTTGATGAATTCAACGAAATGTTTAAGAGTTACGACGCGATTATCGGCGCCGTCTCACCCGGACCCGCTCTTCCACTTGGTGCTTCAAAAAATCAACCAATGTTTGGCGAAATGGAAGATGTCCTTGTCGAGCAGAGTTCTATCGCGGGTCTTTGTAGTACCAGTGTTCCTTGTGGATTTGTTGATGGTCTTCCGATTGGGTTACAGATAACTAGCGATCAGCTTCACGAGTCAAAATCTTTGATGATTGCCGACTGTTTCCAAAGAAATACCGATTTTCTAAAATTTCCTGACTTAAACGAAACAATATGAAAATTACACCCCTAATTGGTTTGGAAGTCCATGTCGAACTTGAAACAAAATCAAAAATGTTTTGCGGCTGCCCGGCAAACCATTTTGGCAAAGAACCAAATACTCAAACCTGTCCTGTTTGCTTAGGTCTGCCTGGTGCATTACCTGTTCCAAATGAAAAAGCCATTGAGTCTTGCCTTAAAATTGGATTGGCATTAAATTGCCGGGTCAACATATTAAGCAAATTTGATCGTAAACAATACTTCTACCCTGATTTGGCCAAAGGCTATCAGATCAGTCAGTACGACCAACCCTTTTGTTCGGACGGATTTGTCATTCTCGATTCAGGCAAAAGAATTGGCATCGAACGCGTACACATGGAAGAAGATACAGGCAAACTTCAGCATGTTGTTCTGGATGGAAAGAAAGTTTCTCTAGTTGATTACAACCGGTCCGGTGTTCCACTTGTGGAAATTGTTTCGCGTCCTGATATGTCATCCTCAATCGAAGCCAAGGAGTACTTAAAGAAAATTCACGAGATCGTCAAAGCCATTGGTGTTTCCAGTGCCGATATGGAAAAGGGCCAGATGCGTCTTGAGCCGACCATTAATGTAAAGATAGAAAATTCTATAAATATTAATGTTTCAGATAGCACAAAAATATCTGATACACCCACGATTTCCGTTTATACACCTTTAGCAGAAGTAAAAAATATAAACTCTTTTAATTTTGCCCAGCAGGCAATCGACTTTGAAATTGCTCGCCAAACCGAAGAATTCGAAAAGAGTGGCATTGAAAAATCAGCTACAAATAAAACAACCCGCGGTTACGATTCTATTAAAAAAATAACCTTTCTCCAAAGAACCAAAGAGGAAGCCAAAGATTACCGCTATTTCCCTGAGCCGGATATTCCACCATTTATCATCGAAAATGAACTTATCGAAAAGCTTAGAGGGGAACTACCCCTACTACCCGATCAGTTAATCTCGGATTTAATTGGTAGAGGTATCGATGTGAAATACGCCAAAATCATAGTTGGAAACGAAGAAGCCTTATCTATCTTAAATAATTATAAAGACGATAGCGACATCGAGCCAAATAAGCTCGCCAGTTTATTAGCCAACAAAAAAATAGACACAAAGGGGGATATAAAAGGGGAGTATCAAAAGGCTACAAAAGTTGGAAATACAAATATAGAAGAATTAAAATCGGTTGTCGAAAAAATCATCTCGTCAAACCCCAATGTCGTCGCCGAATTTAAAAAAGGTAAAACCGGTGTTGCCGGATTCTTTGTGGGTCAGGCGATGAAAGAAACTAAAGGCCAAGCCGATCCCAAGACACTCAATAAAATAGTCATAGAACTGCTGAACAGTTAAGATTTAAAACATATCGCCCCTTCCTTAATCCAGCTATAAGCGACAGTTCCGTCTTGGAAAACAACCAGCTGGCGGACAAAATCTTTCTTGGGGTCATGCTTCGTCACATAGTCTGTTATCCTCACCAAAGTACCATTGTAATCATAAACACCACCACCCCAAACATGACCATGACAGAGAATTGCATTATTTTTTAACCAAAGTCTGATTCTAAATAGATTCCAACGAGAAGGCGTACTCTCGTTTCTACTATTGTCAGGATTTCCGATTGGCCATGAAGAAATATTTTCACAACCACAACTCTTCAATTTTTCAATAATATTCAAATACGATTCCGGAGTGTCAATTCCTCCTTTTCTCAGGAGTACAGTGGCTCTACATTGCAAACCATGTTTCCGGATATTCTTAAATATTTCCTCATATTTTGGATATTTGGGAATTCCATATACGGAAGCCTGATCCTTCTCCGAAATTTCATGTATAGATACGGCTATAGCTGTTAGCCCCAGATTCTTCCAAACTGGTAAATATTTATCGCAGAACTTCTCGTTTCCCAATAATATTCCATTCGTAAATAGATTTACATTGGTGAAATATGCTCCTTCTTTTGCAACGTCTTGGTAATCCTTCAAGGCGTTTGCAACCGCTATGGGCGAACAAGTTGGTTCACCACTACTTGTTAGTGATAGTGACCATCCACCATATCTTGCGGACAATCTGAGGGCGCTTTTGAAAGTACTCGGCATTAGATTGTCTGTAGGCGCTACCTTTTTTAACTCCTTCGCCGCACAGAAAGCACAATTTCCATTACATACATTACTACCGAGTAAGGCGCTAACACTGTAAATCTTTTCTATACAGGCCATTTGTATATTAATTGATAACTAATAAATCTTAAAAACCCCTCGACAGAATTGGTACGACATCATCCATGTATAAAATTATAAAAAATTAATAAAAACATCAATATCTTGACATTTATTTGTATAATCTTAAATATGAAATGTCCATTTTGTGATAGCGATCAATTGATCGTCACCAATTCCAGACCTACGAATAATGAAATGGAAATTTGGCGGAGAAGAAAATGTCTTCATTGTGGTGGCTTGTTAACTACCCACGAGAAAATTGATCTATCTTTCATAACAGTGATAAAAAGATCAGGCAAAAGAGTTAAATACAATCGTGCCAAATTATATTCAAGTATTTATCACGTTGTTTCCGCAACAAAGAAAATCGATAGGGGAACTGCCGGCGATATTTCAGAAAAACTAATGGAAAAGGCTGAAAAGGAAATAATAAACCTTAAAATAAGAGAATTAAGCTCAGAAACAATTTTTTTAATTGTCTCTGAAATACTCAAGAGTTCATATCCGGACAGCTTCTTGAGGTACGTCGCCTATTTTTCGAAATCAATCATCCCGAAAGATTTACTCCTCAGTGGGTTCTAGAGAAAACTTTACACCCATGTCGTCCAACTCCTGAGATAATTTGTCGTTTTTTTCCTCAGTTGATAGCAGATGTATGTGCGCATCCGACAGGTGAACTGATTTTTGAAGTACTCTCGCGTGCAGTTGGCCGAAAAGTTCAACTACCCTTTTCATATCTTTTTTGTCGAGAGTCATCATGTAAGTATTGCCCTTTGTCCCAAATTTATATTGCAAAGCCGCCATAGGATTAAGCATCAAAACCAAGAAAACTGTTGTTGCCGCAGGAATGTAAAAACCTGAACCAATCGCCACGCCTATTGCCGCAGTAGTCCAAATAGTAGCAGCGGTAGTCACTCCTGAAAGTCTATTTCCGTTTTTAAGAATAACTCCGGCACCCAAGAAACCGACTCCGGATACAATCTGCGCCATGATTCTTGTAGGGTCTTGCCCCAAAACACCCAAACTGTTGGCGACATAAATAGAAAGTCCTGCAAACAGCGCCGAGCCAACACAGACCAGCATTTGGGTTCTAAGGCCGGCCACCTTTCCGCTTCTTTCTCTATCGTAACCAATAAGTATTCCTGCAAAAAAAGCTATTAGTAAACGGAAAGCTATCGTCATTTGGATAGAATAATCAATTACCATAACAAAAGTTTACACTACTTGATAATTCGACTCAAACAATTGAAGATATGTAAGTAGTAACATAAATCAATGCCAAAGTTTACCCACCTTCATGTCCATACGGAATTTTCACTTTTGGACGGTCTTTCCAAGATCGGTAAGCTTGTTGCCAAAACAAAAGAATTTGGTCAAACACATTTGGCAATTACAGATCACGGCACAATGTATGGTGCGATAGAATTTTATAAAAAAGCTACAAAAGAGGGTATTGTACCCATCATAGGTTGCGAAGTATATCTGGCTAAAAAATCACGTTTCGATAAAGAAAAACAAGATGCCAATCACTTGATTCTTTTATCCGAAAACTTTGAGGGTTACCAAAACCTAATGAAAATTGTAACTACCGGTTTCATGGAGGGTTTCTATTACAAGCCAAGAATCGACAAAGAAACTCTTGAGAAATATTCGAAAGGAATAATTTGTGCAACAGCATGTCCGGCGGGAAGAGTCCAGAAACTTTTAATCGAAGACAATTACGAAGCCGCCAAAACAGAGCTTCAGGAATATGAACGAATTTTTGGTCCCGACAACGTTTTTGTAGAACTTCAACGGCACCATTACGACCGATACGCACAGCTGCCTTCGGTTCCGCCGGAAATAAAACCAAAACTTCTGGAAATGTATGATAACCAGATCAAGGGAGAAAAAGGACTTATTAAGTTGAGTCGAGAGCTGGGAATTCCCCTAATCGCCACCAACGACTCACACTATATTAACCAAGACGATGCGGCTGCCCAAGATGCTCTTGTCTGCGTCCAGTCGGGTAAAATGCTTTCCGACACAAATCGAATTCGATATATCGATACTCCGGATTTTTACTTAAAATCACCTGAGGAAATGGCTGTCGAATTTGAAGATCTTCCTGAGGCTATCGAAAACACTCAAAAATTAGCTGATCGTTGTAAGGTTGAAATCGTAATTGGTCAATGGTATTTTCCCAAAATTAAAATCCCTGCAGGAAAAACTGCCGGAGAAACCCTAAGAGACATGGCTTATGGTGGTGCCAAAGAAAGGTTCCCCGAAATTACCGAAGATATTTCCAAACGTTTGGAATACGAGCTGGAAATAATTGAGAAGAAAGGATACTCACCTTACTTTTTACTTGAGTCCGGCATTGTTAATTATGCCGATGAAGTCGGTATCTACACAAATACTAGAGGTTCTGCGGCCGGCTCTCTAGTTTCTTATTGTTGTGGAATTACGACAGTCGATCCGCTTCGATTTAGACTTCCATTTGAGCGTTTTCTGAATCCTTTCCGTCCATCTCCTCCCGACATTGACCTTGATGTTGCTGATATCCATCGTGACGATCTCATCAGGTATCTCGCTAATACTTACGGAAAAGAAAAAGTCGGTCAGATCTGTACCTTTGGGACAATGAAAGCTAGGGCTGCAGTTCGCGATATCGGTCGAGTCATGGGAATGCCATACTCAAAAGTAGATTTGATAAGCAAGACAATCCCTGAAGGTAGTCAAGGTTTCCCCATGACGCTAAAAAAAGCCCTAGAGACTACTCCGGAATTGAAAAAAATGAAAGACAGCGACCCCGAAGTTAGCAAGCTTTTGGAAATGGCTCAGAAGGTGGAAAGCAATGCTCGCCATATTTCTGTTCATGCCGCTGCCGTTATCGTCGGCCCGGATGATTTAGTAAAATTTACTCCTTTGCAAAAAGAAACCGGTGGAGGTGAACGCATCATCACTCAATACGAAATGCATGCTTGTGAAGATGTAGGTTTAATAAAGCTTGATATCTTAGGCATTTCCAATCTTACGATTCTCGCTAATGCCGTAAAAATTGTTGAAGCCATTCATAATGTCAAAATTCTGATTAAAAAGTTACCCCTAGATGATAAAGAAACTTATGAAATGTTAGCTAGAGGTGAGACATTTGGTGTTTTTCAGATGGCCGGCGGGGGAATGACAAAATACCTAATGGATCTTCACCCGGAAAGAATTGAAGATCTTATGGCCATGGTAGCATTGTATCGTCCCGGCCCCATGGGATCTATTCCGGAGTATATCGCTAGAAAAAGGGATCCAAAGTTAATTAAATACTTTGTTCCCGGTTTGGAAAATATTCTTGACATGTCATATGGAATCATCACTTATCAGGATGACGTTTTATTCATGGCAATTCAGCTCGCCGGATACAACTGGGAAGAAGCCGACAAATTTAGAAAAGCCATTGGTAAAAAGATTCCTGAGGAGATGGAGAAGCAACACTCAAAATTTGTTGATGGTTGTGTTGAATTTAGTCATATCCCCCGTGACAAAGCTGAGGAATTGTTCAAACAAATAGAAACATTTGCAGCTTATGGATTCAACAAGGCTCACGCTGCTTCTTACGGAGTTGTTTCTTACTGGACTGCTTACGTGAAAGCTCATTATCCGGTTGAATATATGACCGCGCTAATGTCCGTTGAGGCAGCCGACACGGACAAGGTAGTTACTGCGATAGGAGAATGTGAAAATCTTGGAATAAGAGTTCTTTCGCCGGACATAAACGAGTCCAGAACAGACTTTACGGTTATCGACCTGCCTGAAGATCAATGGTTGCCTGAAGGAAGAGCCAGGGATACAGGAAGAGCTATTCGTTTTGGTCTTTCAGCAATCAAAAATGTCGGCGAATCGGCAATCACCGCGATTTTGTCGGCGAGAGACAAAGGCGATTTTAAATCTTTTACAGACTTCCTACGTCGTGTCGATCTATCAAAGGTGAATAAAAAAGTTGTCGAATCTCTTATCAAAGCGGGAGCTTTGGATCGTTGGGGAAACCGGGCACAACTTTTAGCTGCACTACCGATTATTCGCGACAATACAGTCAAGCTGCAAAAAGGCAAAGATGCCAGCCAGGTTAGTTTATTTGCTAATGTTGCCCACACTGAGGATACAACCGACAATCTGCCTGATATTCCCGAAATGCCGCTTGATGAAAAGTTAAAGCTCGAGAAACAATTGCTTGGATTTTATTTAACTGATCATCCTGTTAAAAAAATCGTTCGAATTGTCGCCAATCAAATTAGCCACAAAATTAATCAGCTTGATCCAACGCTTCATCTAAACCAAACTGTCACCCTTGCCGGAGTTATTTCGAGGGTACGATTGGTGAATACTAAAAAAAATAACTCAAAAATGGCTTTTATCACCCTTGAAGACGACACAAAAAGCATTGACTGCGTAGTTTTCCCAAAACTTTATGCCGAAAACCCCCTCTATTACGTTGAAGATAATGCTGTCCTGCTTAAGGGAAAAGTCGACAACCGAGACGACAAACTACAAATTGTTGTTGATTCTGTGTCGCCCATAGACACAAAACTGACACCGCAAGACATGATTCACGAGATTTTCGTCAAAAATGGCACTCCCAAGGATCGCCTGGAAAGGGTCAGTGAGCTTTTAAAGACTCACAAAGGCGACCATGAAATCATTATTGCCATTGAGTCCGGAAATAATTTGAAGAAAATTGTTCTACCCTATAAGGTTGACTACACTCCTGAACTTGAGAAAGAAGTGGAAAAAACCCTTCAAGGCTGATAAAATAGCTAGTCGCAATAATTAAACCAAAAAAATGGCAAATCAAATCAAATGGCAGGATAAAATTGAGTTCGGTGTCGGAGACACAATAAAGGTGTCACAGACCATTAAAGAAGGTGATAAAACTCGTACCCAGGCTTTCCAGGGTATCGTTATAGCTATCCGTGGCGATGGTCAAGGTAAAAACTTCATCGTGCGCAAAATCGCTGTTGGCGGCGTCGGAGTCGAAAAAATCTACCCTATAAATACTCCCACAGTTACCGGAATTGAAATCATCAAAAAAGGCAAAGTCAGACGTGCCAAACTTTATTACCTCAGAAACCTTCTTGGCAAAAAAGCTACAAAAATTAAAGACGTTTTTGTTCGCAAGGGCCAATCCGCTTCAGTTGAAGTTCCTGTCGAAACTCCCAAAATTGAAACAGAAACCAAAGAAGAGAAACAAAGACCTGAACCTGTCAAGGTAAAAAACGCTCCTAAGGTGGAAGTCGTCAAAGAAAAGAAGGTCAAAAAAGGACCAAAAAAAATCGTCCGTAAAGAACGACAATTTACCCGCTAAAAATAAAACCCCGGGAGTTACCCGGGGAAGAGATTTTAGCTTACTAGCGTTCCAATATTTTCGCCATTTAGAATTCGTTCAATGTTGTTCAAGTCCTCAACGTTGAAGACAATAATTGGAATTTTCTGATCCTTACAGACGGCAAACGCTGTGCTATCCATAACCATTAGTCCCTGAACCAGAGCTTCTTGAAAAGTTAGGGTAGAAAACATTTTTGCGTCTTTGTCGACTTTAGGATCGGCAGAATAAACTCCATCGACGCCACTACCCTTTAAAAGTATTTCACAATCCAATTCCGCTGCAAGCAACGCCGCGGTTGTGTCTGTTGTAAAAAATGGTCGGCCGGTACCGCCTACCAGTATTACGACTCGGCCCACATCCAAGTGATGCATAGCCTTTAGCCTGATATATGGTTCGCAGGCCTGATCCAGACGAAGTGACGACATTACGCGGGATTCAACATTGAGAATATTTAGTTCTCCCTGCAAGGCCAATCCGTTCATGATAGTTCCCATCATTCCAATGAAATCTGCTTGAGCCCTATCAAAGTTATCACCGCGAATATTTCTTCCCCGAAACAAATTACCGCCACCAATAACTATGGCAAGATCGGTATCGTGCACTTTGCGTAAATGAGCCAAATACTCTGCAATCCTCTTAACTACTACGAAATCAATACCGGTTCTACCTTTTTCACAAAAAAGTTCCCCTGTAAGCTTCAATAGGACTCTCTTATAACGGGGCAAAGGAACCTCCAATTAAGAATTTAATGTTCAAAACCTGAATATCTTAACACTCCCTCCCATAATTACTCTATATTCAGCAATTATTAAGCAAGAAAGTATAATCTAAGAGCATGAGAATACTAATAGTAGAAGACGAACATAGGATCGCGACCTCCATCAAGAAAGGTTTGGAGCTGGAAAAATACGCCGTTGATGTTGCTTTTGATGGTCGGGATGGTTTTGATTTAGCTTCGACAGAAGAATATGACTGCATAATCCTAGACTTAATGTTGCCGGGAATGGACGGGCTTGAAATTTGTAAAAAACTGAGAGAAAAACAGATTCATACTCCAATATTGATCTTAACAGCCAGGAGCCAGACCGAAAACAAAATCGAAGGGCTCGACTCGGGTGCAGACGATTATCTGACCAAACCATTTTCGTTTGAAGAGCTCCTCGCCCGCCTCAGAGCGCTAATTAGAAGACCAAATGGAACACAAGGAACGGTTCTTAAAGTCGGCAATCTCGAGCTGGATACAGTAAGTTATAACGTCAAGAGGGGAGAGAAGGCCATTCAACTTTCAAGCAAAGAATATGCATTACTTGAATACCTTATGCGCCAATCGGGGAACATAGTTTCTAAGGACAAAATAGTCACTCATGTCTGGAACTACGATGATGATGTTCTTCCAAATACAGTCGAGGTTTACATTAGAAAACTACGACAAAAAATTGATATTCCTTTTAAAAATGAAAAATCGCTAATTAATACAATTAGAGGGTTCGGTTATAAAATCGAAAGTTAATGTTTCAAAAAGCAAGACTAAAACTCACGGCTTGGTATCTCCTTATTATTATGCTGGTTTGCTTTTGCCTAAGTGCCGTAATTTTTAGGATTCAAATGTCCGAAGTTGATAGATTTGCCAGAGCCCAAAGAGTTAGGATGGAAAGTCAATTTCCTCCCGGAATATTTGCTAATCAAGTTCCCGTCGCAGTTGATCCGGATCTTATCGCGGAAACGCAAATGCATTTATTGTTTAATTTATTGACACTAAACGGAATAATCATTGTTATTGCCGGCGGCCTAGGTTATCTCTTGGCGGGTAAGACACTTTATCCAATTAAAATAATGTTGGAAGACCAAAATCGTTTTATATCAGATTCCTCCCATGAGTTACGAACACCCTTAACATCGCTTAAGAGCTCCATGGAAGTCGCCATGATGGACAAAAACCTAACACTTACCGAAGCCAAAAATCTTATTATTGAGAATCTAGATGATGTTAATAGACTACAAAAACTATCTGACTCGCTTATACAGCTAACGAAAGGTAAAAACAATTCGGCTCAGAATCTTGACCTGGAAGTGGCCTCAACAACATTCCTGGTTAAAACCTCTATTGATCAACTCAAAGCCCAAGCAAGTATCAAGAAAATAAAAATCAGATCGTTAATTAAAAATGCATCATTGAAAGTAGATAAAAACAAAATCGTAAATTTATTGGTTATCCTTTTGGATAATGCAATCAAATACAGTCCTGAAAAAAGTACTGTTGTAGTCAAATCATGGAAGACCAAACATTTTGTCTTCTTCTCAATTAAAGATCAGGGTGTCGGAATTGCGGAAAAAGATCTTCCCCATATATTTGATAGATTCTATCGGGCTGATGCCTCGCGTTCAAATGCAAATACCCCCGGTTACGGACTTGGTTTGTCAATTGCAAAACTAATTGTAAATGAACACAAAGGCTCCATTTCTGTGAAAAGTTTTACTAAAAATGGTACGATTTTCTTGGTTAAGCTCCCTTCAAAAAACTAACCGGTATAAACATTTCAGCTACATTTAAGTTTCATAAACTAAATTACCAGCGTAACTAATAAAAATATTATGCCGACTATAATAATCAATCTAAAAAACAAAATTGTTGGTCTTCCCATTGCAGCCAAAATAATTATCGGTCTGGTCATTGTTGGTGGAGGCTGGTTAGCTTATTCAAAAATTGCTGCTAGCAAGGCGGCGGCTCCCACTTATCAAACAGCCCAAGTTGAAAAGGGAACCTTAATTACATCTGTCACTGCCTCGGGGAATATTACTACCGGTAACAACCTAACCATCTCCACAACAGCTACGGGAACCGTAAACAAAGTTTATGTTCAAAACGGAGACACAGTAACAGCCGGACAAAAAATTGCCGATATTACTCTAGATCAGGATGGTCTGCAGAGACAAGCTTCCGCCTGGTCTCAATACATTTCTGCACAAAATAGTGTTAAATCACAAACCGACAATTTAAACTCTCTTCAGGCAGCCGAATTTACCGCCAATCAAAAATTCATGAACGATGCTGTTGTCAGAGGACTTGATACCTCGGACCCAACCTACATTGAAGAAAATGCTACTTGGCTCCAGGCAGAGGCTAATTACACCAACCAATTTAGTTCGATTGCTCAAGCAAAAGCCAATCTAACTAGCGCCTGGTATGCATACCAACAAGTTGCCCCATCCGTCGTTTCTCCGGCCAACGGAATTGTATCTAACCTTATGATTGCCAGTGGAACTGTAATTACAGGATCAACATCCGGTTCTTCAAATTCTGTTTCTTCTCAACAACTTGGTTCTATCAAACGACCTGATGAAAATACCCAAGCAATAGTTTCTCTTTCGGAACTTGACGCAGGTAAAGTTAATCCCGGCCAGAAGGTAACAATTACTATGGATGCTTATCCTGATAAAACTTTCACCGGTAAAGTTCTCGTTGTAAACACAAATGGTGCCGTTAGCTCGGGAGTCACCACATACCCTGCCACAATTCAATTTGATACGGCCACAGGGAACATCTATCCCAATATGGCAACCACAGCCAAAATCATTACCCAAGTAAAGAACGACGTACTCTTGGCACCATCGACAGCGGTACAAACTACCAACGGGTCAACATCTTTAAGAGAATTAGTTAATGGTGTCCTTACAAACGTTCCTGTTGTAGTTGGAGATTCAAATGATACGCAAACAGAAATAGTTTCCGGCGCTAACGAGGGGGACATGGTAGTTACCAGTATTAGATCAACAAGCGCAACCACAACCAGCACCAATGCCACCTCAATATTTGGGGCTCTAGGTGGAGCTGCAAGGGGAGGTGTTGGTGGTGGAGCTGCGGTTAGATTCGGAAACTAAAATGACAGAAAAACCAATAATTGTAACCAGGCACCTGTCTAAGATTTACAAGACGGAATCGCTCGAAACTGTTGCCCTAGCGGATGTATCGATCCAAATTAATAAAGGTGAATTTGTGGCCATCATGGGTCCATCCGGGTCAGGAAAATCAACCTTAATGCACATACTTGGTGCCCTTGATAAACCGACACAGGGAGAATATATTCTTGATGGAGAAAATGTTGAGAAACTATCTGATGATGAACTGGCCGACATTAGAAATCGTAAAATTGGCTTTGTTTTTCAAGCCTTTAATCTTCTTCCGCGAACCACGGCTTTAAAAAATGTTATGTTGCCCATGGTTTACGCGGGAATTCCCAAAGAAGAAAGATTAAAAATAGCCCAAAAATATTTAACCATGGTAGGCCTTGCAGATCGAATGAACCACACTACAAACCAGATTTCCGGTGGTCAGCAACAACGTGTAGCAATAGCCCGCGCCCTATGTTTGAATCCTGCCATGATTCTTGCAGATGAACCTACCGGAAATATAGCTTCAGCTCAAGCCGAGGAAATCATGGACATCTTTCAAAAATTAAATCGTGAAGGCCACACTATCGTCATGATTACCCACGAGCCGGACATCGCCGAACACGCTCAGAGAATTATTCACATTAAAGACGGAAGAATTGTTTTGGATTCCACCTCACACAAACAAAGATTAATCAACAAAAAATGATCAAAAAAAGTATAGACTACGCCGAGGTACTTTCGGAAGGCATCGGAACACTAACCTTAAATAAAACCAGAACAGGTCTGGCTATTTTAGGAATTGTTATCGGGATTGGTAGTGTGATTGCTTTAGTTTCTCTTGGCCAAGCTACACAAGCAAGTATTTCTGCCAGGATAGAATCTTTAGGATCTAATCTTCTCACAATAAATCCGGGTGCCCAAAACACAGGGGCAGTTAGAGGTGCGGCCGGCAGTCGAACCACTCTCACTTTAGATGACGCTAATGCCATCGCCAATTCGCCTGATATAACTACGATAAATAGTGTCTCCCCCGAATTTTCCAGAAGAACACAAATTATTACCGGCGCCAATAACACAAACACTCAAGTTGTTGGTGTTGCGGATACATATACTGAGGTTCATAAAGTCGCCATTGATCAAGGAAGCTTCATCACACAAAGAGATGTTGCCGCCATAAATAAGGTGGCCGTGCTCGGCTCTCAAGTGGTTACCGATTTATTTGGTGCCGGCGCTAACCCAATAGGACAAACGATTCGGATAAGCGGAAAAACATTTACTATTGTTGGTACTACAGTATCAAAAGGCGGAACCGGTTTCGGGAATCAAGACGACATTGTTTATGTACCAATTTCAACCGCCCAAAAAGAATTATTTGGTGTAAATTATTTAAGCTCAATCGCACTTGAGGCAAAATCTGCTTCAGTTATGACTGCCGCCCAAGATGAAGTTGGCTACTTTTTACTCACACGCCATCATCTAAGTGATCCCACCCAAGCTGATTTCTCCATTCTTTCTCAGCAAGACATCCTCAACACAGCCTCTGCGACAACATCAACCTTTACCTCTTTACTTTCTGGTATCGCTGCCATTTCGCTATTAGTCGGAGGAATCGGCATCATGAATATTATGCTCGTTACCGTTACGGAAAGAACTAGGGAGATCGGCTTAAGAAAAGCACTCGGTGCCCAAAAAAGAAATATTATTGCTCAGTTTTTAACTGAATCAATTATTCTCACCTTTACCGGTGGAATTATTGGTATATTTTTCGGAATCGCAGCCTCCTATATCATTTCTCGCCTCACAAGCTCAGGTTTTGTCATCTCACCCTCATCAATTCTTCTGGCATTTGTAGTTTCAGCAGGTATCGGAATTTTATTTGGATGGTACCCTGCCCAAAGAGCTGCAAATCTTCAACCGATTGAGGCTCTTAGATATGAATAATTATTAATTAATAAAATATATGAACAAAAATCTCACTACAACTATTATCGTTGCAGTAATTGCTATTGCGATTGGCTTTTTCGCGGGCACCAAATATCAAGCATCTAAAGCCACATCTGCTGCCGCTACTCTTCGAGCTCAGTTTGCAGCGGGAGGGACAGGACGAGGAACGGGTGGAGGAAGATTGGGTGCCGGTGGCGGTCAGGTAACCGGAACGATACTAAGCGCGGATAGTGGTTCGATTACTGTGAAGCTTCAAGACGGGAGCTCAAAGATCGTAATCATAAGCGGGTCAACTGCCATTGATAAAACGGCTGTTGGATCGATGAATGATCTCTCTGTCGGCACACGAGTCGGCGTGTTTGGCACCACTAACTCTGATGGTAGCGTAACGGCTCAAAATGTTCAGGTAAACCCTGCTATGAGAACGGCAACGCCCAGTGCTGCGCCAACAAAATAGCATTGACTATCTGCCTAACAAAAATCTCCCATTTCGGGGGATTTTTGTTATTGATAAGACACCAAACAAGCAATTTATGTTAATCTTAATTAATGAGAGATTTGCGTGGGTTATTTTCGCCAAAATCCGTAACAATAATTGGAGCATCGAAGTCCCCGGAAAAAGTAGGAGCAATCGTTTTAAAAAATATTATTGACTCCGGTTTCAAGGGAGCCGTGTACCCTGTTAATCCCAAAGAAACTGACATCTCCGGACTAAAGTGTTTCCCAAATGTAAATAGTCTCCCGGAAATTCCTGATTTGGCTGTGTTTGCTATTCCTTCTTCCGTTGCCATTGGTGTCCTGGAAGAAGTCGGAATAAAAGGCATAAAAAATGCAGTCATTTTTACCGCCGGATTTAAAGAGATTGGCAGAGAAGGGGAGATCTTAGAAAAAGAGCTTGTAGACGTTGCCAATAAATATCAAATTAATGTGTTGGGACCAAATTGTTTAGGATTTGCGAATAATAATTTGCCAATAAATGTTACCTTCGGACAAGTAGTCAAGGAACAAGGTAATCTTCGGATTATTTCTCAATCCGGAGCTATTGCTGCCAGTCTCTTTGATTGGTGTCAAACAACAAAGCTTGGATTTGGTGAATTCATCACAATCGGAAATAAAGCTGTAGTGACCGAAAATGACGTCTTAAATTACTGGGCGTCAAATCCTCAACCCATCATCGATCAGCCGGGAATTTCCAAAGTTTCACCTATTGGCTTATATTTAGAATCAATCGCCCAAGGCGAGGATTTTGTTAAAATCGCCACAGAAATTTCCAAAACAACACCCATATTTGCACTTAAACCCGGTAAATCTATCGCAGCCGCATCAGCTATGCATTCGCACACCGGAGCTATCGCCGGTGTTGATAGCGTTCTTGACATCGCACTAAAACAGTCAGGGGTTATTCGATGTGCAGATTTAAATGTATTTTTTGATTTGGCGAGAGCCTTTTCTTGGGAAAATGTTCCTAAAGGCCCAAGAGTCGCTGTTGTATCCAATGCCGGTGGTCCAGCTGTTCTTAGTACTGACTCTATTGAAGAATTTGGTTTACAAATGGCCCAGTTTGGATCAGAAACTCAAAAAAAATTAGCCGCCTTTTTGCCAAGGATGGCCAGCTTCCTTAATCCCGTTGATGTTTTGGGAGATGCTTTGGCAGACCGGTTTGGTCATGCCCTTGAAGCTGTTTTGCAGGAGCCGACTGTCGATGCCGCTATCGTCATTCTTACTCCTCAGTTAATGACTCAGATAGAAAAAACTGCCGAAATAATCGGCAATATGTCCGCCAAATTTTTTCAGCCGATTTTATGCTCATTTATTGGAGGAAGTTTGGCCGCGGTAGGAGAAAAAAAATTAAATGAATGTAAAATTCCTTCGTTCCCCTTTCCCGAAATGTCTATAAAAACACTTTCGTTGATGTGGAAATGGCAAGATTGGAGAAACAAAAACATCACTTTACCAACGCCCGAAGAATCTCTCTCTCAAAATACTGATACAGTAAAAAATATTTTATCTTCAGCCAGAGCCAATCGCCAACTAAATCTTGATAGCTTTGCGGCAAACGATGTCATGGTTGCCGCCGGGATCTCAACACCACCCACACTCTCGGTGTCAGACTCATCCCAAGCACAGCAATTTGCCGACAAAGAAGGTTGGCCGGTCGTCCTAAAAATTTCGTCACCCAATCTATTACATAAGGCAGACGTTGGCGGGGTCATTGCACATATCCACAACACAAACGAGTTGTTGATTGCAGGAAATAAAATAATCCAACAAATTAGAACATTAGATCAGGAAACAAAAAGTGGTGCCAAAATTCAAATTCAAAAAGAAATCATTGGCGGTGTCGAAGTAATCGTCGGAGTCAAAAGAGATCCTAATTTCGGACCGGTTATTTTGTTTGGAGCCGGAGGAAAATTCGCAGAGCTGCTGGTAGACAGGAACCTTCATCTTTTGCCTATCAACCGCGAGCAAGCCAAGCAATTAGTTGCCGGCTCAAAAGTTTATACGTTATTAAACGGATTCCGAGGGGATGAATCATACGATCTAGAGCCTTTGTACAGTACGATAATTCGTCTTGGACAGCTTGCTGAAATGGTCCCCGATATTGCTGAAATAGAAATCAATCCACTAATTATTACTCACAACGGAGTTTGGGCGGTAGACAGTAAGGTTGTCTTAACACAGCCAACCGACCGACCACTCAACATTCCTAAATTTAACTCTGCAACGGCTATTTCTCACAATATTCTTTCTCCAAATATTCACGAAATCGAGTTTCAAACTCAACTTCCAATAGTAATCAAGTCCGGACAATTTATCAGTGTTAGAGTTAGTGATCAAAGAATCAACGCCTACTCAATCGCTGGGTCAACCGACCCAAATCATTTCCAACTATTGATAGATGTCAGTCCTCAAGGCGTCGGTTCAAAATATTTTGAAAATTTGAAAGTAGGAGAAACAATTACTTTCTTAGGACCGGTCGGTTTATTTAATCTAAAGCCGGACGATGGCTCCCAACAACTTCTTTTCTTAGGAACAGGGTCGGGAATTGTTCCCCTGAAATTTATTATTGAAGATGCTCTAAAAAACAAAAATATCACTCAACCAA
Source organism: Candidatus Collierbacteria bacterium (assembly GCA_903886255.1). Taxonomy (GTDB): domain Bacteria; phylum Patescibacteriota; class Microgenomatia; order UBA1400; family MFAQ01; genus UBA2277. The sequence continues at coordinate 29,176 of CAISLM010000014.1, forward strand.
TCTCGCTTTATTTTGGCTTAAGATACAAAGAAGATATTTTTTGGCAAGATATTTTCGATGATTTAACCGGTAAATATCCCAATTTTCATTACAAACTTTGCTTGTCCAAACCAACGGAAGATTGGACAGGATACAAAGGGCATATCACCGACCTCGTTCACCAAGAGTTTCCTGACACTTCGCGATGCGGTGCCTATTTGTGTGGCGGCAAGACAATGGTAGAAGAATCATCTAATATATTACTTAGCTCTGGTTGTCCGGCCGAAAGGATATATTCAGAAAAATTTAATTAAATCATATTTATGTCAAATAAAGTCTACTCAATAAAAATAGGAGGAATGGCGGGTCAAGGTATAAAAAGTGCCGGATTAAATTTTGCCAAAGTTGCAGCCAGATCAGGTTATAACATCTACAACTATATTGAGTACCCTTCATTAATCAGGGGTGGCCACAATGTTATGCAAACTACTTTCTCTTTGGATGAGGTTCATTCACAGATTCAGTCTGTTGATTTTTTAATTGCTCTCAATCAAGAAACAATTAACCTTCATAAAGACGAATTAGTTTCAGGAGCAGGTATCATCTTTGAAGACGAAGGGAAAATTGATGCAACCGCCTGTAAAGACAAATGCCGACTTTTCGCAGTCCCTCTAAAAAAACTGGCCACTGAAGCCGGAGGTCAGGAAATAGTTTCAAACAATGTTGCTCTTGGAGCATCTATTTCCTTAATGGGAGGAGACATAAAATATCTATTCGACTTAATCGATGAGGATTTTTCTTTCAAACCGGAAATTGCCGAAATAAATAAAAAAGCTGCTCAATCCGGTTATGAATATGCCCAAACAAATTTCCCCAATAAATTTGATTCGTTGCTTACACCCCAAAAAAACGCCAATAAAAAAATTGTAGTCAATGGTACTGATGGAGTGGCCTTCGGTGCAATTGCGGCCGGACTTCAATATACAGCTATATATCCCATGTCACCGACCTCAAACATTCTAACCATTCTCGCCGCCAATCAACGCGAATATGGATATATATACAAACAAGCAGAAGATGAAATTGCTGCCATAAATATGTCTCTTGGAGCCTCTTTTGCCGGAGCAAGAGCTATGACAACCACATCTGGTGGCGGGTTTTGTCTTATGACCGAAGGTTTTGGCTTAGCTGGGCAAACTGAAACGCCTATTGTCATTGTCGAGGGCATGAGAGGAGGCCCCGGTACCGGTTTGCCAACCTGGAGTGAACAGGGTGACTTGCGTATGGTGCTTCACGCGCACCAAGGTGAATTTCCCAGAATCGTAGTTGCCGCAGGCGATGCAGAGGAAGCTTTCCATCAAATAATGCTCGCCTTTAATCTTGCCGAAAAGTATCAAACGCCTGTTGTACTTTTGGTAGATAAAAATATTTTGGACGATGAACAAACATTCCCTAAATTCGACTATTCTTCATATCAGATTAATCGTGGCAAGATGGTCAGAGAAAAGGATCCTGAATACCACCGCTATGTCGTTACAGATGACGGCATTTCTCCTAGAACCATTCCGGGAGTAGGAAATCACCTTGTCGCCAATTCTGATGAACATAACTCCTATGGTTATTCCAGCGAAACAATCTCCGACCGAAATGAACAAGTTCAAAAAAGATTGAGAAAACTAGAAACCTGTGCCAAAGAAGATATGGGAAAACCCATACTTTTTGGTCCTGAAAATGCAGAGATAACTATTGTTTCCTGGGGTAGTTGCAAAGGACCAATTTTGGAGGCTATGAAGGATTATCCCTTTGTAAATTACCTTCACATAAATTGGATTAATCCGTTCCCGGCAGACGCAATTAAAGCCATTCTTTCACGTTCCACGTACCTTTTAGATATCGAGTGCAACAGCACGGCTCAGATGGCTGGTTTAATTAGGGAAAAAACGGGTATTGACATACTTGATAGATTTTTAAAGAACGACGGCCGTCCATTTTTCCCGGAAGAGATTAAAGATAAAATTAACAGTATTATAAAAACACGATGATAACCGCTGCAGAATTAGCCACTCCAAATTTTCCGAACTGGTGCCCGGGTTGTGGCAACTTTGGTATTTGGGCTGCTTTTAAAAACGCCGCCGTCACATCAGACTGGGACAATACAAATACCGCTTTTGTCGCCGGCATAGGCTGCCATGGGCATATGGTCAATTTTGTTAAACTTACCTCGTTCGAGGGACTGCACGGAAGACCAATTCCTGTGGCAACAGGAATAAAGATGGCTAATCACAGATTAAATGTTTTTGTTTTTACCGGTGATGGCGATTGTCTCGGTGAAGGCGGAAATCATTTTATCAACGCAGCCCGGAGAAATCACAACATTACAGTCCTCTTACACAACAATAATATTTATGGTCTGACCACCGGCCAAACCTCTCCCACCACCAGGAAAGATTTCCCAACCAAATCCACCCCGGACGGCAATCCCGATGAACCGTTTAAAGTTTTAAATCTGGCCATCGCCGCCGGAGCCACTTTTGCAGCCAGGGTCTACGCCAATGATATTGCCGGTCTTTCGGCCATGATCATTAAAGCTAATGAGCATCAGGGATTTTCTGTCGTGGAAATGCTCCAGCCCTGCATTACCTTCAACAAAGAATGTTCTCCCACTTTCTTTACGGATAATACTTATAAACTTCCCGATTCTTACGATCCGACCAATATTGCTGCCGCTCTAGAAAAAACCTTGGAATTCGGTGAAAAACAAATTCCGGTAGGACTATTTTATAAAGTTGACAAACCAACTGCCGAATCAGAATTTCCTCAGATAGATGCAAAGCCTTTAGTTGATAATCAAGTTGAAAAAAGAGATGTTTCCGAACTTTTGCAAACCCTTTATTAATTAACAATGTCATTCCCGACCGAGGTCGTGGAATCTATACAAATTACAAAATATGGATAATCAAACGCCAGCAACAGATAAAGAAGTCATGGTCGGTAAATACAAAGTTAAAGTTGTTCGCAATATGTGCATCGGAGCAGCCACTTGTGTCGCAGTAGCCGCCGCCAATTTTCAGCTGGATTCGGAAAACAAAGCAGTCCCGGCAGAAGGAGGAGCCGATTTGGAAGCAGCGGTTCTTTTGGCCGCCCAATCATGTCCCACCAAAGCCATTGTGATTATTGATACCACCACCGGCAAACAAGTCTGGCCCGACTAAATACTTTCAGCCACCTTCCTTGTCCAAAACCTAAGCCTTTCGCTTTGATTTTGTGTGAGTTTGGCAGCCAAATAACCTAGATGGACCGCGATATCATTTCCAATGTTCAGCCCATGGGTTAGATCAGGATCAATTCGCACCTCTTGTTTTCTGGAATTTACTTCATATTTACCATCGTTTTTGACATTTATAATTTCTCTCTCCACGGATGCCTTCGCATTATTTGTATCTAGTGCTATTACTTTTCCATATGCCACCATACAGTTATTTATTCTATTTTCCTTTTCCGCATTTTCATAATCGGCTGCTGCAATTAAAATTACCTGTGAAAGGTGGGTTAAATATAATTTTTCCGGCAGTTGTTTTTCAAGGCCTTTTGCAAATCCGCCCGGCAGTTGTTTTTCATATTGATCTACTAACGCCTCTCCAGCATTATCGGCAGCTATTTCAGTTAGATCTTCACCCAGCCAATACGACTCAACAACATGTTCGTCAAACATATCCAAGCCACTAGTTTGAGAAATTGCTCTAAGAAAAGCATTCAAATGTGGAAAACCATGGTTGCAAAGAGTTTCTCTAACCAAATCGTAATCTAATTCTTTTTCCGATACGAGGTTCCTTAATATTACCTGGCTAGCATCCTCTCCACAAAAACCCCACATATTTGGCTGTATTGCAAATCTCGCAGCATTTTCCAGTCCATCCATTATATTTTCCTTCATTACTGAGATTATATTACTTTCGTTATAATGAACCTAAATGAATATCTTAGTTTTTGGCAACCAAGACCACCCTGATGATAATCTTGCATTTAAAGTCTCGGAAAAACTAAGCGGCTTAGCCAATATTTCCTTTCAGGTCATTAATCCAAATTCAGATATTCCACTTCCGGACAATAAAAAGATATATCTAATCGACACAGTAGTCGGAATTGATAATGTGACACTTATTACGGAAAATGATCTCAATAAAATACTTCTCTCTCCAAGAACAACCGCACATGATTATGACTTGGGATTTCAACTCAAATATTTAACAAAAATTGGCAAAATAAAAAAAGTCTTCATTATCGGCTTGCCCATTAGCGGAAATGTGGATTACGATCTAATCCACTTGATCTTAAGAAAGTTGGTTGCGCAAGACATGCAAGGATCATAAGCTCGTATTATCTTTTCGGCGTTTAATTTCAAAGTTTGTTCATCTTTATCCAGGTTTGCTCCGAAATATTTTTTAAGATCGTTTTCTATGTTAATTTGGTTTTGTGCCGTCGGTACAATCACGTCGTAGTTTTTTATTCTGCCCTTACTGTCAGTTTCAACATGATGATATAGTGTTCCTCTCGGAGCTTCTACAACCCCAACTCCTACACCTGCTTTTGGGGGCTGGGTAATTGGTTTTTCTTCCACTAATTTTATCGATTTTAATATTTCGATCGAATCGTCTACACAATTAAGTATTTCGATAGCTTGAGCCAAATTATTGTGATAAACGTTATTTGAAGGAAATATGTCCAAATATTTTGCCGCATCTGTTTTAGTTCTTTGATTCAACAGTTCTTTTTCCAAATTTATTCTGGCTAGAGCCCCCACTAAATAATCATCGTGTGTATCGGAAAAGATATAACCTTCCGACTGAGAATAAGGAATAATTACAGAATGTAGAAAATCGTGAAAATGTTCTTCCGTAGTGATTCTGCCACTACTATTAACAATATTTCCTTCCAAGAAATCATAATGATCGGAATTTTTTAAGCAAAGATAGTCTGAATTTCTCACGAGAACATCCGGCATTTTTGAAAAAGCTTCAATACCTCTTAATACTTGAACACGAATTTTTTCCAGTCGATCAATCATTGTTGGGAATAACGAGGGATCAGGCATCTTTAAGAATCCTCCCACTGTCGGAAGTGGCGCATGAATAGCTGCTCCGGAGATCATAACCGAAAGATCGGATCCGACCTCCTTTATGTCAAACGAGTCGTGTAACAATTGGTGGCCGAGATTTCCGTCTTCGTCCGGAATATCCAATATTGAATCGATACCCAGCAGATCCGGCAATACAAAAAAATATAAGTGGAGTGCATGATCACGTATCATCAAGCCGTTGTAGGTTAATCTTCTCAGTAATTTTGTCTGATCTGAAGGAATAATTCCTTGAGATTTTTCAATCGCCTCAATGGAGCAAAGCAAATGGGCTATCGAACAAGTTCCGCAGATTCTCGAAATAAATGAAGGAACTGCCACAAAAGGTTTTCCTTCGACTGCTTTTGCATAGAAACGTCGATAATCCTTAATCATAAATTTCAGATCAACTACCTTATCATCTACTATTTTTACCTTCAAACCGGCCGTGCCTTCGATCTTAGTAATATTTTCGATCGTGATATCTGCTGTATGCATTATTTTTAAATTATGTTAAACAATTTTAAATATTTATCGACTATTTTGACAAATATATCCGGATTCATCGGACAACCATTAACTTCATCATCTACCTTTACGAAATCGGAAATCTTTTGTACATCCTTACTGTAGTCGAAGTGACACATATAAAATGCAATCTTGTAATTAATTTCTTCAGGCATAAAAGCATTCCTGCTGGATGAAGGTTGTCCTGTGCATGCACAAGCACCGATCGTTACCAAATATTTACAATTCTCTCTAATTTTCTTTAAATCCGCTTCTTGTAATTCTGATGAGATTGCACCTTCTACAAAAGCAACATCCAAACCCTCAATGCTATTATTGGTTTTTAAAGCTTTGAAATGCTGAAAATCAATCACTTTTTTCCATTCGTCCAGATGTCTATTAAGCATTTCTGTCAGTAGGATTGTGCTGTCTTCACAACAAGTAAACGAAAACCAGCCAATTTTAAGTTTCTGTTTATTATCCATGCTAATATCCATTATATATGTGTCTAGCATACCCAGGAATAGTAAAAGAAATAAATGGTTTAAAAGCAACTGTCGAATATCCATCTTTTTCAAAAAATGTGCTGGTAGGCGACCAATATGTAAAGGTTGGGGACAGGGTATTGGTTCAAATGGGGATAATCATAAAAACTATTTCCACAAAAGAGTCCAAGCTAATCACAAAAGCGTGGGATGAAATTTCAAAATAATTAAAATCCTCTAGCATCTCTAAGCGCCTTTATGTTCATTTGAATTCTCGTAAATGCGGTTACCGAACTGTATAAATAAAATTTATTATTTTTTTTGGCATCAGAAGGCAAGTCTCTTGGCTTTGCATATATCCTCACCTTACCAATATCCAAAAGCATCAGATACCAACTTGAATCAGCATTAACAACAATGTGAAATGGTCCGTCAGGCATTAGTTCAATGCCTGACTTATTTGCCAAATAGAGAATATTCTCCGCTTCTTCTTGAAGCATTTTTCGAGGGATCTTTACAAACTCCTTATCCATAGGAAAAGTATCCCTTACCTCGGAAGCATCGATCTTTTGATCATAAACACTGGTCACCTCGTCGGCAGACAGGTTTGTTGTTGCTACAGTGTTATCATCGACTTTTCGAACAGTTGGGACGACAGTAAATCCACGTTCTCTTAAAGTCTTCCACGCCAAATCATAAGTATCCGAGTATGAGAGCGATCTATCAAAGTCGAAACCGGTCAGAGTCGGCAAACAAAAATCTTCGACCTTTCTAGTTAGTACACTAGCTTTATGTTTTTCTCCAAGATCAAAATATATAAAACTTTTATTTTCTGCGGCTTGTCTTGTTTTTGGAATATGATATTCGAATCTAATAGGGAAAACCGACACTTTTTCCGGAAGTCCAAATTTTTTCAAATTTATTGATTTTTCTACCATACAGCCGTATATTCTACTCCAAATTCATTTGCTAATTGCCAAAAAGGTCCTTAACCATTAAAGTATTATCTGTATGAAAAAATATGTCTATTCTTTTGGGAGTCAGTCGACTGAAGGCTCAGCCGATATGAAATATATTTTGGGTGGTAAAGGAGCTAACCTTGCCGAGATGAGTAAAATCGGAATCCCGGTTCCCCCAGGATTCACGATTTCGACTGAGGTTTGTAAAGATTTCAGCAATAACGGAAATAAATATCCATCAGGTTTGGAAACGGAAGTCGAAGACTACTTGGTCAAACTGGAGATTGTCACCGGAAAAAAATTTGGAGACGTCAAAAATCCTCTTTTAGTCTCCGTTCGTTCCGGGGCTGCCTCATCTATGCCGGGAATGATGGATACAATTTTGAATCTTGGTTTAAATGAAGAAGTAGCATCTAGTATTGCAAACAGCACCGACAATCCTCGCTTCGCTTGGGATTCATATCGCAGATTTGTCCAAATGTATGGAAACGTCGTTGAAGGTATCGAGCACGAAAAATTCGAAACTGTAATTGATGAAATAAAGTCCGGTAAGGGAATAAAAGGCGACACAGATATGACAGCAGACGATTGGCAGGCTGTTGTAAAAGGCTATAAAAAATTATTCAAAATAGAAAAAGGCAGAGATTTCCCTGACGATGCCAAAGAACAGCTCTGGGGTGCTATCAAGGCGGTAATTGGTTCTTGGAATAATCAACGCGCCATAACCTATCGTCGTCTCAATCATATTGATGAGAATAAAGTTTTCGGCACAGCCGTTAACATTCAATCAATGGTTTTTGGCAATCTAGGTAGTGATTCCGGAACTGGTGTCGCTTTTACCCGTAATCCCGCAACCGGAGAAAACGTTCCTTATGGAGAGTATCTAATGAACGCCCAAGGCGAAGACGTTGTCGCCGGAATTCGTACTCCCAAACATTTAGACTCTCTTAAAGAAGACAATGAAGTTGTTTACAAACAGCTCATCGATATTTTTTCCACACTGGAAAAACACTATAAAGACATGCAAGATGTTGAATTTACAATAGAAAATGGGAAACTCTTCATTCTTCAAACCCGCAATGGCAAAAGAACTGCTCCTGCATCTGTAAAAATAGCAGTTGATTTAGTTAAAGAAAAAAGAATTACCGAGAAAGAGGCCATACTCCGTGTAGAACCGGAAAAATTAGAGCAACTTCTTCACCCAACTCTAGATCCAAAATCAAAATCTAAATTCAAAATGATAGCAAAAGGTTTACCTGCTTCTCCTGGTGCAGGGGTTGGTCAGGCGGTTTTCAATGCGCAGACCGCTGTTGACTGGAAAGAAAACGGCAAGAAAGTTATCTTAGTTCGTGCCGAAACATCTCCGGAAGATATCTCTGGAATGGATGCTGCAGAAGGAATACTAACCGCAAGAGGAGGTATGACCTCTCATGCTGCAGTTGTAGCAAGAGGCATGGGAAAGTGCTGTGTCGCTGGTTGTGAAGTGTTAACAGTGTCAGAGATAGAAAAGAAATTCCGTGTCGGAGAAATAATCGTCAACGAAGGTGATGTCATAACCCTTGATGGTTCCACCGGAGAAGTTTTCTTGGGGCAGGTCCCCACAATTGACCCTGAGTTGTCAGGATACTTTGGCACTATCATGGAATGGTCGGATAAATATAAAAAGCTAGGTGTTCGCACTAATGCAGATACACCAAGAGATGCGAAAGTTGCTAGAGACTTCGGAGCTGCAGGTATCGGTCTTTGTCGTACGGAACATATGTTTTTCCAAGCAGACCGAATTTTTGCTGTCCGTCAAATGATTGTTTCCGAAACTCTTGATCAGCGAAAGGCTGCTCTATCCAAAATCTTTCCCATGCAAAAGAATGATTTCATCGAACTATTTAGAATTATGAAGGGTTTTCCGGTAAAGATTAGACTTCTTGATCCACCTCTACATGAATTTTTACCTAAGACCAAAGAAGAGATAGAAGATATTGCCAAAGAAATGGGAATTTCTGCAGAAAAGTTAACCGAAAAAGTTGAATATCTTCATGAATTCAATCCCATGATGGGGCATCGTGGTTGCCGATTGGGGGTTACCTTCCCGGAAATATTCGAAATGCAAGTTGAGGCAATTGCGCAGGCAGCTTGCGAGCTAATCAAAAAAGGGGAATCTATTGTTCCCGAAATCATGATCCCCTTAGTCGGAGAATTCAATGAATTAAAGTGGTTAAAAGATCGTTTAGTTCCGGTAATAGAATCCACAATTAAAAAATATGGTGTAAAAATGGTTTATGAAATTGGTACCATGATTGAAATTCCACGTGCGGCACTAACCGCCGACACTATCGCCACTGAGGCTGATTTCTTTTCCTTTGGAACTAACGACTTGACCCAAATGACTTACGGCTTCTCTCGCGATGACGCAGGGAAATTCTTAAAAGATTACCTCGAAAAGAAAATTCTTCCCGAAGACCCATTTAAGAGTCTCGATACAGTTGGAGTAGGGAAATTAATGAAAATGGCAGTCGATCTAGGCAGAAGTACGAAGAAAAATCTACATATCGGAATTTGCGGCGAACAGGGTGGCGATCCGGCAACAATAAAATTTTGCCATCAAATAGGCTTAAATTATGTTTCTTGTTCACCATATCGCGTTCCGATTGCGCGACTCGCCGCCGCCCAGGCTGCAATTGAGTCGGAAAAATAAGCAAATGGCTATTTTTATAGGCTCAATTATGGTAAAATTTAACCATGCTTCTAAAATTTAGTTCTAACCTGGACAAACAAGAAATATGGGCAACCGGTGCGGAATTAACCGGGATTATGGGAAAGAGCAAGGAGGGTGGCAATCTTCTTGTCCACATCTTCGAAAACCCGGTTTTGGTCACAGATAATTATCGGATTTCAAAGCTAAACCCGACTCTTAGGGACACTTTGTTTGCTATTTTAAACAGCCGTCCAAGAATCGTTGAATATGACGATGTCAGTGTTCATTGGGATGATTCCCATAAACGCGTTTGGAGTCCGTCTATTGATACCATTTTACTTGCCAAAACACTTAGAAAAATCTTGCCTGCAAATCCACAAATCAAATCGGCAATTGAACTGGGTTGCGGCTCAGGATTTATCAGCAAATACATTTTGGCTAAATCCGATTCGTTAAAAACAATGGTCATTAACGACATCAGTCCTTTTGCCATCAAATGTGCCAAAGATAATATCAGTGATACGAGAGCCGATTTTAGAGAAGGGGATGGTCTTAAAGAGTTGGAAGGTAAGACATTTGATCTAATTACCTGCAACCCACCATACATCCCAAGACCCAATAGTGATGCCAGCAACCCCTACGAGGGAATCGGTATTCTTAATTATCTTGTTCACAATGGTCAAAAACATTTAAATAAAGGTGGCATTATCGTCATCAGTATGTCAAATTTATCAAACGATCCTGTTTTTAATGATCCCTCTGAGCTGGTAATCAAAAATGTAGAAGAAATGGAAGTTCCTCTAAAAATAAATAATATCTTAAACAATCAGGAATGGATGGAGTATTTACAAAAACACGGGTTGGCAAAAAACTATCATGACGGATATGAATATTGGCACCGAATTAAGACAATTGCTTGTAGAAAATAAGCATATTTTCAGCAATTTATGGATCGTTCAATCCATTCGATAAGTTTTCCTTCGTCACTGAATATCTCATCCGGTAATGTCCAATAAGGCAAAAATACGATTTTCCCTTGGCGTGAAAAAGAGAATGGATGAGAGCCATTTTCCTCAAAATATTTCAAGTTGTTCTCATTTGTTTTGAAATATAATTCGTCGTCGATAATTATCCCAAAAATTTTTCCGTATTTATAAATTCCCCAGCCACTAAATAATTTTTTAGACGCTATCCCGGGTATGTCTCTCAGTACATCCATTAAAATATAATCTCGATATTCATGTTTTCTTGACATATCAATGCATTATACATTTACTATTTACTTTATTGATTTCTAGGACGTAAAATATCTGTGGTATTTAATACAATTAATTATTCATTTATGTTATCGTAGTTATATGATCAAAAAAACAATTTTCGCTATCACTTTGGCGCTACTCCTTTCGGCTTGTACTCTCTATGGAGGAAATTCATCTGCCGCTCCTGTTCAAAATCCATCTTCCACCACTCATGCACAGGGAGACATCACAATTATGAATTTTGCCTTTTCACCACAGTCTATTACAGTGAAGCCGGGCCAAACAGTCACGATCGTAAATAACGACTCGGTTACCCACACTTTTACGAGCGACGATGGTACCTCGTTTAATACCAACAGCATTGAGCCGGGAGCCACAGCCACCATTACAGCGCCCAGTGCATCAGGAACTTATGGATTTCACTGCAATATCCACAAGAGCATGACCGGCACCCTTATCGTACAGTAGTTAAAGATGGAAAATAATGAGATTTTTTCTTCAGTCACGAACTTTCATACTGCTTTTATAAATGGTCTGGACAAAATTTTAAGCAGTGAAGATCTCAAACCAGCCTCATTCAATTTGGTTTTTGGTAATGCCATCTATCATCACCAAGAAAGAGAATTCCTGGAAAGGCTTGAGTCGGCAAAAGCCAAATTAGCTGCAGCAATCGACCCAAACTCCACCGACGACGACTCAGTCATTTTCTTGAAGTTAAAGGACATGAAGTTGGATTGGCAAAACTGGACTATGTTGGAAGATCGGAAAATTAATTCCTGGAATGTTCAGCTGAATAAATTTAGAGTCTTAAAACCAAGGGGATTTTCCGACCTATTAATTACTCAAGTTCATTTGCCCTTCAATGGAAACGACTTTAATTTCAATAAAATATCGGATCCTACACTCTGGTCCGGTGAAATAATCGGTAGAAAAGTCTCACTCTATTACAACAAATTCCCCAACAAAGACCTTCAAACGCTTCTTGTTCTTGATCCGGACCAGAATAAGGAACAATTCCTCACGGAAGAAGACCATAATTTTGTCTTTGAAATGACAAGTTCACTTAGCCGTCTTTACAACGTTTCTTTTGGATACAATTCCCTGGGCGCTTCCGCATCCATTAATCACCTTCATTTTCATCTTATGATTGGTATAGAAAAGCTTCCGGTGGCCGAAGACGAATGGCTGCACAACGGCGGCAGCAAAACATATCCTGCCAACATTTATGTCTTTAATAATCCTGAGGAATCCTGGAAACTAATCGACAAACTCAATCAAAAGAATGTTGCCTACAACATTCTTTATCTTCCCGGGAAAGTCTTTATCTTTCCAAGAAAATTCATGGGTACATATAAAGCAGTACCTTGGTCTACAAGTTTTGGCTGGCTTCAATTTTCCGGTAACTTTACAGTCTATGATGAAGACGCAGTCAATCGGCTAACTGAAGATATTATTAACGAAGCATTGCAAGATGCATCAATAAAACTGGAGGAACAAACGGGTATGGGAACATATATTACAATAGCCAAATTAGAGGACGTAAAAGAAGGTAAACCGCATTGTGTGGACGTGGAGGGCAAAAGTCTCGCAGTGTTCAAGGTGGGTGATGAATATTTCGCCACTACCGGAATTTGCACACATGCAGGAGGACCTTTGTGTCAAGGGGAAATAGTTAATGGAGTTGTAACCTGCCCCTGGCATGGTTCACAATTCGACGTAAAAAATGGTAAGGTCGAAAGAGGTCCTGCCAAGGATCCAATAAAGACATACAAGTTGCGAAAAACAGACACGACACTGGAAGCAGATCTTGTTTAAGGATATTTCTGTCTTAGCCAATAAAAAACTAAATTCCCCACAAGCAAACTAACCAGAAGTGTATCTGGTAGGAAGAAGAAAGGGAAAAAGTTAAAAAACGCTGCCAAAATTCCCACAAAGGCGCCAAAGAAAATCTGAAGCCTCCTATTATTCGGAGAAGTCATTGGTTCCGGAAGCATCACCATACTAAAAAAGAGAACCAGGGGTGATAATAGTGTACTAAAAACAACTTTTGGAGTGTCAGCAGAATTAAACCTAAGTAAAATTTCCGTTAAAGTAAAAATAATCAAAAAACTAACAATCAACCTCCCTCTCCTCATTCTGAAAATCGAAATATAGCCGGGAACAAGAATCAGTATGAATAAAAAGATTGATAGTGGGTTCAACTTTAAAGATTGGAAGATTACACCCCACCAAGAAACATTTTGACTAAAGATCAATCCCCCTACAACCAATCCGAAGGCAGCCGGGTTGAACACATGCCGATTGTTCATCTTTAAAAAGTTTTTGCTTGCCATGGCCAACAGACAGACAGATACGAGATAATACCAGGGGAGAAGGGGATACGCCAAAAGCCCTATGATAAGTCCGGATACCAATGCTGCAGATAAAACGAATGGTTGGATTTTTCTCAGGCGTATAAAACAATAATCAGCAATAAAAGTTGTCCCAACTGCCAGAATGACGGATAAAAATGCACCATTTTGACCGCTGAAAAATATCGCTCCCAACGCAATAAACCCAAGGAATATTGCCATCTGTATCTTAGGTAAATTAATCATTATTTTAAGTTTACTACTATTAGAAAAGTTACAAAAAATATTTTTAGCAGTTTTACGATGTAAAATTACGGCACACAATGAAAAACAAATTGAATATATCAAAAGAACTAGAATATACACGAGAAGACTGGCTTCACTATTCTTACCATTTCCGAACTGCAACAAACTATGCCTATTTCCGTTGCTTTTTCTTTGGTTTTTTGACCCCCATGATTTTGGCCGGCCTCTTAACCAAACCCGATTTAAGTACTTTGTTTTATTCCTTGGTGTTTATCCTTATGATCTTTCCCGGACTTATCCTCACGCCAATCGTCTGGATAAAAAGTATGATTAAGAAACCGGAGAAAAAGGTTTATTCATTCGAATTCACCGAATCCTATTTAAGCTTTAAAAAAGGTGGAATCACCACTAAAATTATGTGGGAGGAATTTACGGGAAGGATTATCGAAGATAAATACGCCTTCGTATTTCTTCGTGAACGCTCTTATACATTACCCAAAAGACTATTTACAGATCAAGAATGGCAAGATTTGATTCGGCTAATAACTGCCAAAGTAAATCCGAAGAAGCTCCCTACTATCGGTAAAAAAATTCTCTGGGTGTTGATCGGTTTGGCTCTACCCTTCCTTCTTCCGTAACAAAAAACAGAAATACAAATTTCAAATTGTGACCCCGGCGGAATCCTCTCGGTAAAATTCAGCTGAATTTTCCTCAAGACCTGGCTCGACAAGATCGTTACTAGCTTGTCTCCGCCCTTCGATTCCCTGCGTTTGACAAATAAAAAAGGTTGGACTAGCCAACCATTTTTACTTGTGATCCCGGCGGGAATCGAACCCGCGATATTCAGGATGAAAACCTGACGTCCTAGGCCGCTAGACGACGGGACCAAATTTTAACAAATACGATTTCCGAGGGACTTCTCAAAATAATTTTCTTCTGAAAATTTTTTGAGACCTGGCTCGACAAGATCGTTACGAGCTTGTCTCCGCCTTTCAAGTCCACTAAAAGATCATTATTAGTATTTTTACCGCTAGGTTAAAAATACTAATAGTGGGTCAGGTGGGACTTGAACCCACGACACCCTGCTTAAAAGGCAGGTGCTCTAACCGACTGAGCTACTGACCCATACGAGGCATATTTTACCATGATTACCCTCGGATTATCTATAAAATAGGCTAAGATAGACTATGAAAGTTTTAGGCATCGACCCTGGTACAGGAAGGGTTGGTTGGGCATTTGTTAGCCATGAAAAGGGGATTGATTCTCTTATCGAATGCGGTTGTTTTGAAACAAAAGTTAATTCGGAGCTTCCCGATAGACTTCAAAAAATATATATTTTTCTAAAGGAACTAATTAAAGAGAACAAACCTGATGTTCTGGCAGTTGAGTCTTTGTTTTTTGCTACAAACGTAAAGACTGCTTTTGATGTTGGAGCTGCTAGGGGAGTGATCCTTTTGGCAGGACAAGAAGCGGGTTTACCGATTTTTCAGTACACACCTCTTCAGGTTAAATCGTCTCTCACCGGTTATGGGAAAGCAGAAAAAAATCAAATTCAATTTATGGTTACCAAAATCCTCCATCTTCAAGAAATTCCCAAACCCGACGACGCAGCCGACGCAGTTGCCATATCTCTTACTCATATTTTTCATCATCCCCACAAGATGTAAAAAACCCTCCATCAAGGAGGGCTTTTGTCGAACTAATTTGAATATCTCCGGCGCTGATTGGAGTTGGATTTGGATTTGCACAGAAAGCTGATGAAAGCAAATGCAAAGCCGATTAAAATTGCTTCCCACCAGGCAGAGCTCAATATCCAAGGGACGCTGAGCTTGGCGATCCACAGGGAAGCAAGATATAAGCTGGCGTACTTGAAAACGCCTTCGATTATCCAGCCAACCCATCCGGCGGTTAAACAAGACAAGGGCAGCGCGGCCAGCTCAATTAAAAATTTCACGCCCAATAGCAGCAAGTCGATCAGGCCCATGGCTAGAATCACCAGGAAAGCAATCCAGAAAATATCGTTGCCGGGGAAGATCACAATCCAGCCGAGCAAGCTGAAGCCGAATAAAGCCAAAACAGTTAGTAAAAATTTCGCTAAACAACCCATTTACGCCTCCAATTTGAATGTCCAGGATAAGAAAGTACCCTATAATAGCACACCAAGCGTATTTTGTCAACTATACCCATTAAAAAACCGAAACTAGCCATGCTATACTGGCTATATGATCGGCTACCTAGAAGGCTCAGTTAAGTATGCAACTACAGGGAAAATAATCCTATTTGCCGGTGGAGTCGGGTTTATGGTCCACCTCCCAAGCAACGTAATTTTTCTCGAAAATCAAAAAGCTGTTCTTTATATTCACACCCATCTGCGGGAAGATAATTTGTCCTTATTTGGTTTCAAAACTCCACAAGACCTGGATATTTTTGAACTTCTTCTCACTGTTTCCGGAGTAGGGCCCAAAATTGCCCTTGCTTTGCTTTCATCCTCAACCGAAGAAAATATCAAAAAGGCCATTACCGAAAGCAATCTTGCCTTCTTCTCCTCAATTTCCGGAGTTGGCAAAAAGACTGCCCAAAAAATTATTCTCGATCTTAAATCAAAAATTGGCAAAGGCGACGTTAATATGGGAAACTTGGAAGGAAACTCGGAATTAATCGACTCACTAACTGCTCTAGGTTTCCAAAAAGGAGAAATTTCCTCAATTTATTCTCAAATTGATTCATCATTACCTTTAGGGTCACAAGTTAAATCGGCTTTGAAGCTTTTGCGCAAATGACCAATCAACCGGAAACATCAACTATCCGACCATCACAGTGGAAAGATTTTACCGGCCAGCCCCAAGTGGTTAGGTCGCTCCAAATCGCCATTCAAGCCGCCAAATCCCGTGAAGAACCCATGGAACACACTCTTTTGTATGGACCACCGGGTTTGGGAAAAACCACCCTTGCTCACATCATCGCCAACGAGATGGGTGTAAATCTTAAAGTCACTTCGGGACCGGCACTAACAAGAGCCGGAGACTTGGCGTCAATTCTCACAGCTCTGGAACCGGGTGACGTTTTATTTATTGACGAAATCCATCGACTCAACAAACCTGTTGAAGAAGCACTTTATCCCGCCATGGAAGATTTTGCTATCGATATCATTCTTGGTAAAGGTCCGGCTGCCAAAAACCTTCGTCTTGATCTGAATCCGTTCACTCTTATTGGCGCTACAACCCAGGCCGGAAAAATCAGTTCACCACTAAGGGATCGTTTTGGAATTGTCCACCGACTGCGTTTCTATGAGCCGACAGAGTTAAAAGGAATCATTCTTAAAGCAGCCAAAAAAATAAATTTGGTTCTTGATGATGAATCTGCACTCGAAATAGCTAAGCGATCCAGAGGAACTGCCCGTATTGCTCTTAAACTTCTTAGGCGCGTTCGGGATTTTAATCTGGTAGAACACGATTCAAAATCAAACGTTGACATCACAAAAAAGTCACTAGATTTTTATGAGGTGGATGATGAAGGGCTTGATGCCACAGACCGCAGATTGCTAGAAGCAATAATTCTTCAGCATAATGGCGGTCCGGTTGGCTTGGAGACTTTAGCTGCCCTTATTTCCGAATCTGTCGACACCATTTCCGATCTCTATGAACCATATTTGCTTCAGTCTGGATTTTTATCTAAAACCAGCCGTGGAAGGGTTGCAACCGATAAGGCCTATTCACATCTCGGTGTTTCAAAAAAAGAATAAGTGACCTATGTTAAGGAGTGTTCTTGTGTTTTGCCATATAATAATGTTGTGTCAATTTTTGCAATCCTAATTAGCTTCCTAATTTTTATATCTTTTCCTGTTAAAACATTTGCCATATCAGATCCACTTTCTGTGCCGAACAACAAGATAGGTATCCATATTTTGTTTCCTGATGAGGTGGACCCGGCCTCAAAAATAATTAATAATAACGGAAAAGGAGGCTGGGGTTACGTCACAATTCCCATTCAGGCCTCAGACCGAGACCGCATAAAATGGCAACGTTTTTTTGATCAATGTAAAAATGATAAAGTCATTCCCATCATTAGAGTGGCTACTGTGCCGGACGGATCAAACTGGGTTCAGCCAAACAGCTTTGATCTAGTGGATTTTGCTAACTTTCTTGGGGATTTGAATTGGCCTACGGAAAACCATTACGTTGTTATTTTTAACGAGGTTAATCGTTCTGACGAATTTGGTGGATTTGTATCACCGGAAAATTATTCTGACATATTAAATAACGCTATTGATATATTTAAAGCTAAATCGGACAATTTTTTCATACTTCCGGCCGGTCTGGATAACGCTGCATCAAATAGCCGCTCTTCACTGAACTGGCGAGTCTACATCGAAAGAATGTATCTTCAACATCCCGATATTTTCAACAAAATCGATGGCTGGACTTCTCATGCTTATCCTAATCCCGGATTTTCGGCCAGACCTGATTTATCGGGTTCAAACAAAATTGATTCATTTAGAAGCGATCTAAATTACATCCGTTTTTTTACTACCAAAAAACTTCCTGTTTTCATCACGGAAACAGGATGGTCTGATTCCAACTTATCTGAGCACCAGGTCGCTTTATATTATCAATATGCACTTACACATCAATGGACAGATGCAAACATTGTAGCCATAACCCCATTTTTGTTAAATGCCCAGGACGGACCATTTGAACAATTTAGTTTCAAGAAAAACGACGGCACTTGGAAAGAATTCACTACAACTCTAAGCTCATTTGCCACCATTGGTCAGCCGAACCCATCGATAATTCAAATCAAACCAATCGCTACACCATCTGCCGAACTCTTTCCCGCTGAAAGCCCATCAAGTCAGGGAAACGCACTATCTCTACTTCAAAGGTTCTACAATAGTTTAAAGTCAATTATAGGATTATTTGGAAAATGATCATACTGCACGGCGAAGACGCCAACAAATCATATGCTAGGTTAGCAGCCATTACCGATGACTTAAAGTCAAAACAGGTTGAAGTAGTTACTCAAGATGCAGCCGAAATAGATATTACCAATCTCCGTCAAGAAATTGGTTCTTCCGGACTATTTGGTTCGACAAAATGTTTCGTTATTAAAAATTTGTTAAGTGGCACCAAATCAAAAAATAAAGATAAGTTAATTGATGTATTAAATCAAGACACCAGTCATGAAATTATTCTTTGGGAAAACAAAGGACTTGGAGTCACCATTTTAAAAAAATTCCCCAAAGCAAAAATAGAAAGCTTTTCTATAAGCCCGGTTATCTTTAAGTTTCTTGACTCACTTCGCCCAAATAATTCTAGGAACATACTTCTTTCCTGGAAAAAACTTGTAAGTGAAAATACAGAGCCGGAGTTCGTATTTGCCATGATTGTCCGGCAAATCAAACTTCTATCCCAAGCAAAATCTGATCCGGCATTTATCAAACTAGCACCTTATCCGGCCAGGCTGATAAAGGTGCAATCAACATACTTCACATTAGACCATTTGCTTGATTTATATCACCGGCTTTATGAAATTGATCTAAAAATTAAAACAGGTTCCGGAGGAAATACGATAGACAATCTATTAGTAAATTTTTTCCAAAAAATATAGTAGTAAGATAAGAAAAGTATTATTAATTACGAAAAATATGTCCGGCAAAATAAATAAAGGTCAAGGAGTAATTTGGATAATCCTAATAATAGCAATCATCGGCATCATCGGTTTCTGGCTTTCTCGGAATCGATCAACTTCACTTACAGTCACAGCGCCTATATTATCCGTGACATTGACTCCAACGATGCAAGCAGCTGCCACTCCAACCATTTCGCCGACTCCAACACAGACATTAAACGATATTAACAAATCTCTTAATGATTTAAATTCTTCATCTACGAATGTAGATAAGGCTTTAAACGATTCTCAAATAAATATTAATCAATAAAACCATGAAGAAACAAATAATAATTACATTCTCATTAATACTCTTAGGAGTAATTAGCTACCCAAAGTTAGCCAATGCCGCCGTACTTTCTCCTACAGCCGTAGCAATCCCGCTTAGGAGGGCTGAGATCAAAGTAGCTCTCAAAAAAACTAATGCCATAAAGGAAATTGATCGGAGATTGGCTAGTTTAACTAACATAACAACACGAATAAACGGGATTACCAGAATAACAGACGCCCAAAAACAAAGCTTGTTGACACAGGTCCAGAACGAAATAAATAATCTCAATGATTTAAAAACTAAAATTCAAGCCGAGACTGATGCCACAGCTCTCCAAGCCGAAAAAACTTCTATCGTCCAGTCTTATCGCGTTTACGCCTTATTCGTCCCAGAAATAGAAATAATTGCTCAAGCAGACAAAATTATGGATATTGCAGACGCGATGTCGAGTAAAACCACCGACGCCACGCTACTCAGCAAAATCGCAGACGCAAAATCAAAGGCACAAAATGCAATAGATTTAGTTTTGCCACTTACACCCGAAGGATATCCTGGCAATAGATCCGTTCTTCTATCCGCAAGAGATACCCTAAAGACAGCCCGAGTCAATTTAACCGGATCTTTTGCTTTACTAAAGGCAAACAGCAAATAATGGTAGCGTCTTAATAACTCGTAGAGTTACAATAAATTTATGAGGTGGACAAAAACAATAATTGTGGTTGTGCTAATAATCTTGGCTATTATCTTTGGAATAAGAATGTTAACACCTGAGGATACCTGGATTTGTCAAAAAGGGAACTGGGTCAAACATGGTCACCCTAAGGCTCCGATGCCAACCACTCAATGCGTCAAATGAAAAGGATACTCTTACCATTGCTATTTCTTATCTCTTTTTTGTTTTCTACAAAACCTTGCTTCGCCAAAAGCTATTCGATAGATAAAGCAAATATCGATATCCAAATAAATAAGGACGGAACAGCTAATATTTCTGAAACAAGAACTTATACTTTTTTGGGACAATTTACTAGTGGTTGGTGGTCTACCGGTCTAAAAAAAGCCTGTACATCAGACAATTGTGACTCTTTGCAAATTACCGACGTCAAAGTTCTCGAGGGTACTAAAACTATTCCTTCAACAATTACGACGGAAAATAATCAACGTGTTGTAACGTGGAGCTATTCAGCTCTGAATGAAACAAAAGATTTTACCATCACCTATAAAGTAGTCAATCCCATCAACAACTATCAAGATACTGCAGAATTTTATTGGCAATTAATTCAAGATGGTTGGGGAGTAGGCACCAAGCAATTGTTGGCAACAGTCCACTTACCATATCCTGCTCCAAATAGTGCTTTGAAAGCTTGGGGTCACGGACCACTAGCCGGAAAAGTCTCAATTCCCGACAATCAGACGATTATATTTTCTGCCGATAATATCCCCAGTAATACATTTGTAGAAGCCAGAATAATTTTTCCACCACTAGCCGGTCTTCCTACAATTAAAGAGAACGCTATAGAAAGAATTAATCAAGAAGAGGCCAATTTTATTAATCAGACTATTGCCGGAACTAAAGCAACCTTGCCAAATTTAAAATTTGTATTCACAGTACTTTTGACAATCGGGTTGTTATTGATTGCAAGAATAATTTATTGGATAACTGAATGGAAACAATTCGGCAAAGATCTTCCTCTTCCTGAAATCAATCTTGCCGGTAGTCTTCATGAACCACCTTCAGACACAGAACCATCACTGGTTGAAGCCTTAGTCAGCTCAAACTATACTCCCAGTGCAAATTCAATTACAGCAACAGTTCTTGATCTCTGTCGTTTGAAATTTCTTAAAATTTCTCAAGAAAATCGCGGCCCACTTTTGGGTATATTCCACCAAGACCCCGAAATATGGTTTGAGCTTCAAAGCAATAACGAATCTAAATATACTCAAAACCAACAAGACATTATTAGCATGCTTTATTTGGATGTGCTCCCCAAAATTTCCAAAACAGTGATGCTTGGTAAACTTCGTACCGACTCAGGTGCCAAATTAAGATATAAAACTTGGCAAGCAGGATTCGAAAAATTAATGCTAAAAATAAATTTGGTCGATCAGGATAGTAATAAAGAAAAAAATAAAATGGCAATTGACGTTGTTATCTCCATTGCCATCTCAATAATCCTTTTTATTCTTCTCACAAAATCCTTCTTCAAAGATACAACCTCTGTTGTAACGGCTATCGGTGTTTTGATTGAATGCGTTTTGTTTTCATTTACTACAGGCATAATTAGTAACTTTATGGAAAGACTTACCTCTGAAGGAGCCAAACAAAAATCATCATGGCTTGCTTTTAAAAAATATCTAAAAGATTATTCAGTTACGAAAAGTTCTCCACTGGAATCGGTAATTATTTGGGAAAAATACATCGTTTACGGCGCAGCTTTAGGAATCTCCCTGAAAGCTTTATCCGAACTTCCCATCAAATTTGGATCGGAAGCCCAGAATTCATTTGTTTATTTGGCAGGTGTAAGCGCAGCCGGAAATTCATTTAATTTTTCACAAATAGGTACCGGTCTGGAGTCTGTTAGCTCTTCGTTTGCCAGTTATGGTGCATCAGGAGCCGGAGGGGGTGGAGGATTTTCAGGCGGCGGTGGGGGTGGGGGAGGCGGTGGGGGTGGGGGGGGCATGGGTTGATGCGTATAATGTAAGATTAATATATGAAATGGCGTGGCTTATCTGATCAGGAAGCGAAAGAGGGTAAAAAAAAATATGGCGACAATTCTCTCCCTGAAAGAGAACCATTGATTTGGACTAGGATTCTCATAAATCAATTCAAAAGTCCTCTGATTTATATACTTTTGGCTGTTATCACGATTTCCCTTATCCTTAAAGAAATAAACGACGCCATTTTGGTATCTGCTGTTGTCATTTTAAATGTGATCATGGGATTCGTTCAGGAATTCGGTGCCCAAAAAACATTAAAAAGTCTAAAAAATATTGTTCACGACACAGTGACAATAATTAGAAATGACCAAAGAGCGATATTGGAAACGATCGATCTCGTTCCTGAAGATATTGTCCTCCTGGGATCAGGAGATAAGGTTCCCGCAGACTGTGAAGTTGTTGAAGGATCGGTTTTGGTGAGCGAAGCAATTCTCACAGGCGAAGAAGAACCTGTTAGTAAAAACGAGGCCGGTTCAAAAGAATTATTTATGGGAACAATTATTCTGTCTGGAAGATGTACTGCTATCGTGAAAAAGATTGGCACAAAAACAGAAATTGGCCAGATCGGTCAAAGCCTTTCCGAAATTAAAGAAAGAGAAACTCCACTCCAAAGAAGATTAGAAAAATTCTCAGGAAGTCTGGCTATTCTCGTTGTGTTTATTGGATTGATTATTTTTATAATCGGCATTTTATCTCATCACAACATTATCGAAATGCTCACTTTTTCCATTATTCTCTCAATCGCAGTTATTCCTGAGGGTTTGCCTATCGCCGTCACGGTTATTTTATCGATTGGTATGAAACGGGTTCTACGGCAAAAAGGATTAGTAAAAAAATTAATTTCAATTGAAACGCTCGGATCCACATCAGTCATCTGCACCGACAAAACCGGAACACTTACAGAGGGCGTGATGAAGGTAGTTCGTGTGGAAACCGACGATCAAAAAAAACTTCTTTACGGCCTAAACATATTAAATTCACAACGGACCAGCCTTGAAATCGCTATTTGGAAATATCTTAAGGAAAATATAAACGTTGACCCGCAGGTTGTTTTAGATAAGGCCAAAATTTTATACGAAGAAACCTTTGAAAGTGAGAAGAAATTTGCCTTGTGTATAGTACAAACGGACAACACAAAAGAATCGTTCATTTTAGGAGCTCCGGAAATAATCATAAATTTTTGCAAAATTACCCCGGCGGAAAAACAAAAAATTACCGACAAATTTCAAAAATGGACAAAGGAAGGCAATCGTGTTGTCGGACTAATTCACAAAAATAGTGTGGATAAAGAAAAATCAGGTTATTCCTGGTTAGGTCTTCTCGGAATTGAAGATCCGATAAGACCGGGTGTAAAAGAAGCAATTGAAAAGGCATTTAATGCAGGGATAAAAGTAAAAATTGTTACGGGAGATTACAAAAACACAGCAGTAAAGGTGGCAGAAAGTATTGGTATTCAAGTTTCTGATGATTCTGTAATGGATGGGGAACAGCTTGACAAAATTTCTAGCGAAAATCTCAGAGAGTTAATTGACAAAATTAATCTTTTTTGTCGAGTTTCGCCGCACCAAAAACTAAAAATAATTACAGCTTTACAGGCCAATGGTGAGGTAGTTGCCATGACCGGAGATGGCGTAAACGATGCACAAGCCATAAAGAAAGCAGATATTGGTGTCGTCGTTGGCACAGCGACGGATGTTGCCAAAGATTCTGCAGATCTGATTCTCTTAGACAATAACTTCAAAACTATTGTTGCTGCCTGTGAAGAAGGAAGAATCATTTACCAAAACATTGTCAAGGTTGTTGGCTATGTTCTTTCAAATTCTCTGGTAGAAATTGTCCTCATTGTCGGCGCCCTGATTATGGATATACCATTTCCCCTTACTGTTGTTCAGATTCTCTGGCTCCACTTGATTTGCGATGGACCTCCGGACATTGCTTTGGGGTTCGAGCCCGGTGATCCTGAGATTATGAAAGATAAACCCAACAAAAATAATGGCAACATCTTGGGCTGGCCGATGGTTTTTCTCATTTTTGCCATAAGCCTTACTGCCGGTATTGCTTCTTTGGTTCTTTTCAACAAAGAATTATTTGGAGGCAATATTGATCACGCACGGACAATGGTATTTGCCATTGTAGGCTCAATTGATCTCATCTATATTTTTGCCTACAAAGATCTTTCTAAGACAATTCTGAAGCTCAGACGTCTGCTCGACAATAAATATCTGATTCTCAGTGTCGTTTATGGATTTGCTCTTCTGCTATTTGGAATCTACAGTCCATTAGGCAATCGGGTTTTAAACACTACGCCACTTGAGCTGACTGCATGGCTAATAATCATTGGTGTAGCTTTGATAACAACACTTTGGGTAGAAGTTGTTAAAAGATTCAAGAAGTTTACATAAAAGTATGTTACAATATCCCATATTGTTCTTAGGCCGAGTAATTAGCTCGTCTTGCTTGACGCTCTCACGATTGTCCAGCCAGTATATTCCATAGGACAATCGGGGAAATCCCCATAAAATATGTTTAATCGTCGCCCTTCTGGCGGCCATGGCGCAAGCCAGGGCTTCAATCGTGGTGGTGCCAGCCACTCATTTAATAGAAATTCTTTTGGAAACAAGAGAGCTAGGTTTATGCCTAAAGCCCTCGATCCACGTATGTTTGTTCGCCCTGCTATGCCGGAAACACAAGAGGATGTAACCACACAGCATACTTTTGAAGACTTTAACATCTCCAAGCAAATGCTGTTAAATGTCCAATCAAAAGGTTACAAGACTCCTACACCAATTCAAGACCAGGCTCTTGAAGCTGCTTTAGCAGGTAGAGACGTATTAGGTCTAGCCGATACGGGAACAGGAAAAACAGCCGTATTCGCTTTGTCTGTAATCAAAAACATTTTGGAGAATCCCAACGATACGGCTTTGGTAGTTGCACCCACAAGAGAATTGGCTGTTCAAATTAGAGATGAAATTAGGTCTCTTTCAACAGGACTTCAAGTCTATTCAAGCTTGTTTATCGGCGGTTCTGATATCCGCAGGCAGCTTGACGAGCTTAGACGCCGTCCAAATGTATTTATTGGCACTCCTGGCCGTCTACGTGACCTCTACAACCGCCGTGCTCTCCGTCTGGACAATACGAGGACAGTCGTGCTCGATGAAGTCGACAGAATGCTTGATATGGGATTTGTTCACGAAATTACCGAGCTTCTTTCATTCCTACCTCAAGATCACCAAACCCTTCTATTTTCAGCCACGATTGATCAAAAAGTTGAAGGAATTGCTTTGAAATTCATGAATAACCCAGAAAAAATTTCTGTTAAAACCAATGCCGGTTCATTAAATGTGGAGCAAAATATTATCAGAGCTTCAGGTAAACAAGGCAAAATCGCGGTCTTGAATGATTTACTTTCTAAGGATACTTTCAGAAAAGTGCTTATTTTTGGTCGAACAAAATATGGTGTTGAAGAAATCGCTGTCAGCCTGCAAAAATCAGGTTTTAGCGCCGACTCTATCCATGGAGACAAACGCCAAAATCAGCGTGAGACAGTTTTGAGAAAATTCAAGGATAATCAGCTTCGAATTCTGTGTGCCACAGATGTTGCCGCTCGTGGAATCGACGTCAAAGATATTACCCATGTCATTAACTTCGACCAGCCAGCAACCTATGACGACTATATTCATAGAATCGGCCGTACAGGCAGAGCGGGAAAATCCGGAATTGCTCTAACCTTCGTTGATTAAAAATTTGCCCTCCTTGCGGAGGGCTTTTTTTATACCATTACTGGTTAATATTGAAGCGAGTAATATCTGCAACAGTCAATTCTTCCCCAGCCTCAAGTTTTTGCAGTCCCTTTACGAGCCAGGGTGCCGGCTGTGGGTCAAGGGTGCATATGCGTACACCCTTTTCATAATAATCCAGTACCAGTTGCAATAATTCTTCATCCGAACTTTGTTCACTACCAACATGACGAATCACTATTGACTCCTTTAAAGCTAAGATAGCCGTGATTATAGTGCTTGAAAAGTAAAACAGCAAGCTGTACAATATAGGCTACTAATCAACACATTCGTGCTGATGAAGCACTCTTAAATTCACAGGAGGATCAAATGTCTAGAACAACCAGCAGAAAAATTAACAGAAGTTCAGGTACCGACATAGTTCGTGACGTTCTGGAAACAGATGTCTACGACTGTTCACAGATCAATGCAGTTATACAACTTTACCCTGATGCTTGGGCTTGGTATGTAGCGCACGATCGCGATCACGCGATTTACCCAAAAGGCTTCGCGGGACTCATTACTGAAAAATTTCAAGATCTTCGTAGTTTGCACTCTGACACGGAACTCCGAAAATTTCTTCGAGAAAAATGGGGATTCCTTGCTCAAGAGTTTTTTGACTGGCTGGAGAAATATCGGTTTATTCCTGAGTACATCAAAACATGGCAGGACGAAGAAGGACATTTGTTCGCAAAAATCCTCGGACCTTGGGCCGATATAATTTTTGATGAACAGATCTTTATGGCAGTCGTCTCTCAAACCAGGAATGAAGAACTCGGGTTCTATCCTGACGAAAACTGGATCGATGTACTGCTCCAAAATATCTACAACATGAGAGCTTCGAATCTCCACACATCCGAATTCGGGATGCGTCGACGCGCCTTTAATTGGATGCAGGATATCGTTACCGATAAGCTTATTCAATATGGTGGAGACATGTATGTTGGTAGTAGCTCACCATATCACGCCAAAATGTCCGGCCTGTCTCCGAAAGGCACAGTCGCTCACCTCTGGTACCTCTTCCACGGTGCCAAATATGGGGTAGAAAATGCAAACTTGGCTGCATCCGTCGCCTGGAGAGCCATTTATGGACCAAACGTTGGTACAGCATTACCCGATACGTGGGGATTGAAGTTCTTTTTGGCGACGCTTACACCGGGAATGGGAAGACTGATAAAAAGTTATCGTCATGATAGTGGAGACCCTGTTGAGTTCGTTGATAATATTCGTCGATTTTACGCACACCCCAAGAACAAGATCGATGATCTTTCCGAGATCACTCTTATGTTCTCTGATTCCTTATCAATTGATGCCGCCAAAAAAATCGATAAATACGCATCACAATGGTTCAAAACAGCGTATGGCATCGGCGGATTTTTCACCAACAATAAGGACTATTTCAGGAACACACCAGCATACAGCCCTCTGAATATGGTTGTAAAACCATGGGGATTCAGTTTTGATCATGGAGAAACCTGGATTCTTGTTGCTAAAGTTCCGGACGGAAATGGTAAAAATGTCGGCGACCCTGACGTCATCGCCAAGATCATCGAGATAAAAAAGAAATATCCATTTCTCTACAACACTTTCTAGCTTAACAGGAGGCACATTCGTGCCTCCATTTTTTATTTCAAAAAATCCAAATTCACACATAGCTCATCTTTCCAAATCATCTCCGGATATTTCTTTAACATTTCCCGCACATAGGTTCGTCTTTCCTCAAAAACTTCATTACTTTTTGCCTCAAATTTAATTGTTATGTATGGACCATTCTGTGAATACCGAAAAACCATCATGCCATCATCAAAGTCAGCCCTTACGCCATCGTCACCGGGAATTACATTATCGTCCGTAATCTGAGCATTAGGGAAATCTGCTCTAAATTTTATAGCCAAATCATTAATTACACCAACCTTCTTGTTATCAGGACAACCGATTTTGATTTCCGGTGATGAAATATATTTAGGAAAGCTTTCATAAACAGTACTAAGCGAAACATTTTTATCCGACAGATATTCCAAAATTCTTAGTGCAGCCAAAGTTCCATCATCAAAACCATACGCATCGTCGGCAAAAAAGAAGTGTCCGGACAATTCACCACCCAAGGCCGCACCCTCCGCCGACATTTTTTCCTTAATAAATGTATGTCCTGTTCTCCAAATAATCGGTATGCCTTTATGTTTTTCTACAATCTCACTTACTACCCGAGAACAAAGAGTATTAAAAATAATTTTAGAACCAGGTTTTTTTTCGAGAAGCTCATCTGCAAAAATTGCCAGTACAAAATCATTCCATAAAACATTTCCTTTTTCGTCAACAATTCCCATCCGGTCACCATCACCATCAAAAGCGAAACCTATATCTGCGATATTTGAGACGACTTTATTTGCTAGGATATTCATTAATTTCGCGTCAGTTGGATCTGGGGTTCCCATCGGAAACGAACCATCAACTTTCGTATTCATCCCAATTACCTCACAACCGGCTCTTTGTAGAATTTCAGGATTAAAATTCCCCGTCGTACCACAGTGTGTATCAACAACTACTCTAAACTTTTTCTGAATTTTTACGCGTTTCAGTACATCCTGTATATAATCTTCTTTTACATCCATCTTTGTTAAAACGCCGGGGTTGTTAGAAACAAAATATTTTTCGGTTTGGGTTAAGTCTTTAATTTCGCGAAGTTCCTCCGGTCCGGTAGTTTGCGAGTAGCCGGTTGCCAGTTTAAAGCCATTGTAATTTTTTGGGTTATGAGATGCAGTTATCATTGCCCCGCCGGCGGTTTGGAATTTGTATTGACCAAAATACATCATTTGTGTCATAACCATTCCCAAATCTATTACACATACCCCAGCGCTTAGCACACCATTTGTAAAAGCAATTTGATAGGACTCACTGCTCAATCTACAATCCCTTCCGCAAACAATCTTTTCAATATTTCTATAATGTAAAAAGGTGCCGTATGCCTTTCCAATAGCCTCTACGTTTTCCGGATTTAAATCGGTTCCGGCTATTCCACGTATATCATAATTACGAAATATTTCAGGATTAATTTTCATATTCAACCTAAGGTTAACAGAATCACATTCTTGATGTCAAACAATAATACGTATATATTGACCTAATGGGCAGAGAAATCGTTATAGGTTTGCATTTTTATCAACCGCCTCGTGAAGCCGTTCACCCCTTATTATCCAAAATATCTACCGATCCAGAAGGAAAGAATTGGACCGAGATTATAGATCATCAATGTTACGAGCCGCTTGCGGCGGAAGGAGTACTGGAAAAGGTGACTTTTGATATATATCAGTCTCTATTGATCCAGTTGGAAAAAATTAGTCCGGAAACAGCTGCAATCTACAAAAAATCTATGATGGAAAATGGTGTCGGAGAATCCTTTATTCACCCCAT
The DNA here is from genome assembly GCA_903886255.1 of Candidatus Collierbacteria bacterium. Lineage (GTDB taxonomy): Bacteria > Patescibacteriota > Microgenomatia > UBA1400 > MFAQ01 > UBA2277. The sequence goes on from CAISLM010000014.1 coordinate 58,607, forward strand.
TCTTCCCGATCTTTCCAAAGTTGATAAAGAAATTATTATTTCCGCAGGTGTAAACAGATTCAAAGAAATCACAGGACAAAATCCAAAAATATTTTGGCCTCCTGAAACTGCCATCGACACCGAAACTTTAGAAGTGCTTTCGGAAAACGGCTACGAAGGATTTGTCTGCGCTCCCGAACAAATAATACAGCAAGATGGAGGCAACTCAGACAATCGTCCTACAATGATCGGGTTGCCAAATGGCAAAAGAATTGTTGCCTATCCTTTTGATCGTACAATTAGCAGCTTGCTTGCATTCGATCCTAAACAAAATGCCGACGTTTTCACCCAAAACTATCTCAGACCCAAAAGAGATTCCATTGCTTCGAATCAAGTTATCATTGCCTGGACAGACGCCGAAACATTTGGTCACCATTACAAAAATGGTGATAAATTTTTAGATTACTTTCTTGACTCATCACTTCCAAGCATTGGCTTATATCCAACATCAATAAACAAGTTAAATTTTACCGATAAAACATTTTCCTGTGGAAAAATAAGAGAAAGATCGGCCTGGAGCTGTCCACATGGTAATCTTATTCGATGGTCAGGATCATGCGATTGTGGCTGGGGAGAAGATACTTCTTGGAAACAACCATTTTCACAATCAATGGATTTCTTGAATGCTGAAGTCTCAAAAATTATTCAGAAAGAACTTGGACAGAGGTATTGGGAGTTTACGGCAAATAAGTTTTATGAAAATTACGCTCATCCCGAGACTGTAAATAATCCACAAAAGGCTCTTATTTCCGCCAAAATTTCCTCACTTATAGCCAAAACCAGTTGTGCTACATTTTTTAGCTCTCCCGAAGTCTCTGGAAAAATAAATCTACTCTATGCATACCAGTCACTACTATATTTAAAAGATGCCGGTTTGGAAACTGTATCAAACGATCTTGGGAAAAATTTTTTCGAAAAATTGTCCAAAATTATCTATCCCAATAGCGAGGAAACAGCACTTACCACACTGCAAGACATGCTTGAGGCTTAGGATGTTGGTATACTAAATTAGCCAATGAAAACTTTTCTCGATGATCCGAAAACATACAGTCAACTTGACACACGTGGGGTCTATGACTCAATTATGTCCTTTGGCCAACAGTTTGAATCTTCTTGGCACGATACTCAGTTCATTAGTCTAAACTTTGAGCCGGACAAAATTAAAAATGTTGTATTTGTCGGAATGGGTGGGTCAAATCTTCCCGCTTTCGTAATTCAATCATTATCTCCGCTACTCCTAAAAATACCATTTGAAATTGTTGCAAACTATCGGCTCCCGCAATACACGTCCAAAGAAACTTTAGTAATTCTCTCCAGTTATTCGGGGAAAACAGAAGAGATACTTTCTTGTGCCCAGGATGCTATCAAGCGTCAATGTAAGACTGTGGTTATTACAACCGACGGAAAATTAAAGGACCTGGCGATTAGTGAACACTGGCCTCTCGTTTTATTGGATGCAAAATTAAATCGTTCACATGATCCGCGTTTTGGAATTGGTTTGTCGCTCGGTGCTGCAATGGGGCTAATCGTTCGTTTAAATCCGGACGCTTTTCGTTTTGTTGATCCAAAGGAGATCGAAAGAGTTCTTGAAAGATCACTCGAGCTGCTTAGATCAGATAAACCGACCTCGGATAATCCAGCCAAAACTTTTGCTCTAAAAAATAAAGGTCAAGCAATTATAATTTTTTCTGCCAATCATCTTTCCGGTGTCGGTAATATATTCGTTAACTATTTAAACGAGACCGCCAAAACTTTTGCGACTCATTTTGTTATCCCTGATCTAAATCACCATCTTTTGGATGGACTTTCTTTCCCCACAACATTAAAAGATCATACCCGGTTTATTTTGTTAAATTCTTCTCTGTATCCGGAAATAATTCAGAAAAGATTTCAAATCACGAAGGATATTTTGATTAAGCAAAACTACCAATTGACAGTTATCAAGCCTGAATCCTCTGACATTGTCTCACAGGTATTTGAGTCATTAGCATTTTTAATCATGATTAGCTATTATTTGAGTATAATAAATAAGCAAGACCCTGGAACAAACCCTTGGGTGGAATATTTTAAAAAACAACTAATATAAATGCCAAATATACCTGCCCTGGTATTACCATTCAGTAAAATTCGCAAAGAAGATATACCTTTAGTCGGAGGAAAAGGCGCCAATCTGGGCGAAATGGTTAGTTTTGGCATCCCCGTACCCAATGGTTTCGTAATTACTGCTCAAGCCTACGAAAAAGTTATTGAGCACAATGGTCTTCAGCCTGTTATAAGAGAAATAATTCGCCAAACGGAAGTCACCAACGAAAAAGAACTTGAAAAGGCAGCTATTAAAATTCAAAGATTAATACACACTGCTGATATACCTGACGAACTTGTTAAGGAAATATTTTTTAATTACACCCATCTAAAGCCTGGAGATAGTAGTCCCTTGGTAGCAGTTCGATCGTCGGCTACGGCCGAGGATCTACCCGACGCTTCGTTCGCCGGACAGCAAGAATCATATCTGGATATAAAGGGAGAATCAAACCTTATTCAAGCCATTCGTAGTGCTTGGGGATCGTTATGGGGAGGTAGGGCAATTTTTTACCGAGCCACTAAAGGTTATGATCATTTTAAAGTTCTTCTTGCCATTCCGGTTCAGCTCATGGTTCAATCCGATGTGTCCGGAGTTATGTTTTCTGTAAATCCTGTCACCAGAAATAAAAATCAGGTTGTAATTGAAGCTGTTTGGGGGCTTGGCGATTTCATGGTTCAGGGAGTTGTCAATCCTGATCACTACATAGTAAACAAAAAGGATTTAACGATCCATTCACGTCAACATGTTTCTCAATCAGTCATGGAGATTCGAGAATATCCCAGTGGCGTCAAGAAGGTAAAAGTTCCGGAAAGAATGATTAACGCTCCAAAATTAACGGACGAACAGGTAATTGAGTTGGCAAAGCTGTCAATCAAGATTCATCAACATTATTTCTTTCCCCAGGATGGTGAGTTCGCTATAGAAAATGGAAAAATATTCTTGGTGCAAACCAGGCCAATCACCACTCTTGATATGGAAAAAGGAACCAAGCGAATTTCCGAAAGTCAAATTGCCAATTTAAAACAAATAATTCAAGGAGAACCTGCATCTTTTGGAATTGGCTTCGGAAAAGTAGTCAAAATAAAATCGGCCAAAGAAATCGATAAAGTTAAGGCTGGAGACGTGTTAGTTACAGAAATGACTGCCCCGGATTTCGTTCCGGCCATGAAAAGAGCCAGCGCCATCGTTACCGACAAGGGTGGTCAAACATCACATGCAGCCATCGTCTCTCGTGAACTTGGTATTCCCGCTGTTGTTGGTACAAAAGTTGCCACAAAAACGCTTAAAGAAGACCAGCTCATTACTGTTAATGGTTCAACCGGTGCAGTTTTTAACGGCGTTCCCGAAAAGGGCAAGGCGATTGCTGTAAAAGAATTTAAAGAGGAAGAATTTCCTCAAACAGCAACAAAGGTATATGTTAATTTGGGCGAACCGGCACTTGCGCCTATCGTTGCCCAGGGTAACGCCGATGGTGTTGGTCTACTTCGCGCTGAGTTTATGATTGCCGAAATTGGCACGCATCCCAAAAAAATGATCCGTGATGGAAAAAGCCAAATTTTTATCGACAAGCTTGCCGAAAATCTCATGAAATTTACATATAGTTTTGGAGATAGACCGGTTGTTTACAGAGCCACAGACTTCAAGTCTAATGAGTACAAAAACTTAATCGGTGGTCAAAATTATGAACCGAATGAGCCCAATCCGATGTTAGGTTTCAGAGGTTGTTATAGATACATAAAAGATGAATCTGTTTTTAATCTAGAGCTCGAAGCAATTAAACAAGTTAGAAATAAATATGGATTCAAAAATCTTCACTTAATGATTCCTTTCGTCAGAACAGTTGACGAACTAATTAAAGTTAAAAGAATTATTTCGGCGTCCGGTCTTTCCAGATCAAACACTTTCAAGCTTTGGATGATGGTAGAAATTCCGTCAAACGTAATCCTTCTCGAAGACTTTATCAATGCCGGAATTGATGGTGTCTCTATCGGTTCAAATGATTTAACTATGCTCATCTTGGGGACTGATCGCGATAATGAGACAGTTGCTTCAGAGTTTGATGAAAGAAACCCTGCTGTTTTGTGGGCACTCGAACATGTGGTCAAAACAGCGGCCAAACACAATGTCACATGTTCGCTTTGTGGACAAGCAGCGAGTTTATACCCTGACCTTGTCGATAAATTAGTCTCATGGGGAATAACTTCCGTATCGGTTAGTCCGGATGCTGTAGACAACACCAGGAGAGTAATTTCACTCATCGAGAAAAGGCTACTCAAATAACATGGCAAAAATAAAATCGGTTTATTCTAGAGAAATTCTAGATTCGAGAGGAAATCCAACTGTTGAAACGACAATCTGGACCGACAACAATCACGGAGCCGTTTCTTCTGTCCCCAGTGGCGCTTCCACCGGTAGATTGGAAGCAATGGAGCTAAGAGATGGTGACCCTCAAAGATTTGAAGGAATGGGAGTGCTTAAAGCCGTTGCTAATGTAAACCAGATAATAAGTAAATACGTCATTGGCCAAGATCCCAGCAAACAAAACAATATTGATCAAATACTACTTAATCTGGATGGCACGGAAAATAAATCAAGGCTGGGTGCCAATGCCATACTTTCGGTTTCGCAAGCATGTTTTGAGCTAGGGGCCGCCTGTGAAGAAATGCCCACGTTCCAATATACCGTCGAAAAATATGGATTTGCCAAGCCAACTGCACTACATTTACCAACTCCAATATTCAATCTTATCAATGGTGGAAAACATGGTGCAGGGAATTTAGACTTCCAAGAGTTCCATGTAATACCCAGCAGTCAAAAAAAATTTTCCGAAGCACTGGAAATGGGTAGCGAGCTTTATCATAATCTCAAAAATATTTTGGTTGAAAAAAAAGCGATTCATTCCGTCGGAGATGAAGGGGGTTTTGCTCCAAATCTTTTTAGCAACACAGATGCGATTGAACTTCTTGTAGAAACTATTGATTCTAGTCCTTATAAGCTCAACAAAGATGTTTTCCTAGGGCTGGATGTTGCAGCTTCAACTTTATACAAAAACGGAAAATATAAAATAAGCGATGTTAAGGAAAACATGTCAGGGGAACAGCTGCGTGATTTTTTAATTGACTTAAATAAGAAATACAGTTTACTGTCGATTGAGGATCCCTTTGATCAGGAGGCTTGGAAAGACTGGGCAGAGTTAACTCAAAATATAGGAAAACAAGTCATGATTGTGGGAGACGACCTACTTGTAACAAACCGCAAACGTCTTGAAGAAGCAATACAAAAAAATGCATGCAATGCAATTTTAATTAAACCCAATCAAATTGGAACCATATCCGAAACAGCCTCGGTGATCAAGCTTGCCAAGAAAAACAACTTTTCGATTGTCGTTTCTCACCGTTCCGGTGATACCGATGAAGATTTTCTGGCTGATTTTGCAGTCGGAGTAGGGGCAGATTTTGTGAAATTTGGTGCACCGGGAAGAGGCGAGAGAGTAGCAAAATACAATCGTCTATCCTTCATTCAAGAATATCTCACAAGTTTAAATGGATAAGAAATCCGTAATTCTTTGTATTTTGGATGGTTGGGGAATCGCTCCAAGTAGCCCAGGAAATCCTATTACTCTAGCAAACCCAAAAGTTTATAGGCATTTGCTCAACAGCTATCCCTCAACAAAGTTGCTCGCCTCTGGGGCCGCTGTAGGGTTACCAGAAGGGCAGGATGGTGATAGCGAAACCGGTCACTTAAACATTGGAGCCGGAAGAATCGTCTTTCAAGATTTATCTCTGATCAACATGGCAATCGCCGATGGGAGTTTTTTCACCAACAGAGCTCTTCTTGATACAGCAAAGCACATTAATTCATTTCAATCAAGCCTTCATCTCATCGGACTAATCGGAAGTTCTGGTGTCCATGCATACAATGAGCATTTATATGCATTGTTGATTTTTGCAAAAAAACATAATATTTCCAATGTCTATCTGCATTTAATAACTGATGGAAGGGATAGTCCTCCCGACAATGGTATAGAACAGTTAAGAACTGTACAGGAAAAAATAAATAAAATCGGAGTAGGCAAAATCGTTTCGATTTCCGGTCGGTATTATGCTATGGATAGAGACCAAAGATTGGATCGAACCAAACGAGAATTTGACTGTCTAACAAAAGAAAATCAAAATTCAGTTTCAAATCCGGAAATTTATCTTCAAAAATCATATGCCAATCAAATATTTGATGAGTTTATTGAACCATCACCAATAGGAGATAACGTAAACGTCTCAAGAATAAAGTCTGGGGACGCAGTTATATTTTATAACTTTAGGACTGATCGCCCAAGACAGCTAACTGAGATGTTTTTAAACTCAGGAATTCCCAACCTTCGATTTGTTACTATGACAAAATATCGTAAAGATTTCCAAAATCCGGTAATGTTTGCAACCACCGATATAAAAAATACCTTAGGTGAAATCATTTCAAAAAACAACTTTAATCAGCTTAGGGCCGCAGAAACAGAAAAAATTGCCATGGTTAGTTATTATTTCAACGGCCTAAACGAAAACATCTTTCCCGGAGAAACACATTTATATGTTGATTCACAAAAGGTTGCCACTTACGATCTCACTCCCCGTATGTCAACCGATAAACTAATTGATGAATTTTGCCGAAAAGTCAAAGACGATAACCTAACTTTATCGGTAGTGAATATCGCCTGTCCGGACATGGTTGCCCATACCGGCAAGATTGATAAAACCATTGAGGCGATATTTGCTGCAGACGATGCTATGGGGAATCTAGTTAATCTTGCCAAAGAGACAAATTCATATTTAATTATTACAGCCGATCACGGGAATGCCGAAGAATTGCTGGACATAAAAACCGGAGCGGTTAACACTCAACACTCAACTAATCCTGTACCATTGATCATTTATCATCAAACAGATACAAAGTTTCAGCTTCAGCCAGGTAAACTAGGGGACATTGCTCCAACTATATTAAATTTACTCGAACTTCCAATTCCATACGAAATGAACGGAAAAGACTTAATTGTTCGAGATGTTGAGACTAAGCTCCAATAGAAATAAGTAAAACCAGCTCCCCCTTGATCCTTTTTTCTTTAACCATTGTAAGTAACTGACCGAGATTGCCACGGAGCACTTTTTGAGAAACCTTGGTCAAATCTATTGCTAAACAAGACTGGGCTTCTTCTCCAAATATTGAAATTGCTTCCGGAAGAATTTTTTGTATTCTCATGGGGGATTCGTAAATTACGGCAGTCATTTTGCTGTGTTCTCCCATTTCCTTGAGAGTTGTTAGTGTCGAAGTTCTCTTACCTATCTTTTTTGGCAAAAATCCCACAAATATATATCTGTCAGTGGGTAAGCCGGAAACAGCTAGAGCAGCACTTTCTGCAGTGGGGCCGGGAACAACATCGATCTCCCATCCCATTTCGATAGCCTTATTGACGAGCTTAAACCCAGGGTCAGAAATAAGTGGCATGCCGGCATCCGATACTAATACTACAGACTCAAGAGAACAAATCTCGGCAAATATTCGAGGCAATATCCGCGCTTCGTTAAAGTCGTTAACAAATCGAATTGTTCCACTGAATTTTTGTGCGTGGCCAAGCTGTATCAGCTTAGTCCACAAATTATTAAACATTCGACTGTCCTCACAAATCAAATACTTAGCCTCCTGTAGAGTTTTCAAAGCTCTTAAAGAAATATCATCGATATTGCCGATGGGTAGACCAACTATTGTTAGTTTCATTAATTAAAACTTACGAATAACACCAACGCACTTTCCCTGTACTTTAACATTAATTGCAAAAATAGGGGACATGGATGAGTTCGCAGGCTCAAGACGGACTCTGGTTCTTTCGCGGAAGAACCTTTTCAAGGTTGCCAATCCGTTTTCCAGTAGCGCTACAACAATATCTCCATCTTTAACACCGGTAGCATCACACTCTTCAATAATTACATAATCATGGTCGAAAATGCCTTCTTCAATCATGGAATCGCCCTTAACCTGTAGCACAAATGCCCGCTTTTTTCCCGAAACCATTGACGACGCGACTTTCATAGATGCGTTTGGATCAGTTAAGGGTTCGATTGGCCTTCCGGCAGCTATAAACCCAAGAATTGGAAGCTCGATTGAATTCGTCTCCACATTACCATGATCAACTAGAGAAATTCCTCTAATTGCTCCTTCAAATTTTTTAATTATATTTTTCTTTTCCAAAGCCTGAAGATGTTCGTGCACTGTGGCCAAAGAGGAAACGCCTATAGCTCCGGCAATTTCTGAAAGAGTTGGGGAATAACCATTTTTTTGAATAAACTGAGAAATAAACTCAACAATTTGTCTTTGTCTTCTGTAAAGTGTTACCGTCATATTTTCATTATTACCAAATATTACCCAAATGTCAACAAACAATACCCAAAACTTGCTAGCCCATTAGCCATATTCTATAATGCAGCTCTTATCTAAAAATTGAAATGTTTTGATGAATAGATAAAATTTGTTCCTTGACAAGTTTTGGAATAGGAGGCTATTACGAAGAAGCTTACATTCACGACTCTACTTATTATATTTTTTCTCTCAGCCTGTTCCCCTACATCTTCCCAGATCCAACTTGCGATAGCTCAAACACAAACAGCGGCGCCATACCCAACACAGACACAGTTGCCAACACCTACTGCATATCCTACTCTAACGCAGTATCCAACCAACACCACAGTTCCTGCAACAGCTACGCCTAAATCCGGGAAGCTTGCTTGGGCAGAGTTAATAGATTTTATCCTTAATGACCATACCAATTGGAATACCTATAGTGATATATATAATTGTGTTAATTTTTCAATAGATTTGGTTTCAGGTGCGAGACAAAAGGGAATTCAGGCCTGGATTGTTTCAGTAAGTTTTGTAGGAAAAACAATAGGTCACAGTTTTGTAGCCTTTCCGACAAAAGATCGAGACGAAATATGGATTGAACCACAAAGTGATGAGGCCTATACAATTTCTCAAGTAGGACAACCTTTGTGTCTTGCTAATAATCCTAATCTTTGTTGGGACCAGGGGATTATTTCTCAAATCATCGAACCGGCAGAATGTGATCCTGTGACACATGAGTGTTGGCAAGGAAATCAATAGACATGAAGTGATATACTACGTATACGTTTTTTACAAAGAAAAACGTGAACGTTTACACCACCCAATTCCTTAAGGAGGAGAAATGAAGATTCGTCTTTTGTCTGTGGTTTTGGTAATTGCTTTTGCCATGTCGGCTTGTGGAGTTTTCCCCCCTGCGGCAACTCCCACCCCCCAGCCGACCTATACCCCCCAGCCGACCTATACCCCTCAACCTACCTATACCCTTCAGCCGACTTTCACCCCGATTCCCACCAACACCCCAGTTCCTGCTCGGCCCGGCATCGACACACCAATTACGGTCATGGGTGTTGACTTCACTGTTACCGATGTAAAAGTCTTAACTTCATATTTCTATCCAATTGAGGGAAAACCTTATTCACCGAATTCAACCTCCGACAGGTTTTATTCGGTCGAGATGAACTTCGCCGGTGATATTGATCCTATATTTAATCTTCCGGACGGAGCGTTTTATTTCACTGACAGTCAGGAAACGAGCAAATATTATAGTGGGTTTTGGTATTCAAAACGCAGTTTAAGCCTGTTTGCACTGACCTTTGTCTGCCCGGCAAATTTGAGTCAACTTTTGGTCGTGTTTCCAGACGGACAAAAGATTGACGTTAGTTCATTCCTTAAGTAATAAACATTTACACCACGCCCCGGCTTCATGCCGGGGTTTTTATTTGTAAATCGGTTAAAATATAGACGTGGAGTTCAAAATAAAGTCCGATTATCAGCCGATGGGAGATCAACCTCAAGCAATTGAGAAGCTTTCTGCTGCAATTTCTAAAGGAAATCCACACCAAACTCTTCTCGGTGTTACCGGATCAGGAAAAACATTCACTGTTGCCAAAGTCATCGAAAAGACACAGCTTCCCACACTAATCATTTCTCACAACAAAACTCTAGCCAGCCAACTCTATCAAGAATTCCGTGATTATTTCCCGGATAACGCCGTTAGTTACTTTGTTAGTTACTACGATTACTATCAGCCGGAAGCTTATCTACCTCAAACAGACACATATATTGAAAAAGAGGCTGACATTAACCCCGAAATTGATAAACTTCGTCTCACTACTACTGCCAATCTTCTTTCTCGTCCCGACAGTATTGTTATCGCCTCAGTCTCGTGTATTTACAACATCGGTTCTCCCGTAGATCAAGAAAAAAACATTCTTACTCTTGCTCGAGGCCAAATAATTGCCCGTGATACTGTATTGATGAGACTCGGTGATCTTCAGTACACCAGGACAAACGCCGAACTTTCTAGAGGCATGTTTAGAGCCGTCGGTGGAAACGTTCAGCTTTACCCCTCATACAAAGATATCGTCATTTCTATGGTCTTCGAAGGTACTGTCCTCAAAACAATAGATATCCTTGACCCATACAATTTTACTAAAATTGAAGATCCGGATTTGGAAAACACAGGTTGGATCACGATAAACCCTGCCAAATTGTTCATTACCGATCCAAAAACTCAAGGTCAGGCCATTGACAACATTCGCGTCGATCTCCAAAAACAAATTGAAAAATTCAAAAGTGAAGGCAAAACCATCGAAGCATATAGATTGGAACAAAAAGTTAACTATGACTTGTCTATGCTCGAAGAGGTTGGCTATGTTAATGGTATCGAAAATTACTCACGCTATTTTGACGGCCGCAACCCCGGAGATCCGCCGTATTCTTTAATGGAATATTTCCATTACAACGTTAAAAAATTCCATAAATCGAATTTCCTAACTGTAATTGATGAGTCACATATTAGTCTTCCTCAAATAAGGGGAATGTACAATGGCGACCAGGCCAGAAAAGAAAATCTAATTAATTATGGTTTTCGTTTACCCAGTGCCAAAGACAATCGGCCTCTAACCTTCACAGAATTTCTTTCACGCACGCCACAAAAATTATATTGTTCGGCAACACCTTCAGAATATGAACTTTCTTTATCCAGATCAAGCGCCATCCCCACAATTGCCGAGCAATTAATCCGCCCCACAGGACTTCTCGATCCTGAAGTTTTCGTTCGCCCCGTTGAAGGTCAAATCGAAGACATAAGCAGAGAAATACTTGAAAGAAAAGCCAAAGGAGAAAGAACATTAGTCCTCACTATGACCAAAAAAATGGCCGAGGATTTATCGGAGCATCTAAAAGATAAATACAAAATATTGGTAGAGTATCTCCACTCAGACATAAAAACACTTGACCGGGCCGATATTCTTGAAAAACTTCGTTTGGGAAATTTTGATTGTTTAGTAGGTATTAATCTTCTTCGTGAGGGGCTTGATCTACCTGAAGTTTCATTGGTTGCCATTCTGGATGCCGACAAAGAAGGTTTCCTGCGTACACCTACAGCTCTTATTCAAACAATGGGAAGGGCGGCTCGACACATCAATGGTCAAGTAATTCTTTACGCGAACAAAATCTCCGCCTCCATGGACATTGCCATGAAAGAAACCGCCAGAAGAAGAATTACTCAAGCTGAATACAATCTCAAAAACGGAATAACACCTGTCGGTATCATTAAACCAATTCGGGAAGCTCTTATGCACAGAGAGGCATCAGCTCCCGCTCCCAGAATAAAAGAACTCGCTGAGTTTGGTTGGACGGAAATAGAAGATGTAAACCCACAATCTCTTACACCACAAAAAAAGAAGGCTCTTGTGACCAAACTAAAAAAAATGATGACAATTGCTGCTAACTCCTGGAACTTCGAATTGGCCGCTCGATATCGTGATACTATCAAAAGACTCCAATAAAAAGCGGAGTTCTCTTGAACTCCGCTATTCAATTTCTTTAATCGTTCTTTTTTACACGCCCCGCAGACAATGCTTCGTCCAACTCTTTCTGGGTCACATTCGTGGCTGGCACAACGCCGTCACAATCCAAACAAGCAACTCCATCAATAATCCAAAGGTTCCTCAATTTAGCCTCCAAACACAAGAATTTGATACCCTGGAGTATATTACAAAGAGATATATTTGTCAAGAAACAAGGCTAATCTAAAAATAGCGGCTGGACAAAGTCAGAGATCAGTTTAGAATAAATAGATATGGACACGCAAGAAATCAACCTTATCCCGGCAGATCAAGCATTAGATAGTCAAAGAGACGAAGGTTTGCCCAGATCGGCTGAGGAAAAAAATGCTTTGCTGGAAAGGCAATATAACGACGGATTAGACACTGCGGCAAAAAATAGTTTGCTGGAAATCGGGATTAACCCGGACGACAACGGACGATTTTCGCCAGAAACTTTTACCTTTGTTAGGAGAATTCTCAAGGAGCGCACAACTCCATCAAAGCGAGGGAAACAATATTTGGCATCTGATTCACATTCAAAACGAATTGCCAATCTTATGTACCCATCTATAAAAACTGAGGATCCAAAAACTAAAAAAAGGTATGACAACTTCGTAACAAATGAAAGAATAATTTTGGAAGAAGGTCATCCCAACAAAAAAATAATAGAGATTCATTATGGTGCAGGAGAAACCGATAAAGATTTGGAATTTATTGACCAAATTATTTCTGACCCAGAAAGTTTTGTGAAGGAAACTCTTGGAATTAACAGGCGGATTGGCGAACCATTAGAGTTAAGTTTAAATCTACGTTATCCCGCTGACATACCCCAAAATGAAAATGTTTTGCGGGAAATCAAAGAAAAAATAGAAGAAAATTCCAAAGATAAATTTAAGATTTCTTTAGATTTATCTGTAAAAAATTTACCTTTCACTACTGAACAAATAAAAAAACTTGATGGGGTGATTGATAAACACAAAAAGGAGGTTGGAAGACATCCATCTGAACAATATCTGGAAATAAGAGAAGCATCAGTTCGGAATGTTGTCGAAAATATATTAAGTGAACTTCCTGAAACATCAACCCTTTCAAAACTAATTAAAATGGACTCCGATTTTGTCATCAAACAGATATATGAAAGTGTCAAAAACTATAAAGGCGGCAACCTCGAAGAAGCCATGGGATACGTTTTTGAGGCTGCGGTTGCAATTGAAATGAGAGATAACGTCTTTGACGATCAAATGTCCGAATTAATCTGGGGTGCGATGAATGCCAACAAATCAGCCAAAGGAGGAATCCTGGACCTCACCAGTTCAGACTTTAGAACCCTAAACAGTGAATATCAAAAGTATATGTCTGCTCACTGGTTAGGCCATGGCGACTTCGTTATTGATGAAAAAATTGCCGGAATTCCTACTGTCACAGCAATAATCGAATGTAAGGTTTCACCAAATGAACACATGCAGGATAGCGTAAGAGGTCAGATTTTAAACGAACTGGCAAATGTTCAGAAATTTATAGATAAGCACAGTGAAACCGGAAAAGGTGAACTAAGAACACTTTCGGAAAAAGATCTAAGAGTGATAGTCATAAGGCCGTTACCTGCAGGAAAGGACAATATTCCTAAAAACAGAATGGTCGGTTCAGAAATACTGGGCTCAAGTGTGGTCACAACAATCAGATCAGCAATTTCAACCGAGGATATGAACATCGTTCGCAAATACATGGGGGGGATCGAGCCGGCGGCTTAATCTTTCCATTATCATTTTTGAAAACAAGCATTTCGGGTATTGTTGGGTGATAGATGATAAAATAGAGCATTATGCCCGAAATCTCACCATCCACTCATTTAATTATTCACGGGGCTCGTCAACACAATCTTAAAAATGTTGATCTGACCATCCCAAAGAACAAACTTGTGGTTTTTACCGGAGTTTCAGGCAGTGGCAAATCTAGCATGGCTCACGACACGATCTACGCAGAAGGCCAACGCCGTTACGTTGAGTCGCTAAGCTCATATGCTCGCCAATTCTTGGGTGTCATGGACAAGCCGGATGTTGACTCAATTGAAGGTTTATCACCGGCGATTCTCATTGATCAGAAACAAGGCAGTCACAACCCAAGAAGCACTGTTGGTACAGTTACTGAAGTCTACGATTATCTCCGTCTCTTATTCGCCAGAATTGGCCATCCACATTGTCCCAAGTGTGGTCGCGAAATCATGCCCCAAGATATCAACCAGATATATAAATCTGTAGTTGAGCTAGCCGTTTCTCATCCTTTGTATCATAAACAAAAGGGGACACGTATTTTAATTTTGGCTCCCATTGTCAAAAACCAAAAAGGTGAATTTGCTGACCTTTTTCCCAATTTAAACAAACAAGGAATTGCGGAGGTGCGTGTTGATGGAAAAATTATTTCAACTCAATCAACACTTTCCCTTTTTAAAAATAATCGTCACAGCATTGAAGCAGTAATTGATAAATTAGTTATTGGACAAGTTAATGGTGTTACAGAATATGAGAAACAACGCTTAATTGATTCAATTGAGCAATCAATAAAAATGGCTGATGGCGAAAGTATCATCAGTATTATCGGTGATGCTTCGCTTTCATTTCCGGAAAACCCGGAAATAATGGAGGACCATTTATTCTCACAAAAGTTGGCTTGTCCGGTCGACAACATTTCCATTCCCGAACTAGAACCCCGATACTTTTCTTTTAATGCACCCGACGGCGCCTGTCCCGAGTGTACCGGTCTTGGTACAAAAATGGTTCTTGACACAGAAAGTATTATTTCTCCAACTCTAACTCTATATGAAGGAGCAATAATTCCATTAGCAGCTCAATTCGAAATGAGGACCTGGTTGGCCAAGCTCATTGTTGAAGCCATGCAATCGGTTGATTTTTCACCCACAACGCCTCTTTCGCAGATGACAGAAAAACAAAGTCACGCATTATTTTCCGGAACGGGAGATAAAATTTTCGCCGTAAAAGGGATAAATCGTCACGGAAAAAACGTAGCATGGAAAAGTCGGTATGAAGGACTCGCAAAAGAATTTGAAAGAAGATATACCGAAAGCTCGTCTGAAGCCTTGAAAGAAGAAATCGAAAAATATTTAATTAAAAAAACATGTCCGGTCTGTAATGGTACTAGGTTAAAACCGGAAGTTCTGGGGGTCACTGTAGACGGAAAATCTATTAGTGATGTCACTTCACAATCAATTGAAAATACTGTTATATTTTTCGAAAATCTCGACGCTAAGCTCACAGTATCTGAAAAACAAATTAGTGAGCCAATAGTAAAAGAAATTCAAGATAGATTAAGTTTCCTCGTATCTGTGGGACTGGACTACCTCACTCTCGGTAGAGAGTCAGGAACACTTTCAGGAGGAGAACTTCAGCGTATTCGCTTAGCTAGTCAAATTGGTTCCCGCCTTACCGGAATACTTTATGTTCTTGATGAACCAACTATTGGATTGCATCAAAGAGACAATGCAAAGCTCATCAAAACCCTTCAGGAACTTGTTAATTTGGGAAACTCACTTGTTGTCGTGGAACATGACCAACAAACAATGGAGTCAGCTGATCACTTAGTCGAATTCGGTCCTCATGCCGGAGAAAAAGGCGGAGAGGTTACTTTTCAAGGAACACTCGAAGAAATGAAAAAGTCCGGATGTCTCACTGGTGAATATATATCCGGAAAAAAGAAAATCATTGCCAATAAACCCAAAAATATTCCTGAAAGCCAAGGTTCAATTCGTCTCACCGGCTGTAATCATCACAACCTGAAAAAAATAGATGCAGAATTTCCCTTAAATCGCTTTATCGCCATAACAGGAGTTTCCGGATCGGGAAAATCATCTTTAATTGTTGACACTTTATATGAGGCCCTTTCTCAAAAACTAAATTTAATGCACAGGAAGCAAGATATTCCTTACGGATCAATTCTAATCCCGGATATTGTTAAAAGAGTTTCTTTAATTGATCAAAGTCCTATTGGGAAAACACCCAGAAGTAATCCCGCCACCTACACAAAAGTTTTCGATCACATTCGACAATTATTTTCAAATACACAAGAGGCTCGTTTCCGTGGATACGGTCCGGGAAGATTTAGCTTTAATGTCAAAGGTGGCAGATGCGAAACCTGTCAAGGAGATGGTCAGCTTAAAATCGAGATGCAATTTATGGGAGACATATATATCACATGCGAAACCTGTAAAGGTGCCAGATTTAATGAACCGACTCTCGAAGTAGAGTACAAAGGCAAAAATATTGCCGACGTTCTCAATATGACCATGGATGACGCAGCTGTCTTTTTCAAAAATATTCCGGTAATCAGCAAAAAACTAGACACAATCAGAAAAGTCGGTCTTGGTTATATAAAACTCGGCCAATCCGCCCCCACATTATCGGGAGGAGAGGCCCAGCGTGTTAAGCTGGCAACCGAGCTTGCCAAAACGGGAAATGGCCACACAGTTTACATTCTCGATGAACCCACAACGGGTCTTCACTTTGACGACTTAAACAAACTTGTTCAAACATTAGTCGATCTTGTAAATCAAAACAATACGGTAATTGTTATCGAACACAACCTTGATGTCATTAAAAATGCCGACTACATCATCGACATGGGTCCCGAAGGGGGAGACGAAGGGGGAGAGATAATCGCTACAGGGAATCCACAGAAAGTTGCCGATCATTTTGACACGCCAACCTCGCAGGAATTGCGAAAGCTTCTGTTGTAATATCAATAGATGAAGAGAATTTCAGGGACAATACAAATAATTCTTCTTCTTATTGTTACGCTAACTATTCCCCATAAAGTTTTCGGAATAGATAAGTTTAATACTGATTTCCAGAACTATTATCGAGTAGATCCAAATGGAAATACTCATGTTACTTTCCTAATAAACCAAACTAACAATCTCTCGGTCGTTTACGCCACCGACTTTGGCTTTAATATCAACGAGACAAAAATTAGCAACGTTAAAGTCACAGATGAAGGTACAACGATAATTCCGGATATTGTAAAGACATTAAATCAAACTACAATTTCTTTTCCTTTTGCCAATAAAATAGTCGGCAAAGACAAAGTTCACACTTTCATCATTGAGTACGATACATCAGATATAGCTACAGAATTTGGAAACACCTGGCAGATAAATATTCCTCGACTGGAAACCGATGAAAATGTATCAAGTCGAGAGGTTATACTGACAGTTCCCGGCAGCTTTCCAACTCCGGCATATATAGATCCAAAACCGGATACGATAAATAAAAATGCCTACTATTTTAGTGGTGATAGATTAAGTAACAAAGCGATTAGCGCCGTTTTTGGACAGACACAATTTTACAAAGGGTCCATTTCCTATCATTTGGTAAACGATTCCGATTCGCCAGTAACAACCGAGATCGCAATTCCTCCTAACACAGCTTATCAAACCATATTTATAGAAAAAATAGACCCCAAACCTCTTCAAATATCTTCCGACGAAGATGGGAATTTTCTGGCAAAGTATCGTTTAGAGAGCAATTCTAAGACTGACGTAAATCTATCGATTTATATAAAACTAAACTTCATCCCCAAGCCAACAACCATAATTCCCTCTGATAAACTTCTTCTGTCAAACGATATCTGGAACTTCGACAATGGTGTCTTTACTACCCCCGATATAAAAAATTTAATATCGGCAAAATCAATTTATGATTTTGTTGCAGACAAACTGAAATATGATTATGAAAAGGTCAATCGTCAACAATCCCAAAAAACACCCGCGGCAGAGTCGTTAATAAATAGTCAGAGTGCTATCTGCACTGACTTCGCTAACGTCTTTGTCGCAATAGCGCGGAAGTCCGGTATTCCGGCTCGGGAATTGGAAGGCTTTGGTATATCGGAAAATCAAGACCTCAAACCTCTTTCGTTAACCCAAGATGTTTTGCATGCTTGGCCGGAATATTTTGATAGAAACAACAGTACGTGGATACAGATAGATCCAACTTGGTCTAATACCACAAGGGGTATTGATTACTTTAACAAACTCGATTTTAACCATATCGTTTTTGCCATTCATGGAGTTAGCCCAGATTATCCAATTCCCGCAGGAGGCTACAAATACAAGGATGAAAAATCAAAAGACGTTTCTATTGAGCCGACAGATCCTGTCACCTTTCCGGAACCAACCTTCACAATTTTGTCCAGCAATCAAGAGGACAATAGTCTCAAAATTAATGTCAGCAACAATACCGGGGTTTCATATTCAGGCAATACCATAGCCGAGAAAGGCGATTATATAAATGAAACAGAACAGCAAATAAACATTCCACCATTCGGAACTACAGAGATGAAATTTAAAGTCATTAAACAGCCACTCATCGGCCAAATTAAAACAAAAGCTATAATCTATATCAATGGACAGCGTTTCGAACAAACAATTACTATCGAGCCAATCATCCCGCAGATTGCGTTTTTCTCCGTCATCGGAGTCATTTTGGCAGGGATTACCTTCCTTGCCAGGCATTTATATCTTCGAAGACAAAAACAAAAAACCATTATATATCGGTAAATCCATAAGCCTAAGGACCAGAATTAAACAACACTTCGAAGGCTTCAAGGACGGCTCAACTAGTGCCGCAAGCTTTATTCCCCAAACAAAATTCTTATATTTCAAAATCGTAAATAACGACTTGGAAGCTGTCATCACCGAAGCAAATTACATAAAGACATATTTACCCAGATATAACGTAATCACCAAAGATGGCAGGTCAAACATTTACATCATTTTCACAAACTCTCCCGACACAAAAATAAAAATTATCCACGCAACCGACATCCAAACACTAGAATTGGATGATTACAAAAAACAAGTATTCGGTCCATACACTTCAACCAAAACTGCAGAAGTTCTTGTTAAGCTGTCAAGACGCATATTCGGATTTTGCAATGCACCATTTAATTCCGCTTCAAGGGCCTGTTTTAATTATCATATTCATCAATGTCCGGGGGCTTGTCAATTTAAAGTCACCCCATCAGAGTATCAACGTCATTTGGGACAAATTAAAAAATTTCTTTCCGGAAAATTCATAGAATTAAACAAAACGCTCAACAGTCAAATAAAGAAGGCGATAAAAAATCAAGATTTTGAAACGGCAACAACCATCAAAAATAAAATTATTAGCCTTGATGAAGCAACAAAAAATCAAAACTCAAGTCTGTTACTAAAACTCTCCGATGCCACCGACAGACTCCAATATCTAATTGTCGATACTCTCCAACATCCTTTACTTACAAAACCTCCTATCAGAATTGAATGCTATGACCTGGCCCATCTTCAAGGTGAAAATTATGTTGGATCTATGGCGGTATTTATCAATGGAAAATCAGAAACTTCCCTCTATCGTCATTTTAATGTTCACGAGGGAGATCGATCCGATCCCTTTGCCATGAAACAAATAATGGAGCGTCGTTTCAACCATCCTGAATGGGGAATGCCTGATTTGATAATATTGGACGGGGGAATTCCTCAACTTTCAATTGTTACTCCTGTAATTCCGAAAAATATTCCCACTTTTGCACTAGCAAAAAAAAGAGAGACGATATATTTCTACGATAAAAACAAGGTCACATCGCTAAATTTAAATATCGAAGATCCTGTTCTAAACTTATTCCGGAATATTCGAGACGAGGCTCACAGATTTGCCACCACCTTCCATATTAAAAAACGGGAAATGACCTTTATTAAGTAGTTTATTGATCAAAGTCTTCATATATACTAAATACTATGAAAGCCTTGCTCAGGCATATCCTCATTAATCTCTTGGTTATATATCTGGTAAGCATTTGTTATCCCGGTTTTTCTATTCTTCACGACGCCAAAACACTAATCACGGCCGCCATAATTTGGCTTCTTCTAAACAAGATTGTTAAACCAATAATTAAGCTGCTGTTATTACCAATAAATTTAATTACATTAAATTTATTTTCTTGGGTTGTTGGCTTAATTACTCTTTTTTTACTCCCGGTTATTGTCGGAGGGATAAAAATTACACCCTATGATTTTCCCGGAATTAACTACCAGGGCTTTACAGTACCGGGATTTCACCTTAATCTATTTTTATCGTTCGTTGTTGCTTCGGCATTTTTGAACGTATTTCATAACGGAATAATGTGGCTTATTAGAAAAGACTCCGACAAATAGCCGCAGGCAGTATAATTGACCCATGAAGCTATCACTTATCGTTCAAATTGTTTTGTCGCTAATTTTAATCGTACTTATTACCCTTCAATCTAAAGAAACTTCGCTTGGTTCAGGATTCTCGTCTGTTACCCAGAGCGGCATCCACACAAAGAGGGGACCGGAAAAAATGATCTACGTTGCCACCATCATCGTGGCAGCCTTGTTCGTGATATTTTCCTTTCTTAATATTGCCTTTTGGAAATGATAAAACCATTAAGAGAAAGAATCTGGTTCGTAAAGGGATTCTTTCAAAAATACGGGAAACAAGTTTTTGTTAGTGTCATCGTCACAGTGGTCGTTGCCTTATTCGCAAATATTTTGATCCAAAAATTACCACACCCCAAGGCAGAAATTAAAATTGGTATAGTCGGACAATTTAGCGCCGGTCAGCTTCCATCAAATATAATTAATTTCCTAAACGCAGGTCTTGTATCAATTGATAACAACATGGAACCGGTTCCAAGGCTTGCTGATAAGTGGGAAATCGGTGATGGGGGAAATACTTACACTTTCTATCTAAAGTCAGGCCTTAAGTGGAATAATGGAAGTCTGGTAAAAGCTTCCGATATTAAGTTCTCTATTCCAAACATTTCTGTTGAAAAACAAGATCCTAATATAATTAGATTTAAAATTCCTACAAAGTTTGCGCCTTTTCTCTCGTTGTTGAACATCCCTTTGCTTAATCAAAGTGGTTCAATAATAGGGGATTATGACATTCGTTTAAAGCAAAAAAGTTCGGGTGTTATTTCTCAAATAATTCTTGAATCAAAGAATAGAATAATTTTTATCAATGTTTTTTCAACACCAAAAGAAGCAATTACAGCCTACAAACTTGGCCAACTAGACATGATTCTCGATCTGCCTTCGGAGTATTCAACTGATCTCACTCCCTACGCAAGCATAAGCAAGAAAACTGATTTTAATCACGTCGTTATGATAGTTTTTAATCAAGCAGATCAGAATCTTAAAGACAAAAACGTTCGCCAAGGAATTGCCTATGCTCTTAAGGACAAGTCGTTTGGTGAAACGCCGGCACTCACAACATTAAACCCAAATTCATGGGCTTTTAGTCCGCTGGTAAAAACCTATGACTATAATATTCAGAGAACAAAAGACCTGATAAAAACACCACTCACTCTTGAGCTTGCAACTTCTCCCGAATTACTACCAATAGCAGAAGCAATTAAATCTCAGCTCGATTCCGATTTGTTAACTATTAACACCAGGGTAGTTACTTCAACTCCGGATCAATTCCAAATGCTGCTTATGACCTACAGCATACCCACCGACCCGGATCAGTACCGAGATTGGCATTCAACTCAAGCAACAAATGTTGGGAAGGGTGCCGATGAAAAAATAGACAAACTCCTAGAGGATGGCCGTGTCACTCTTGATCAAAAAGCTAGAAAAATAACTTACATTGATTTTCAAAAAACCTTCGCCGAAGAATTGCCTGCTCTAGTTTTATATAACCCTTCAACAATTGATATCGCCAGAAATAAAGTAAATATCGGAATACTGGGACAATAGTCAATGTCAATACAATAGTCCTTTGTGGGCCCTGAGGGACTCGAACCTTCGACCTGTCGCCTCAGGCGACCGCTCTAACCAAAATACTTTTCAGCCATTCTCGGCCCTTTCCGGATTTAAGTTGCTTCTCTCTAGCTAACGCATCTTGTCTTGTGTAAAATTTCTCAGAATAAACAAGCTTAAAAGGACGAGAAAATGAAGTGTATTTTGAAAAACCCGAATTGTGTTCAAGCAACCTACGATCTAGGTTATTAGTTTGACCTACATAATACCTAAAATTTACCAAACTTTGTAAAACATATACAAGATACATTATGTGGGCCCTGAGGGACTCGAACCTTCGACCTCCTCGATGTAAACGAGGCGCTCTAACCAACTGAGCTAAGAGCCCGTACGGAAATTGTGCCGAGAAGAGGACTTGAACCTCCATGCCTTTTTAGGGCGCTACCACCTCAAGGTAGTGCGTCTACCATTTCGCCATCTCGGCAAATCAACGAACAGACTATATTATACCGCACGAGACTAATTTGTCAGTCAACATTAAAAATCTGCAATTATAATTACGGCATGTATTCTTTCATTGGCGGTCCTCCAACATCGGGAAAAAGTTACTTGGCAGAAGAGATTGCAAAAGAATGTGGAATTCAGCACGTTTATGTCGATCGGCTAAGAGATAAGGTTGCCATTTCCAATCCCAAACTTAAACTTTGGCGAGATTTTTTCAACAGCAAAGACGGTGAGTATTGGCTTAGCGTAACAAAAAAACAATATCTTAATGATTGCCGAAACCAGACTCTAGCCTTATGGAAATACATATTCAATGAAATCACAGATCTTCAGAAAAAATATGAAAATATCATATTTGAAGGCGTAGATTTCTTACCCGATATCACAAGACGAGATTTAGATTTTGATGGGATATTTATATATTGTGAGTCGATAGATGAGTCATATCAACGAAATAAATTACACCCCCGAATTGGAAAAACTGAAGAGTTACAAAAACGCGAAGCCATTTTGTATGCCGAATACGAATCATCAAATATTAAAGACTTGGCACCAAAGTATGGTTATCAAATATTTACAAGCAAGAATGCCTTTACCGCAAAAGCATCGTTATTAACGATGCTTGGCTTAAAAACTTAAAGTGAGTGGGGACTTGCCTTTCAGCAATTGTCTACTGACAATTCTTCAAGGCCTGCCTCGGTGCCGTCGCACCTCCGGCTTTCAAGTTCCACTGTTAGTCTCAATAATACAAACTTACCCAAGGGTAATTTTGAATTATTGTGGGCAAGGCGGGACTTGAACCCGCATGAGTTTCCTCACAGCGTCCTGAACGCTGCGCGTCTACCATTTCGCCACCTGCCCAACATGCATATTTTCTCATAAATTGATCGTATATGTTAAAATCGTTAATCAAAATTTTCGGAGGCGAACATTGAAATATAATTTCAAATTATTACAGAAGTTATTACAGAAGGCCACAAAACCTGCGCTTGAAGAAACATTACGAAAAAACATTTCTGATCTCCGTCTACTTGAAAGGAAACAGGCACAAAATCGCGAGGCAGTCAGAAACGCCCTTAAGGCAAAAGACGTCGCGAGCATCAAAAGTCTAAGTTATGATATTAGCTTTATCCGTCGAATGCCCAACGGGCTTCATGAGCTAAATGCCATTATTGCTGAAATATATCGCCTTCTGTACAAATTCCCCTTATAAGTTAAGTATGTCATATTAAATAACATCCAATCTCAATATATGGAGGAAATCTTTGAAAATTCACCCAGAAGAATTAAGAATTTATGAGATAAAGAGAATTCTTTTTTCAATGCAAATGAAAAGTCTTAATCGGCTTCAGATAGAACAAAAGCTTGATCGTGATTTGATAAAAAGCAAATTGTATCCACACAAACGTGAAGACCGGTTCTACTACTCAATACTGCATCGTCGCATAACGCAACGTCGTTTGGAACTCGAAAATTTGAATCGTTGGTTAAAATCGTATTACGAACTAACCGACAAGTATGGTCTCTCAATAAATTAAGTTTACAAGCCACTCCACAAGGGTGGCTTTTTTGATATAATCAAGGCTATTGCCAAGCTAGCCAAGGTGGTCACGGCGCGTGTCTGAAAAACACGAGATTGAGGTCCGACTCCTCAGCTTGGCACGTAGTTATAAAAAAACTACATGCGGGAATAGCTCAGTTGGCTAGAGCGTCTCCTTGCCAAGGAGAAGGTCGCGAGTTCGAGTCTCGTTTCCCGCTCCAATTAAAATCTCTCCCTTGTGGAGAGATTTTAATTGGACAAAAGTAGAGACTCGAATGACGGAGCCGGTTTCGTAACGAACCCGGCGAGTCCGTGATGGAGTAATTCCTGAAAGGAATTAACGGAATCCGAGTCTCACCATCTTCGGTGACCGAGTCTCCTCCCAAGTTACTACAATGCTAAAATACACCTAGTTACTGCCGAGTCGTCTAGTGGTAGGACGCCTCCCTTTGAAGGAGGATATCCTAGGTTCGAGTCCTAGCTCGGCAACAATATAAAAGTCTTCCCTATATGGGAAGATTTTTATATTATCTCCTCGCTAGGACGAGAAAGGCGGAGGCAAGCTCGTAACGATCTTGCCGAGCCAGGTCCTGAGAAAATCACAGCAGTGATTTATCGAAGGGAGTCCTAGCTCGTAACTCATTAGACATAATGATTCTACATATTGCGTTGTCACTTACAAAATGTATATAGTGTATTCATGCCATGGAGTGAAGAATACCAACCTCAGCAATCTGAATCACAAAAAGATACCAGAAACGAAATTTTTAATAAAACAAAGAAGGAATTAGACGGTAAATTTAAATGGGTCACAAAATTTCCTGCAGAAAAGAGATCATTAATGATATTTGGGGCTTTATTTGAGACTTTAGCAATATCAGAAAATTTGGAAAATCTTCCAGATACTGAGATCCAAAAAAATACCAGAACCCTTATTGAAGAACTATTTCAAAAAGCACCCATTTCTCTTGGTGAGGAATGGGCAAGTAAACCTGATGATGTTAGTGTAATCTTCGACAAAGATGGTCACCTTGTTATTGACAAAATATTGGAAATGAAAACATCAGTTTCCGCTCTTGTGCATGGGAGAGACAAGGGGCAATCACAACATTCACTTGAAACTATTGAAAAAATTGTTAAATTAATGAATAGTATGATTGCCGCTCCAAACATCGAAGAAGTTAGTGAAATCACTACTCTTGGAGATAAACATCATTTTAGAAAAGAATACCTTGAAAAAATATATCGGAGAATTAAGGATATGGGGATTAATGAAGATATTTCACTCTCTCCATCACTGCAATATCAAATAGTATTGCCTGCAAATGAAACAGGTTACATTCCAAAGATACAAGTGATGCGAGATGGAATACCGATTGAGGTTGTTGTTACTCACAGTAAATTTTCCAAAGATGACATACATTCCATCATTGACCATTATCAAGAAACACCTTAGAATAAAGCCTGATATGGACAATCAAACCCAAACAACACTACCGACAGGAACAAATGCAGAAGTAACCAATCTTTTTGCCATCGAAAATCTTATTAAAACCCACATTTCCCACATCGAAACTGTAAAAACCGAACTGGCAAAACAAGCAGAAATGATGAATGATGTTTTGGCCAACGATGCCGGATACAAAGAAGCCGCCGATCAAGGTAAAGAAGTCAATAAAAAGAAAGCCGAAGCCAAGCAAAATGTTCTTAAATCGCCATCAAACGCTTCGCTGAATCAAAAAATTAAAGACATGCGTCAGGAATTAAAAGAACTAAAAGGCGCTCTTTCCGGCTATCTCCAGCAATATCAAAAAATCGCGGATACAGATCAAATTGAAAGTGAAGATGGTGAGGTTCGTCAAATAGTTTATTCAGCACACCTAGTAAAACTCTCCGCCAAGTTTGGCAAATAGCCCATAAGGGTGTATAATAACCAGGTTAATCGCCTGCCTGGCGGCTAAAATCGTCAAAACCCAAATTTATGTTAAACATTCGTAATATCGCGGTCATCGCTCACGTTGACCACGGCAAAACCACTTTAATTGATGCTTTTATAAAGCAGTCTCACATTTTTCGCGAAAACGAAGAAGAGATGAATCAAACAACACTTCTCGACAGCAACGAGCTGGAGCGCGAGAGAGGTATCACTATTCTTGCCAAAAATATTTCCGTTAGTTACAAAGGCACCAAAATAAATATCATCGATACTCCCGGTCACTCCGATTTTGGTGGGGAAGTAGAACGAACCCTTGGCATGGCCGACGGAGCCTTGCTTATTGTCGATGCCCAGGAAGGACCAATGCCCCAAACTAGATTTGTTTTAAAAAGA
Organism: Candidatus Collierbacteria bacterium; assembly: GCA_903886255.1. Classification (GTDB taxonomy): domain Bacteria; phylum Patescibacteriota; class Microgenomatia; order UBA1400; family MFAQ01; genus UBA2277. The sequence continues at coordinate 84,806 of CAISLM010000014.1, forward strand.
GCTTTTGAACTTGATTTAAAAGTCATCGTTGTCATCAATAAAATTGACAAACCATACGCTAATATCCCTTTAACTGAACAAAAAGTTGCCAATCTTTTCCTTGAATTGGCCACAAGAGACGACCAGTTGGAATACCCAACTCTCTATTCGGTTAGCAAAATGGGAAAAGTATTCAACACTCCTCCCTCAGACTTCAATCAACCTGGGAATGTGATCCCCTTGCTGGATAAAATCATGGAATATATTCCGGCTCCAAAAAATGAAATTGAAGGAACCTTCAAAATGCTTGTTTCTTCTCTTGATCACAATCCACACCTAGGCCGAATCTGTGTTGGAAAAATATTCCGCGGGACTGTCAAGCCTGGCCAAAAAGTAATTTTACTCGGCGAACAAACTAAGGCTGCTCAAATAGATAAAGTCTATGTCTCACAAGGATTACACCGCGTAGAGGTACCGGAAGCCAGCGCCGGAGATATTGTCGCAATTACCGGATTGTCGGAAGCTATCATCGGTCAAACAGTTTCCACTTTAGGTGATACGGAAGCTCTCCCCAGTGCAAAAATTAGTGAACCGACACTTCATATCACTTTGGGGCCCAACACTTCTCCTTTCTGCGGTCGTGAAGGTGAATTTACAACAGCCAGACAAGTGGAAGAGAGACTTCGACGTGAATTGCAGACAAATCTCTCCATGAAAATGGAAAAGCAAGACAGCGGCAAATATAAAGTTTCCGGAAAAGGCGAGCTTCATCTTTCAGTTCTTTTGGAAACTCTTCGTCGCGAAGGATTTGAAATGGAAGTTGGCAAACCTGAAGTTATTTACAAAACCATCGATGGTAAAAAATGCGAGCCTATTGAAGAAGTCACGATCATTGCTCCTCAAGAATATTTAGGTACGATAACTCAAGAGATGGGTAAACGCCTTGGAAACCTAATCAAAATGGATCCAATTAACGAACAGGAGATGGAGTTTACTTATAAAATGCCTACACGCACAATCCTTGGTTTAAGGTCTCTGCTTATGACTGCCACAAAGGGAACTGTCGTTTTTAACAGTGTTTTTCTTGATTACGAACCGGTTGGCCCCATGCTTCCTAAAATGAGGAGGGGTGCACTCATCGCCACAGACACAGGCGTCGCCCTTTCTTACGGCCTTCAGGCAGCTCAGGAACGTGGTGTAACCTTCGTTGATCCTGGTGAGCCAATTTATGAAGGTCAGATCATTGGAATGAACTCAAAAGAAGAGGATATCAGCGTAAACGCCGCCAAAGGCAAAAAGCTCACAAATATGCGTGCGTCCGCCACAGACACTTCTTCTGCCTTAGTCCCTCCAATTAAATACTCACTCGAACAATGTCTAGATTTTCTTGAATCTGACGAACTACTCGAAATTACACCTAAAAGTTTAAGACTTAGAAAGAAATACCTCACCGAAATCGAAAGACGACGCCATAGAGACGAAATAAAAAACGTTTACTAACAAAAAAATACCCCTTTACCGGGGTATTTTTTTAGACCGCAGTCCATCCACCATCGACGTATATAGTGTGACCAGTCATATAACTTGACGCATCGGAAGAAAGATAAATAAGCGCGCCGTTCAGTTCACCCGGTCTGCCAATTCTTTTCATCGGACAGCTGTTTTCAACATATGCTTTAAATTCCGGTAAATTGATTGCACCCGCAGTCATTTCCGATTCAAAAAATCCTGGGCCGATCGAATTGACAGTTATATTATATTTTGCCCATTCGTCCGCCATGGCACGGGTAAGTCCAATAACGCCATGTTTTGCAGCGTGATAGTTGCACGCGGGGAACATGCTATTTCCGACCTTTCCAAATATCGAACTTATATTTACAACCTTTCCGTAATTTTGTTTGATCATTTGAGCTCCTACGTGTTTTGACACAAGGAACACGCCTTTCAAATTAGTATTCAATACTTTATCCCAGTCCGCCTCAGTCATCTGTTCCGATGGTGAGTTGGCAGATGTTCCGGCGTTATTTACTAATATATCAATTCTGCCGAATATTCTGATAACTTCATCCACTGCAGATGTGACTTCACCCTCCGAAGTCACATCACATTTGATGGCAATACACTGCCTACCCATTGCCAGAATTTCATTTTTAACGACCTCCAATTTATCCAATCTTCTGGCAAAAAGAGCTACATCGGCACCCTGTTCCGCTAAAGCCTTTGCGTGTTGAACCCCCAATCCACTGGAAGCTCCCGTTACCAAGGCTTTCTTTCCTGTCAAATCAAATATATTCATATATCTCTACTTCACCATGCCATCTGCTCCAACGAGAACACCATAGTCATCTTGCAAGAACATATCCTTTGATTCGGTATCGTCACCCGGGTTTACTTCAACAAAATACAAGGTGTCGCCCTTTTTCACAGCATATGATTTCGCCTGGTCGGCTTGTTCTGAAGGAATGAAGTCTACCTTTGTTGAGCCGTCTTTCTGTAATGTAGATTTAATTGCCCAACCCTTCGTCGCAATTACTGCAGAATCTGATAATTTTCCGGGAAATACTTGATAGGCCATAGATTTTATGGAAGAATTTGCAAACACATCTCCGGCAACAGGTGGCTGTGGTCTAGCCATTGTGGGAGTCGGTGTTGGTGTAGGAGTAGTTTGTTCGGTCATCATTTCAGGTGGCGTGGCCGAAGAAGATTTCCTAGTAAGTACTAAGACTCCTCCCAAAACTATTAACACCAGCACAACAGGAACAAGAACGTTGTTTTTCATAATTTTTTGTATTTAATATTACGTCAATTATTACAATTAAATGTAATAAATGCAACACTTTGTGTTTAATCAAAAAAAGAACCCTCCAAATGAAGGGTTCATATCATCAACATTTCAATATTACCTAAAAACAAGGGAACGGATAATGGAAAATCCCAGTCCATACACAGGAAGATACCAAGTTGTAATCTTAATAACCGACCCGAGCACAATCCAAAGTAGGCCTTTCCAATATACGTTTTTGGGAAATGAATACCGAATTAACGGCACCCAGATAAGAGGACTTTGAATCAAAAACACAAGTATGATTATCGCTGGGGAGACATACGAAGTAGTATTCTCGGTAAAATATTTCTTTCCCAACCAATCAAATAACTTTCCGTGTCGATTTTTCAAAAAATTCCGAACTATGTCTCTCAGGCGTTCGAAAGAATTTGATTGGAGAAGTATCAAATAAAAAACAAAACTCCAAAGAACAAAAAGTGAAATATGCAAAAGAACTGCATTCCACAACCCAAAGAGCAATATAAAATATATGAATAGAGGTGCTCCAAATACGTAAATAACTATAAAATACAGCACGAGCCATATAGGCGCAGCAACTTTTACAAACAAACCACTCATTTCTACCTCCTTAAATTTTTAGAGGACAATTACGTTTCAGTGACCCGGGTGGGACTCGGACCCACGACCTACTGCTTAGAAGGCAGTCGCTCTATCCAGCTGAGCTACCGGATCATATACGTATATTTTAAAGCAAAACTGATAATTAGGTAATGCAAAAAAAATACCCCCCATTTTTAGTACATGGGAGGTAATATGCTTATTTGGAATATAGTCGATCTACTTCTTCGGCAAGAATTTCTTTTGTGACCTGTTCAAACTTTTGGAAAGCAGGCGCAAGTTGGGATTTTAGCTCTTCTGTCAGTTCACCCAGTTCTTCGCTGTTTACTGATTCATCTGCGACCAGAGCTTGAAGAATGGGGGTAATAAATGTATCAATAAGTTTTTGAGGATCGGTTACAAACCCCAAGGCCTTTTCACTCTGAACGATATATTGATCACGAGTGGTTACGCGTCGAGTTACTTCATCATAAAAAGCGTCGTCAAATAAGATGCTCAGAGAAAGCATTTCGTCATTTGCCAATGCTTTAATGGTGTTTATTAATCGCCAATATTCTTCATAAGGATCGGTTTCATCCTTCATAAATCCCATAAGACCTTCAATCAGCTTAAGAATAACCGGCTTAATCGTCGGTTCAAGGACCTCGCGATCAGGCTGATCCATCGTCGTATCTTCAGATATTTTGTTTCCGATATATTCAGAGATCTGCTGATCAAAGTCTTCAGCCGAGAGAATAGGAATTGAACGATCATCTTCAACCAAACGCAACGCGATCAAAGAGGACATTTTTTGCAGTAAGCCTTCTTTTAAATCAAAATCGGCTTGAGTTTGGACGGCCACGGGAAAACCCATTGTGGCAAAAATTCTTTGAGACATAGCCGTATTACGCTTGTCGTCAAAGATAAATTTATTAAGAAGAATCGACTTTATAGTGTCAACATCCAAATTTTTAACCACGACTTTCTCCTTTTAACGTACTGGAATCAGATTCGACTGTGAGATAATACCAACAATTATAAGATAAGTCAACCTTGGATTGTGCCGGGAGCGGGAATCGAACCCGCACTCCTTTAGAGGGAACGGGATTTTAAGTCCCGCGTGGCTACCATTTCACCACCCCGGCGTACACACATATTTTAACGTAAAAAATCCCCGTTATCAGCGGGGATTCAATCTCGATCTCCAAACAAACTTATTGTACTGGTGGGTTGCCTCGTAAAGAATTCTTGGAAGGGGGGTGTTCCCCTTAAATCCGGGAATTCTTTTTCGGCAAAGCTCAAGAGCCAACGCGTTTATATTGGTATGACACTTTTTACAAACTACTACAGCATCACCCTTGTACCTCTTTCCCAATCCAAATTCCGAGGTTTCAAGCACCTTATCCTTCATAAAAAGGTACTTTTGAGGTGGATCGGTTACTCTGTACACGTACCGATGAGGATTTTCTGCCTCTTCAAGTACCAGATGCAATCCGGTTGCGCTATGAACTTCCGAACTATCCCACATTGTGAGTGGCATTCCACAGCAAAAGCATTCCTTAGCTTCTGACTGAATCCATTCAACAAAATCTCTTGGGTATGGCATTCAGCCTCCTTAAAAGATGATTTTACTTCTTCATGAATAACCTAATTCCGAAGAAGTACTTGAATGTTGCATAGACTAGCCCGTAAATTGTCGCAAAAGCAACCGGGGCAAGGATGTCATCCAGAGGCATAAACGGCGTGACAATAGCAAAGATCAGCCACAAGACAAAAACGCCTGTTAGGAAAAAGACTATGCTTCGGACATTGATTCTGGATGCGGGAATTTCTCCCGGCTCTTCTTCGATCACAAGGTTTTCCAGTGCCTGTATTGCCTTATCCTCATTTGGGTTAATTTGGTTCACAGTTTGCTCCTAAATTAAGATTTGAGAGTACCCTAGAATTATATCACTTTGTAATTATAAAGATAGTACATTTATGCTCTCCTAGGCACGAATTGTTAACCCATAATGGTAAATTATGCCTAAATCAACAAGAAAAGGTTATTTCTGGCGGCATTATTGTATTAAATATGTAATAATAAATACAAATAACAAAATAAAAATGAAAACAATTAAGCAGATTTCAATAATAGTTATTCTACTGATACTTATCTATGGAGTTTATACCTTAAGTCTCCCTAAAGCAGTGACACAAATACCAACAATTCAACCACCCATTATCAAAGCCTCACAGGATATTAAAATTCAGAATAATGAACAGCCGTCAGGAGATGGCCTCGTTAAGCTTACGGAATCAATTAAAAGAGATTCCAACGGAGACAGCACGTACACTTTCAAAGTCGTAGATAACCAAACCGGTTCAATCAAAACCATTTTTGACAGCACTGAAAATTCGACAGTTTCCTACAATATACCCGATAATACCTGGTCACCTGATGATAAACAGTTTTTTATCAGAAAAACAGTCTCGGGAAACGAGACATATCTCGTTTTTAAAGGAGACGGAGCCATATATGCAAACAGCAACCATTTTTTGGATGTTGGCGATTATTGGTCAAAAACAAAATACACTTTAACTATGAACGGAATAACAGGGTGGGCGAGTAACGATCTCTTAGTCTTATTAACTACGCAATCAAATGGGTCAGCCGGTCCATCATTTTGGTTCGTAATTAGTTCACACAGCTTTCTCCAACTGGCATCACATTAAAATACCCCCTTACCTTGTTGAATTGATTTGTTTAGTATATATTTTAAATATGGAAGATAAATTACACATCGTTGCACTTTTGGGAAGCCTTCGTCGGGATTCATTTAATCGTATAGTCCTACAAACCGCCACAGAACTTTGTCCGGCGGATGCATATATAGAAACAGTTGATATTGGAATGCTTCCCTTATTCAATGGAGATTTCGAAAACAGCATGCCACCGGAAGTGGTAAATTTTAAAACAAAAGTTGCCTCAGCCGACGCGATCTTAATCGTAACCCCAGAATACAATTACTCAATTCCCGGAGTATTAAAAAACGCAATTGATTGGTGCTCTCGTCCTGTGACAGAAAACAGTCTGGATGGCAAACCTGTAGCCATTATGTCGGCGTCACCCGGCATGATGGGAGGAAGTCGAGCGCAATATCACCTTCGTCAATGTTTTGTTTTCCTAAACATGTTCCCCATAAACAGACCGGAAGTAATAATCAATAATGTTCAAGAAAAAATTTCTGAAGGAAAAGTAAATGATCAGCCCACCAAGGATAAAATTGTTGAGCAATTAACAGCGTTAATTACCTGGACCAGGAAGCTAAAGAGATAAACCCTCAGTAGAGTAATTAACGTATACTTTGATAATGAGTCGATTACCCCTCATTATTTCTAGAATTTTAGACCCCTTTATTTTTATTCTAGTTATCATCTTTTTGGGTACCATTAACCTTTCTCAAACACCATTTGTCATCAATCTTGTACCTGCTATAGCCACCCTCGGTATATTCATGGGTTATTTTTTCTACACACTTAAGACGGGATTATCATCAAATTATGATGTAACCAATCGTAACGAAAGGCAAAGGCTCGGAATCGTCGGGGTTATTTTAGTCCTTATTCTAATAATCTATTATTGGGTTTCCCGGGAAGTAAAACTGGCTCAATTTATTTTGTCTCTCGAAATTTTAGGAATCGTTTTTTCGATCATTACTACGAAATGGAAAATTTCCTTTCATGCGGGAATACAGGGTTACGTCGTGGCTGTAACTGTTTTTTTCTATGGAAATGTTGGATATTTGCTGATATTAAACATTATTCTTATCATATGGGCGAGGGTAAAAGGAAAATATCACACACTTTATCAAGCTATTACAGGAGGAATAGTGGGTTTAGTACTTGGAGAGATTTTTTTAAGAATTCTTATCAAATAATCAGGAATCATCGTAGTATTCCTGTCAAAACAAGAAATTCTTGTGGTCCTAAATTTTTATTATTAATCGCATGCCGAACTAAGTGAGACAGATGAATTGAATTAGAGACGAATGGCAATAACATTTCTTTTGGTAAAACTTCCTCAACAATTTTTTTATTAATTTCATCCTCATTTTGTGCATCAATTGGAATAGAAATTGAACCAACAATTAAATATTTACAATTCTCGTTTCCCTCAGTTACCGACACCAGCTGAATTGGCTTATTTCCATCTTGGGACTCAATGACTCTTCGTGTAGGATTATACCGCTCGTATTCCGCGATTGAGGATTCTTCGCTCTCGTAAATTATTTCATTAGCGATTTGATCCTGCTCTACCATATGATAATTTTACCCCTTAAAATAGGGAGTGATAAAATAATATCATGGATACAGCATTAGTCCGATAGTGTTGACAAAATACATACTTTAATGATAACTTATGACGTTCTTTAACTTCATCCCAAAGGAGATTGGATTGAAAAAGTTTCTGTTTCCCATTTTTTGCGTTGTACTTGCTCTAATCGTATTATTTCCGACATCTGCCTTCGCCTCATCCCCACCTTCATCAATCGTCATAAAATTTAACGTAAATAGTAACCATCCTACAATCTACGACAAAAGCGGAATGTTGTTCGTATCCACCGGGAAGTGGGATCTCAAGATAAATGGCGATGGATCATTCACTAAAACGATATCAATTCCCAATAACAACTTTTCTGCCGATCAATTTGCCAATGGTGCTCCGGAAGAAGGAACATTTACCTTAAACGGAAACTACAACAAAGGCAATCTCACTGGCGAATGGACTTTTGAACTAAACATTCCGGCACGAAAAGGCTGGAATTTCCCCGACTCGTATACCGGAAAGGGAACTTTTTATACTACTCAGCCAATTACTGAATTTTCAGGAGCAGGAGTGCTCGAAGGCGAAGTGTCCAGGTCCTACACGAAGTGGACCGACGTGAATATGAAGAGCACCACCGCCCTCACCGAGACCGCTAATTTCAAAGATACATGGGTTACCCCGGTTTCTTGTACGGAAGTAATTTGCGGATGTGGCGAACTTCCTGATGCTGCCGATTCCATGGCTCGCTTTAACTCCGTAACTGGAGAGGTAAGCGTAGCCCATTGCAATGCTGGCGAAAAAGCTCAGGATTGGACGCCCGCGACTCCCAAAACGAAATTATTGGTTGGAGATCACGTATCCACAGGCGAGGAAAGTAGCGCGATTTTTCAGTTTCTGGATATGACTACTTTCCAAATGAAACCGGATACGGAGGTGATTATTAAAAGCCCTCCGGAACAAGAAACTAAAATGGGGCTAGTTGCCGGACATCTATGGATCAACTTCAAGAAAATGGTTACGAATGGAACCATGGAAGTGGAAATGGGACAAGCTGTCGCCGGTATTAAGGGGACTACCTTGGTTTTGGAGCAAGATGATGGAATATCAACATTAAAAGTAATAGAAGGAACAGTTGTCTTTACTTCAAAAGCCACCGGAAATAGCATAGAAGTAAATGCCGGAGAGCAAGTTTCTTCGAACTCGGACGGCCTAACCCCGGTTCAAAAATTTGATATTGCGTCGGAATCCGCTGCTTGGAAAACCCTGGATGAAATAAGCAAATCGAAAAGCAGTTCCGGATCAGCATTGCCGGCGCTGGCAGTTGGCGCGATTTGCGCAATTGCCGTCTTAGGCTTTTTGGTAATCGTGATAGCCGTAATTGTTTTTATCAAAAGGAAAAAGACAGTTAAATAGTCAAATCATATCCCCTGTGTAAAACGGGGGATTTTTTGTTATGTTAAAGAGCAATTATTGCCCTATAGCTTGACAATACAAATGCTTTAAAATAAAATACCGACGTACTCTGACTAAGAAATAATCCAATCAAAACAGGAGATTCTATGATTGATGATGCCATTTTGAAAGAAATTTGTTCTGACTGGCCTGAAATTCAAGTTTTCTACGCGATACGAGAGCTCGGAGGCTTCATCTTCCACATGAACCATGATATGGCAGATGGAAGGATTCCCGATAAAGATCATCCCTCTATCGACGTCGATGTTAGAAAGGCAGTAGAAGAAAGTACGAAAATCGTAAAATCGCTAACCAGATTCGGGCTCGAAAAGCCTACAGAAGAAAATGGCGCAGCCACGGCTGAATACTGGAAATGGTATCGTTGGTGGGACAGCTATGAATGTTCCTTATCAACCAAACAATTTCTTGAACTCGAAAAAGTCCTTGAATCAAAAGGGGACCTAACGCCCTGGCGACCCGAAGGTGATTGGAAAAAGTCATAAGCACAAACCCGCTTCAGAAATGAAGCGGTTTTATATTAAAATAGTTGTGGTAAAAGCCCATAATGTTGATAATTGAATTATTCCATGTTAGAATATTCCGAAGAATCTTTTGTTTAATAGAGGCACATTTACTTCAAAAATCTATTCCCAGCCAATTCCAATAAGGAGAAATAATGTCAATTCACGACTGCAATCATGAAAAGTTAGCGTTTATGCTGATTCAGCACGGGGGAGGAATATTTCCCGATGTGCTTATTCCTGAACTTGTGTGTACCGATTGTCATCTCAATATAACATGCGCCCCCTTATCGGAAATAGACTCTCGCTTCGGAAATTTTAAGCCTGAATTGTATGGATTAACAATACCCGAAGAGACTGTACAAGAACTATATAAATGGGCAAACGATTGGGAGGATAAGAATTGGGTACCTGTAAACATACTGATTTCAGATCCACAAACCGCATATAGCGAAGCTGACAAATTCCTGGGTATGGATCAGATTAAAATTGCTGACAAAGCGTTGCTCGATAATCAATCCTACTCCGTATAAATAATTTGGCTTCAAATAAATTAGCGTTCTTTAGAAAATCAAAAAAATATTTAACCTCGATCTGTTAAAAAGATCGAGGTTTTTTGTTGGAGCGGGTGAGGGGAGTCGGACCCCTTTCATCAGCTTGGAAAGCTGAGGTAATACCGGTATACGACACCCGCAAAACTATAAGGATTTTATCAAATTCAAAGCCCAATATCAAAGGGAAACTTAGTTTACAAAGCTTCGATACATTGCAATTCCCGCTGCGATCGAAAGATTCAGTGAATCAATATCCTTAGTTTGCTTTATATAGATCGCCTCGCCAGTTGTTTTATATGATTCTTCAAGTCCTGCGCTCTCACTACCAAATACTAAAGAAAACGGAGAAACAAACTTAACTTCAGACAATTCTTTTTTTGCATTCGTCATAAATACCAAACACTTGTTATCATGTTTTTTCTGATAATCACTGAAATAATCAAAATATTCAATCTTTACACCAAATATTGAACCCATTGATGCTCTGACAGTTTTGGGGTCAAAACAATCTACGGCGGGCCTGATTATGGCTATGTTTCTAATCCCAAACCCAAGAGCAGTTCTTATCATGGTTCCCAAATTGCCCGTATCTTCAGGAGAA
>CAISLM010000015.1 GCA_903886255.1 Candidatus Collierbacteria bacterium
GTGGTCGTTGATTACGGCGTGGCCGATGTTTTTACGATCGAGAATAACGAAGCCAGGAAGAAGTGGTTTATCTGGTTCCGCTACCCGAACGATCATGGGTGGATGAAGCTGCCTGATGAATATTCCACAAAAGATGACGCGGGAGATGCTCAGCTGCTATTGCAGATAAATGGCGCTTGCGCTAAGGTGCTTGAGGAAGGCGAAAAGCCGTAAGGCGAAGGGAGAGGACCATGAATAAGCGTGTTTTGTTTGAGGGGGTCGGCGATGACGCTCGTGTCGGATGTGTGGCTATTCGAGTGGCCAAGGGCGACATCGAGATCATGAAGGATTTTTTCGAAAGACTTGGCTTTGATGTTACAGCCAAGGCCAGTAATGTGTACGGGGAAGAATATTTTATGAGCAAAGCCGGTTCGACAATGATTCAACTGACACAGCTATGGAGAGACGAAATAATCGTCCTCTTGGTGGACAATGTGTCGATCGAGGTAAAAGATCCGGCCACTGTAATAAAAGAGATCGAAACGTGGAGTGAAGAGGATGGTGTAAGAGTAAAAGTTGATAAGGTGGGTGAAAAATATTTTGTGTCATTCCCGGGAACTCTGGGAATGTCCCTTGTTTTTCACTGTCCCGGAGCACCTTCCTCCTAAGAAATATATGTTTGAGCCGGATAGTATCCGGCTCTTTTATGGAGAAAATATCCTGGATTGCCAAGCGATTACGCTCGCAATGACAAAAATGGGTCAATAAGCGATGGCTAAGGCAGGAGTGATAAAATAGACACACTGAATCATGATTAGCCTAAAACATTTTTTCAAGGAGTGGATAGCCGCCTTTTATAAATACGTTAAGTTGTTGTTGGGGCATTTCGTAAAAAACTTTTTGTCCCCAAAATTTGCCATATTTGAGTCGGTAAAGTCGGTAATGGTGGGTAAAATGTACCACCAAAGGGGGAAAAATGCCCAATTAATCGTTAATTCTTTTGTGGTGACGGTCATGGTTTTTGGGGTGGCTTTGGGCCCTTCATTGGTGGTCAATGATTCTCAGACACAAACAGTGCTATCTTCGGCTTTTGGAAGTAAGTTTGTTTTTGCTCAAGAACCGGGAGCAGGAGAAGGAAAAGTCTTGGGAATAAATACAGATTCACAACTGCAGGTCGATCCGATGACGCAGGTGTCCGATAAACCGAGAGCGGATATTTTTGATTACACAGTGGAGGATGGGGATACACTGGCCAGCATTGCCAAGAAATTCGGAGTAGATACAGATTCAATTCATTGGTTAAATACGGGCATTAACGAAACCAAGCTTAAAACAGGCAGCGTTTTGCATATTCCGCCGGTAACCGGAGTGGTGCACACAGTACAAAGCGGTGAGACGATTTACTCGATTGCTAAGAAATATGGTGTGTCCGCTCAGTCTATCGTTGATTTTCCTTTTAATGAATTTACTAATGATGAAACGTTTGCCTTGGCTATCGGGCAGCAATTGGTTGTGCCTGATGGAATAATGCCAAACGAAGAGGTAACCTCGCCCAGAGTCTTCTTCAACCAAATGACGCCAAACGCGGGTACTGTTGCTGCCAATGGACACTTTATCTGGCCCACACAAGGCGTGATCACCCAGTACTTCAAACCCTGGCATAAGGCTCTGGATATCGCCAATCCTGCTTCGCCAATGGTGATGGCGGCTGACTCCGGAGTGATTATTCATGCAAGCTGGGACAATACCGGCTACGGAAATATGGTGATGATTGATCATGGAAACGGGTTCAAGACACTTTATGGCCATTTGCAAAAGTTCGCGGTGACAGTGGGACAGACTGTAAAAAGAGGTGATATCATCGGCCAAATGGGATCAACCGGACGTTCGACCGGAACCCATACACACTTTGAAATACGCACACCCGGTGGATTGGTGGATCCGATAATGTATTTGCCGAAGTAGTGGGGGGTATTTCACATTTCCCAAAACTCGTTTACCTACACATTTCTCACTAGTGCATCGGTCGCTAAATTTACTTTTTCATACAACGTGGTCTCCTGTAGGCAGAGCCAAAGCTTGCCTACGTCGCCACCTTTTGTTTGTAGAATTCAAAAGTAAATTCATAACGCGCATGCGGTGCAATTCGTTCGAAATGGTAGGTTTCAGAGTTTTTATGGGGAAATATTAAATATATGGATATAAAGTATAATCTAGGCATGGTGGATCAAGTAAAAATCATGGTTAGGGCGGGAAACGGCGGATCGGGTGCCGTGTCTTTTCGGAGAGAGAAATTTATCCCTAAGGGCGGTCCGGATGGTGGAGATGGTGGTAAGGGCGGAAATGTGTATTTGGTGACTGACCCGAATGTAAACACTTTGCAAGACTTTGCTCACAATAAAAAGTTTGAAGCCGGAGATGGTGAAAAAGGTCACGGCAAAAAAATGTCCGGGTTAAAGGGTGAAGACATCATTATCAAAGTGCCGGTGGGAACTCTGGTTAAATTGACACGTTTGGAATTGGAAACCGACGAGGAAAAAGAAGTGCGTGTGAGAGGAATGAAATTGGGTGTTTTAGGTAAACTTTTTAGCCAGAAAAAAATTGAGGGAGAAACTTGGCAGCATTTGGATCTGTCGGAACCGGGAATGGAACTTTTGATTGCTCATGGTGGAAAAGGAGGACGGGGTAATGTTCACTTTAAAGGATCAAGCATGACTACTCCGATGATCGCCGAAGATGGACAATACGGAGAAGCTTTTGAAGCAGATTTGGAACTAAAACTTTTGGCGGATGTGGGTCTTGTCGGCTTGCCGAATGCGGGTAAATCAACTCTGTTGTCGGTATTGTCCAACGCCAGGCCAAAAGTCGCCGACTATGAATTTACGACATTAGAGCCAAACCTCGGAGTTTTGAAAATCGGAGATAAACATTTGGTGATTGCCGATATTCCCGGATTGATCGAAGGTGCAAGCGAGGGAAAGGGTCTTGGAATAAAATTCTTGAAACACATCGAAAGAACAAAAGTGTTGATTCACTTGGTACCTGCCAATAGTGGAACGGCTGAGGAAATTTACGATAAATATAAAGTAATCCGCAAAGAATTAAAGTCTTTTAGCGCAGGATTGGAAGACAAAAGAGAAATTGTGGTCTTAAGTAAAATCGATCTTGTGGACAGTGATGAAATAAAGAAAATAGTTAGTTTCTTAAAGAAAAAGAAAATTTCGGTACTACCTATTTCGGCTGCGACGGGAGCGGGAATAAAAGAGTTGGTGAGTCAGCTCGTTTCATAGAGGCAAATTTATATAGATTGCCACGTCGTGGTTACACTCCTCGCAATGACGAAGGGGATTTTATTGGCAAGTGTTGGAGGGGAAGCTGCAATTTACACCACCACAGTCGGATGTGCAGTAGTTTGTGGTGCAACCCGGTTGTTCGTAGTTGGATAGTTTAATGCAAACGCCGGCTTTGCAGCCGAAATGTTCGGCACAGGGGATGGTGCTGCTGCAGCCGTAGCTTATTTCGCCATAGTTCATTCCTGCCGAGGTGACAGTAACTGTGTTGGCACAGTTTTGGATTTTGTTACCATTGGGATCGAAAAAGGAGAAAATTTGAGCGTAAACAGCGAAGTTTTGTGGGCATACCGTGCCTGCTGGAGAAAGATAAATCACGTATGGTTTTTTGGAATTGGGGTCGCAGGGCATGGTATTCAAATAGGGCTGAAGGAAGGTGGAATCACAAGCATAGCTGGGACGATTTAGTGAATCTTTGAGGGGAAAAACAGGATAACAACTGTGGTCCGAGTAATAAGATTCAAGCGCTATTTTGATTTTGGTGAGATCGGATTTGCGGCGAGAATCGTATCCTTTGAGGATTTGTTCCATCGGATTCAAGCTAACAAGAAGGGCAAGTCCAAGAACAACTATGATGCTGATAACAACAAGAAGTTCGGAAAGGGTGTAACCATTTCGATGGTCAGTCATTGATTCCATTATCGGTTATGAAAAGATGATTAGCAAATTTAATTGATTTTTACTCCCCTTAATTTGAGACCTTTTAATTGAAATGAACCGGTAGTGTCGTTACTGGTTGCTGTTGAGCAATAATCCGAGTAAATAGAGTTTGAGCCGTCGGTGAGGCCGGCTCTGATTTGGTATGTGTAGGTGTGCCCCAGGGATATAGCAGAATCTACGAGCTGAACAGTGTTGGCGGCCAGGTTGCTACCAAGTTGAGTGGCTGTTCCACCATCGATAATTTTCCAAACCTGATAGAAATTTTCATTTGTCGAGTTATCGGTCCAGTTAATGGTAATATTTGTGTTATTAGATGCTTTTATGGTACTGCAGGGAGCAGGAAGAACCGGGGCAATTTTGGTAGTAAAAGAAAATGGAGTTGGACCGGAACTGAAAACGTTGACACCGATCGGATCAATGGCGAAGACTTGCCAATAATAGATAGTGCCGGCTGAAAGTGGAGACGTTAGGGTATAGGTGGCGGTGGTTCCGGACGTGTAAGCGGTACTGCCGGAAGCGTTTTGACCGGAGAAGCCCGTTTGGTCTAATGTTTCGTCGTGTGTTTGACAAGTTAACGTCATGTTGAAATCGGTACAAATAATTATTTTATAGCGGATATAGTCGGCGGCATCAGCGTCGGTAGAACTGAAAGTGAAGGCCGGAGTGATCGTAATACCGGTTGATGAATTTGACGGAGAAATTAAAGTTGGTGCGACAGGAGAAGTGTTCGTCGTGAATTGGGCTGTGGCGGAGGTGGCACTAAAACCGGCCGTGTTCCAAAGAGTGATACGCCAGTAATAGGTGGTACTGGTGGTGAGAGCCGATCCTGAATAAGTAAAATTTGGTGTCGAAGAACCGGAAGAAAGCGGACCGAAGGAAGTTTTTGTACTATCCTCTTTTACTGTCCCGGTAAAAGTATTGTTAGTGTTGACTTCGATACGATAAAAATTAGCTTGTAAGCTGTTCGGGTCGGAGTAAGTGGCGGAGAAATATATATTGGCGATGTTGGCAGTGGGGTTGTTGGTGACGCCATCGGTAAGAAGTGCCGACGGGGCATTGGGGGCGGTTCCTGTTGTAAATGAAAATGGGGTGGCTTGGGTTCCGCCAAAAGTGTTGGTTCCAGTCGGGTCAATAGCTTGAGAATCCCAGTAATAAGTGGTGGCGGGACTGAGGGCGGATTGAACTGTATAAACTCCTTGGACACCGGAGCCGTAAGAGGTGAGCGACCAACCGGTAGTGGAGACTGATTGGTCAAAAGTTTGGCAACCAATAGTCAGGAGAGAGTTGGTACACAGAAGAATTTTGTATTTTATGTTGTCACCATCGGGGTCGGTAGTAGTGGTTTGGAGGACGGGGAGAAGGCTTTGATTGGTGGCGGTATTTGATGGGGCATCTAGTGAGGGAATATTTGGAGCAACATTGGTGGTGTAGTTGAGGGTGATGCTGTTTAATGCAGAAGATGTGGCAGTCGGATCATTTTGGGAGATGATGGTGCGGTACTGAAAATATCGATCGGTTAATGAGGAGGTAATAGCGGATCCGGAAGGTGTGTTTAAATAGCCTGAAGTTGATTCGAGATCGTCCAGCCAAATATTGGCTCCTTGAGAACCATCGGTAGTGCGTAAGGTTAAGTAGGTAATAGCATTCCTTTGGCTAGCAATGGACTTTGTAATATTGAAATATTCCCTTTGCCACTTAAAAGCAATTGCATTAGCAGTGAAGCCGCTGGCAGGGAAAGTTGAACCGCCATCCCAACTGGATACTGTAACGGCGCCGGTAAAGGCGTTGATAGAATTGACTGTTCCTTGAGCAATATATGAAGTGCCATTGTTATTTTCTTCAACGATTATTTTGTCACCAAGATAAAGGTGGCCGGCAGGTAAATATGAACCATAAGCGGATTCGTTGACTATAAAACTAAGATCACTACTATTTGTTATCAAATTACCTGCGTCTAAACTGGCCTTGAAGTCGATGGTGATATTGTGAGTCCTGGCACCTAGCTCGAACGCTTGACGGATGGCATCGGCAATTCTCGCGGTGGTAGAAAGCCTCACTTCATCAATCGCCCCGGCAAAATATGCCTCTCCAATCTGAGCCTTGGCAAGTTTCAGGGAAACCCCAGTAAAGGCAAAGACGGCCGTATTTTGGGAGACGAGTATTCCATCCAGATAGCACAAGAGATTTGTGCCATCGAAAGTGACAGCGACATAATTCCAGACTCCTAATGATGGTTTGACTGTACATTGTCCGCCTCCATAAACACCGATATGTAATAAGCCATCATTGTTCCATGTCCAATGCTCGTTTCCTGCACCAGCATCACCCAGTAGTACGGGCC
Source organism: Candidatus Collierbacteria bacterium (assembly GCA_903886255.1). Lineage (GTDB taxonomy): Bacteria > Patescibacteriota > Microgenomatia > UBA1400 > MFAQ01 > UBA2277. The sequence continues at coordinate 6,331 of CAISLM010000015.1, forward strand.
ATTGTCTGGTAGTGGGAGTTGCGTCCGGTTTTATCCAAAGATCGAGAGAGTGAGTGACATTGCCTGTGCCGAAACCGGTTAAGTTGTTAGTGGTAAGGAAATCTGTAGTGCCGTTGAAGTAGCGAGCACGACCGATTTGTCCTTGGACAAAAGAGGAACCGACGGCAACACCATCATTGTCGTGTCCGGAGGAGTCCACGGCTGTGTCTCCGGAGGTGGGGTAGGCGACAATAACAATACCTTTGCCACCGGTACCTCCCACTTGACTGGCAGAGGCACGATAACCGCCCGATCCACCGCCACCATAAGTATTACCAATAAGTCCAGCGGCGTTGGCGTTACCCACACCAGCGCCTCCGGTGCCGCCATTAGTGCTTGTACCAGTACCGGCTGTACCTACGCTGGCATCGCCTCCGATACCACCAGTGAGTGAACCGGAACCAGCATCTCCAGTACCTGCACCTCCGCCACCCGCACCTGATTTGGTGCCATTTAGGGGAGTGCCGCCATTACCACCGCGATAGACATAATCACCAGTACTGGACGAGCTGGACCCCGCACCACCGGCCGGGGGAGAGGCGGCACCAACGCCACCGCCAACACCACCTTGAGCGGAGACAAGTGAACTACCAAAGGTGCTTGTCCCACCGGTACCGCCGCCAGTTGTAGTTGTACCCGCAAGACCGCCATTCCCGACAGTGACTGTATATGTACCAGGGGCGACAGTTAACCGATCGGTGGCCGCAGCGCCACCGGCACCTCCACTCCCGGCCCAGGTGTTTGTGCCTCCACTACCACCTCCACCACCTCCACCACCAATGGCATAGACCCAAACGTTGCCGCCGGTGGCGACAGTGAAGGTGCCGGATGAAGTGAACGTCTGATAGGTGTAACCACCACTGATGCTGGTGGTAGTGCCCCCACTTGCGGAAACAGGAGTGAAGTAACTGTTGTCATCGAGATGCCACAGACCGGCAGTGTTTGATGGGTTAGTACCTTGATTGGCAAATATTGATTCACCAATTGTGGCATTGAGGAAAGTTCCTAGGCGATCGGAGGCGATATAGAAGGGAAGTGTAGTTTTAGATGAAAGATCGGTTGAAGAATACTGTTTGTTTATATAGTGATCGCGTCCGGCGCGATAGTCTTCGGCTATTTCTTGGGGAGTGCGGGCAATGGTGCTGACTTTCATTTCGTCTAGGTATCCGGTAAACAATCTGGATCCATAACCACCAATGTTGCAGGTGGAAGTATCAGGTGCGCCGGGTGCGGCTCCAGTGTCGGTATAGACAAGATTTCCATCGAGGTAAGCCGATGGGTAGCCGCTGCTACTAACCACCATAGCTACATGATGCCAACCAGTGCCGATAGTGACTCCTGTGTCGATCCATCTGACTGTTTCGTACAACATGATTAGATTGTTTCCACTGGCATCTTCGGTTCCAGAACCGACACCCATACTCGGGCCAAAGGTACCGCCAATTTTGATAAAGGCACCCTTGTCCGAAATGGAAGGAACGTATACCCAAGTTTCGAGAGTGTAATTGCCGGAACCGATGCTCATATTTGAAGAAACTGAAATAGTATCACCGGCACCATTGAAACTTCTGGCTTTGCCGGCAAAGCCATCCACAACAGTGGTTCCGGTGGGAGTGCCGTCATTACCTTTGCCACTACTATCTTTGAGATATGCACCTGTACCACCTGTTTCTTCAAAATGCCAGAGACCGGAAGTGGTGGCGTCCGTTTGAGGAATGCCAAGCTGAACTTTTTCGCTGGCAGAACCTTCAACTTTAGTAACAGTGTCAATGGAAGGATGAAAGAGATTGGGATTGGTGGATCCTTCGATAAAATGTACATATGCTGTTGTACTGGAAATGGTAGTGTTGTAGACGCGAACTTCATCGATAGTGCCTCTAAAAAATTCACTAGGAGTTGAGTAGGTACTACCTATATTTACTATGGCCGAAGAGCTGAAAATTGCAGCGGGTATTGAAGTTGAGTTGGTGTTTTGCAAAACTCCATCGACATATATATTTAGTGAAGTACTAGGTACATATGTGCCGACAATGTGATGCCATTGGCCATCGTTTATCGTAGTTGTACCGACGACGTCAGTAAAAAGTGTTCCATTGGAGCTGATTCCGAATTCGGCAACTCCGGTATTATATTCACGTAGAAGATAACCAAATTGACCACCACCTCCAGTACCCATCTTTCCAACGATTCCTCCCCAATTGGCAACGGCATTTGTTTTTATCCAAGCTTCAATAGATAAGGCACCGGTAATTTGGAGAGTGGCAGGGTTGCCGGCATTAACATAATCGGACGTTCCATTGAAATTTCTGCCGTTGCCGAACTTTCCACCGCCAATAATTGTTCCTGTGGCTGTGCCGTTGTTGGAACTTTTTACATCGGTGGCGGTGGCTCCACTGGCGTCATCCATAGGCCAGTAAGAGACCAAACCGGTGTCGACAGTGTTGTATTGATATGGTCCATCCATAGAATCAAACTGTGTTTCCGATGTGGTGGGTCTCCAGGCTTCCCAGGTGCCGTCGTTTGGGTCTGTGGTGTTACCTACTCTGGTTTGAATATCGATGAGACCGGAATTGTAATTACTTAAAACTTCGGATGGGGTAAGGGCGCGGTTGTAAATTCTAACAGTGTCGATTGTGGCGTTTGTATAAAAACCATCGGTTCTGGCACCAATACGAACAGGCGAGGCGTTAGCGACGGCATTGGTGGAATAGTTATCGGAGTTGTCTAGCTCGCCATTGATATATAAATAGCGATGAGCGCCATCATATATGGCAACGAGGTGCGTCCATTGGCCGATGGGAATAACCGCATTACTAATTATTTCGCCGGCATCGGCCCCCCAACGAAAAGCAAATCTGCCGGTAGTTGAATTTTCCATCACTTCGTATTCCGTTGAGGCACCTTTAGTAACGAACATGGGATAATTTTGGGCGGCATTTCTTTTTATCCAAAGTTCGATGGTTCCGGCTGTTGTCAAGTTTAAAGCTGGTGTATCGGGAACCTCGACATAATCGTTTGTGCCGTCGAACATGATGGCGCCGGTGCCCCAACGCAGATTGGCACCGGTCCAACCAGATCCGGCAACGACATCTTGGCCAGTGGTGTTGGCGAAGCCATTCAAAGCACCATTGCAAGTGGTGCCACAGGTTCCGCCGGAGACTGCCGTGGTGCCGGATGAAGCATTAAAGTCCCATTCGGCAACTAAGTTTGAAGTGGCTGAAGCTGTAGCAGTTTCCCCGTCGCCGGTGGACAGGCCGAAAGCTGTCCATTTGAAAGGACTCCAGGCAAATACGCGAGTGAGGTCAAGTACGTCAGATGTTAGAACGGAGTAAGGGCGACGAGAGGCGTCGAGCTTGATTTCTTCTGCCGAACGAGCAATGTTACTAATGCGGACTTCGTCGATAGATCCATTAAAATAATTGGTCGGACTAGAATACATCGCTCCAACATTTAATTGTCCGGTTCCGGAATAATTGGCACTGGCAATTCCTGATGCTATGGTTTGACCATCAACGTAGAGAATTCTGCTTTTTGAATTAGCATCATAGGTGCATGCCCAATGATGCCATAAAGTGTCGGTGTATGAAGCGGTTGAGTCAAGATCATTACTAAAAAAACCGCAAAAGAAAACATTAGTAGCTCTAAAACCAAGTTGTAGACCGGCATTGTTTGCATTGGTACCTTGTCCCATTATGCCGGAAATAATCCCATTGGCTCCTTTTTTTGCCCAAGCTTCGAGTGTAAAAGAGGAGTTGGCAAGATTTATGTTGCTACCGGCATTTATGAAGTCGCTACTGCCATTAAAAGTTCGGGCGCTACCAAAATTACCTAAGCCGACATCGGTACTGGAATTGGATGTGCCGGTATTGCCAAGACCGGAGGAATCCGTCACTGTGGTAGTGCCGGAAGACTCATTCATGTGCCATAGACCTATGGTGCTGATATCTGAGGGTAACTCTTGGTAATAAGTTTCGAGAAATGGGTTGGAACCGGAGCCGGAATCTTTGACACGATTAAATTGACTGGTGGAGAAAAGAGTGGAAGTGTTATGGACTATAGTTGGATCGATGGTAATGGGATAGACTCTTGATTTTGATTCAAGCCAGGATTTGTCGACGGAAAGAGTGAGAGAATAAGTATTGGTTTTGGTATTCTTTTTTATTTGGATTGAGACGTTGTTTGATTTGGCGCCGTTGGCATCGATGGCGAAAGGTTTTTCAAAATGGAAAAGATAATTTCCTTTGGTGTCATAAAAAACACCGGAGAAAAGAATATTTGTTTCCGACGCAGGGAATGCATTCGTAGTATTTAAATCGAAATTGAAAATATTATTGGTGGTTTGTTTTTTGAGAACTATTTCTTCTTTGATGCCGGTGGGTAGGGTAGTGTATTTGAGGTCTATGTTGGGTGAGACGTTGGAAAAAGTAATGGCGTTATTTTTTTCTACCGGGGCGACAAGCTTTCCTTTGGTATCTTTGAAAGTGAAAGAGACTTTGTTGCCGGTGGGGAGAGAATAATCTATGACGGGTTGATTGGTGTTTCGCTCACCGAAACTGGCAGCGAACTCTTGATTTGAAGCGAAAAATAGGGAATTGGAAATGGCGGAACCGGCCACTATTTGCGGTGCTTTTAGGGGGGAAGGGTGGCGGAGAGCCATTAAGCCAAGAAAAATTCCCAAGAGAACGACGGCCGTAATGGCTTGGGGAACAAACTTATTTTTTCTTGTCCTAGGCACTTTATTAATAGTATTAATTTAGGTTTGAATTTACAAGACTTGTTATTTTAATAATGATGATATTTTTATTGACCCGCCTGGCGGGCTTCGGATTACTTCGTTTCCACTAACCAGTAATTGAAGGCGATATCGTTTTTATTTTTGGCATTTCCATCGAGACTAACTGTAAAACCAACGCCATCTGTTTTTGATTTAACAAAAAGAACTCTTCCCTGGGTGTCGGAAGTGGGGGTGACGTAGACTAAAGTGGTGGGGGTAATTTTTGTATTCAAGATGGAGATTTCGGTGGTACCGGCAGCTATAGTTGCTATACCTATTGTGGCGTTTGAATTGGTTTGAGCGCTGCCGGTGCCGGTTAAATTGTTGTTTCCTGAGGCGATCACCAAGCCACCGGTGGTGAGTTTGTCGAAGTTGGCTGAGCCTGTGGCGATTGTTGAAGTTCCGACTGCTAAAGAACCCGAAACAGTTGCCGTGTTGGTATCCAATCCTTGAGCATAAATTGTACCCGTTATGAGGACATCGCCATTAACTCTGACTTTTCCATTGGGATAAAGCGTCATTAAGTCGGCTAAAATGTGAACCGGTTTGTCGGCAAGAGGTTGGATGAAGAAATCGGTGTTCATGGCGGAGATGGAGTTGCCGAAGATGGAGCCGTTGGCCATGAGGTCGTTCGTTATGAGAGTGTGAACATTAAGAGAGTTTAAGGCGAGATCTTGAGGAATGACGGCAGAGGTGGTGGCGAGCGGGGAAAGAGCTAAAGGATCGCCGGAAACTGTGGCGATGGAGGTGGTTCCTAAAACTGAGTTGTAAGTGGAATATTTGGCTTGGAGATCGGCGAGTATAGCTGAGGCGGTGGAGTATTTGGAATCCAAGAGGTTGATCTGGGAATGAAGAGTGTCGATAGTCTGGCCTTGGATATTGTCGGCGTAAAGTGTGCCGGAGATAGTGGCATCGATGGTTTTTAGCTGGTCGATATCGGCGATGGGGGAAATTAATTTGTTGGTGACAGTCAAATTGGTGGTCACAAGATTGGCTACAACGGCTGCTCCGGCCTGGAGGTTCCCTATGATACTCGATAAAAATGACGAAACTTCTTTATTGGCGGTGCCGTTGACGTTTAGAGAATAGGTGCCATCGATTTTGGCAATTAGTTCCGGCGAGGTTACCGGGTTGTCGAAAATACTATTAGTATTGGTGTAAGCGGTTGGATCGTTGATAACAAATCCTGCGCCTGTACCGGAACGAAGATTTGACCAGCTGGCAGAATCAAAACGGGGAGCTGTGAGGCGATAGGAAATGGTAGTGGGGGTCGAGGAATAAATGGCGAGGATTTTATTGGCCGTGTCGACTTGATACCAGGCTTTGGCTTGACCTTCGGGGGTGAGTAAGACTGAAAGATCGTTAATATGATTTTGCATGTCGGTAGTTTTGCTGAAAAGCCAGATGTCGGAGCCGGTGGGCTGTTGATCGAGGTCGATGAGAGCGCGATAACCAACGCCGTTGATGAAATTGCTGTCTGTTGTTGTGATATTGCCGGTGGTTTCTTCTTTTACACCAACCATGGAAGCCATGTAAGTTCCGTATTTAGTGCCATTAATAGTGTACGGAGGGTCAACAGTACCGACGGCGATTTTCCCCGTGCCTCCACCAACAGTAATTTGACCATCGATGTCGAGGGTGCCGCTGAGGTGAGAGTTTGCGCCACCGGCAACCTCAAAACCATAGCCGGCGGTAATAGCACTGGTGCTATTAACTACGAAATTGGTGGCCGCGTGCCAGGTGCCAGTGTTAAGAGATAAGTTGTTAAGAGAAATAACAGCCGTGCCACTTTTAACGATATCGTTTGTTAGATAAAGAGAGCCCCATTCGTAACCGGTGTAACCGAGTTTGTCGACACCGGTGGCTCTCGGTAGAATACCGCCACTGGTTTGCATGGCATAGGTATAGCCTCCGAGAGGTTGATTAATCGCATTGACGCCCGGATTGTCGGTGCGGAAACCAAAGGCGACCGGATTAACGAAGAAGGAACTATTGGCGACATCGGGGGAAATGCGGACTGTAGCTGATGCCGAAGCACCGGCGCCGGCAGGAGAACCGAGGTTAATGGAGTCGTACCAGTTGGTGGCATAAAGGGTTCCGGTGGTGAGACGGCTAAAATAGTTGGAGAGGGTTTGCCAAGCGGTACCATTGTAAAATTCCGGGGTATTTTGGGTAGTACTATAAATAAGGTTGCCGACACCATTCGTGGCTGGGCGGCCGGCATCGGCGAAACCTGCCAACCTGACTTGACCGCTAGCGGTGGCATTTAAGAAGTTTTTGAGGGTGCCGCCGGAAAAATCAAATAAACCTGAGGCGGAATTAAAGGTGATATCTCCACTGGAGTTGCTGATAGTCGATGATCCACCACCAATATCCAAAGTTGCGCCGGGGGTGGTGGTGCCGATACCGACTCTAGAATTTCCGGTGTCGACGACGAAGAAGCCGGCAACGTCAAAAGATTGCGAAGGAGTGGTGACCCCAACGCCGACCTTTCCCGTTCCGGAAAAGCCTAAATTGAAACCGGCAAGAGGAATTTCGGTGTTGGCCGTAAGTGCTCCGCCGAGTTTGACGGCGTTAGTGGCTCGAGTGATACCATTGCTGAAAGTAAGAGGAAATTCATAATCCGTTCCGCCCGTGGCTAGACTTAGAGTTCCGGTACCGGCTCCGGCTTTGACCAAACCGCCAGCGGTGAGGCCGGAGAAAGTGATGGTTCCAGATGAAGAAAGTCCGGTGAAACCAGAGGCGACGCCGGCAGTGGTGACTCCCCAGGTAGATGAATTGACCGCAACAGTGGCCGATCCATTTCCAATGGTGGTGACTCCGGTAGAAGAGAGAGTAGTAAAAGCTCCTGTTCCTGGAGTAGTGGCACCGATATTGGTAGCATTGATGCCGGTGGGGGTGACAGTAAACTTTTCGACTAGGCCAGTATCACCTCCGGGAGAAAAACGGATACCAAAGTTTGAGCCATTGAGAATGTCTAGTTTAGAAGCGGCGCCGCGGAGAACCAGATTCCCTGATGCAGATGCAGCGCCGGCAACATCAAGAAGAGCGGTGGGTGTAGGGGTGCCTATTCCGAGCCGGCCGCTAGTATCGATGACCATGTACTGGGTAGAGCCGGCGTTATTCGACCAGACGTGGCTACCGGCGCGATAGTAAGTGGCGTCGAAACCGGCGTTGGAAACTATGTTTAAGCCACCATCGCTGTATATTTGGGCAGAGCCGGCATTGGTGCCTGTTTTGGTGAGAAGGAATCTTGCGATTGTGCCGCTGGAAATATCCAAGTTTGTGCCGGCGGAGGCGTTTGGAGTTGTCGTTCCGATGCCGACATTGCCGTTATTGGCGATAGTCACTTTGGGGGCAAGCCCGATATCTCCCCCGGTGGAGGTTTGGAAATCAAGTCGAGCCCCGTTTAAGCTGTTAATTAAATCGGCGGTGGCTGTTCTGAAAGTTAAGGCTCCAGAGGTTGAGGCAGTACCATTGACATCAAGAGCGGCAGTTGGAGTTCTGGTACCGATACCAAAGTTGCCGGCATTAACAAATGAAGGGTCGGTGGTGACACCAGCAAGATGAACATTAGCTGAAGAAGTGGCTGAGTTTCCAAGATTAACTGCATCAGTAATCGAGAAGGGGAAAATTACACCGGCCGTCCAGTTCCAGGGACTGCTGTTTCCTCCGCCGGTGGCCGCAGGAATCCAATTTACTCCGGTACCGGTAGAGGAAAGAACGTAGCCGGAAACACCAAAACTGCCGGCGGCTCTAATACCTCCGGTTAAATTGATGTCTCCGGCGATATCGAGTTTGTAGGCTGGATTGGTGAGGCCGATACCGACATTTCCGCTGTTGCTGATGACAAATCTGGTAATTCCAGAGGTGGAAGCGGTGAAAAGATCGCCAACTCCCGATTGGTCAACTACCATTGAAGCGAAGGCAGTGGCACCGGAAATTGAGGCGGTTGGGACAGTCCCCAGGTTTGAGCGGACATCAAATCTGGCAAGAGGCGAGGTGGTTCCAATACCAAAGTTGCCGGTATTGATGAACGAATTATCTCCGGGTTTTCCGGCAAGATGAACAGTGGCTGAGTTTGTGGCGGCATTGCCGAGGTTGATGGCGTCGGTGATTTCTGTGGGATAAAGAACACCGGCTGTCCAGGTCCAGCCTTGGTTTACGCTAGCAACACTGGAGGCGGTGACCCAGGCAACTCCTGTTCCGGTGGAAGAAAGAATGTTTCCTGCAGAACCGGCATTGCCTGAGGCTCTTAAGGCTCCTGTAAGATTGATGTCTCCAGTGACATCAAGCTTGTAGGTAGGGTTAGTTAAGCCAACGCCGACATTGCCGGCGAAGTCAACAACAAATGGAGTGGAGTCGGTGTATGTTCCATCATCGTTGACTCTTAAGGCGAATCCTGCAGAACCGGCCGAAGTAACGTTTAAGGCGGTACCGACAGCAGAAGCTCCGGTTAAGCCAACTTTTAGGACATTACCGGTAACAGCGGCATTGCTACCGGATTCTGTAACACTGGCGAGATCGCCAGTAAGGCCGGTAGATGTAGAGGTAAGGACAAGGGCAGATCCTGTTGTTAGACCATTTCCGGCAATTTTTACTAAACCATTCGTTGTTGTGGTAGCAGTGTTGCCTGTAATTGAAAGAATACTACCGGCAGTTTGGATTCCTGATGAAGTTAGAGCTAGGAGGTTGCCGGTACCTGAAGTATCTGCAAAAGAAAGATCAACTAAATTTCCGGTAAGAGTGGTTGTTCCAGTGGAGGTGACTTTAAGAGCGGATCCGGTGGTTAAACCATTACCGGCGATGTTTACCAAACCATTTGTGGTAGTAGTAGCACTGTTACCAACAACTGCAAGCATGCTTCCGGCAGTTTGGACTGCAGTGTTGGTGATGTTCATGACATTTCCGGTCGTCGTCGTGGAGAGAATATCTAATGAAGCAGCCGGGTTGGTAATTCCAATACCAAAGTTGCCGGTATTGATGAACGAGTTGTCTCCAGAATTACCCGCCAAGTGAACTGTGGCAGAGTTCGTAGCTGCGTTTCCTAGATTTATAGCGTCAGTGATTTCTGTGGGGTAGATAACTCCAGCTGACCAGGACCATGGTCCGGAGGCGGCGCTCCAGGAAGTGCGACAATCGCCATTGATACAAAGTCCACCGGAAGCATTGACTTGTCCACCTTGGACATCGAGCTTGTAGCCTGGATTGGTAATACCGATTCCGACACTGCCGTTAGCAAGAATGTCCATCACATCGGTGGTGTAGTTGCGGATAACTAAGACAGGGCGAGTAACGAGGGCGGCTCCGGCGGCTGTTTGCGAGGTTAATACTAAACCTGGATTTGTTCCACTATCAGTGGTGATCATTCCTTGAATGTTGGCAGCGGTATTGCTAGCGCTTCCTTTGAAGCGGAGTAGGGGGAAGAAAGCTCCGTCTGTGGTTGAGTTGTTGCGAATAGAAACATAGGCGTTGGCGTCATCTGAGATGGCAAAATGGGCGATTTCTTCGGCGACACCGGCAGATGCAGCTTGTAAAACATCCAACATCGTACTGGGGTTGGTTTTACCAATACCGACATTGCCACCATTACTAATGACAAATTTATTTGTACCGGAGGCTGAAGCTGTAAATATATCTCCGGCGCCATTTTGATTTACGATGTGTGCGGCTCCCGGGAGAGTTGAGTAAGTGTTAATGACGGTTTGGCCATTGGCACCAACGTAGAAACGATCGGTTTCGGCTGAGCCGGCGGTGAGAGATAGAAGACGACCTGTGTTGTTGTCGTTTCCAACGTAACCGGAGATAAGGTTGCCGGTTGTGAGATTGGCATCTTGGATGCGGACTTGATTGCCTGTCGCAGCGGACGGAAGCAGCTGGATATTTCCTGCACCCATAGTGTCGGGTTGGATGATAATGTTGCCACCAGAGCCGGCTGTTGTTTGAAGTGCTAATGTTTGGCCGCGGACAGTAAAAGTTCCGGATGAAGAGGTGGCGACGATGGAAGGATTTAACTGGGCCAAAACGATGTTGCCGTTACCATCCATAATTGGGACTGTATTAATAGTTGCGGACGCGGATGCCGGATACCCCTGGAGGGTTTCAGAGTTAAGGGCGTAACCGACTGTAGCAATTTGCTGTCTGGGGGTAAGGGTTTGCGCCCCGACGGCAACTTCCAAATAAACATCACGATTATTCGTGAAAACTGTACCATCAATTTCGGCACCGCAACCATTTCCAATTAAAGTATTGAAAATACCATTGGAGTCTGGAGTGATGGAACAAGTGCCGGTGGTGTACAACTGCGATCCGGCGGTGGGGTCGTTCCAAAGTTTAAAGACAACATTAACCGCAGTGACGATGGGGGTTCCCGATGAATCGGTGAGACGACCTTGAAAGGAGAGCTGCCGACGGGGAACAGTGGGTAGACCGGCGGCGGAACTTAGGGAAGCCTGGTTAATGATCTGATTGTAGCCAAAAATGACCATTGCGGACGTGGCTAAAACGAGGATGGCGAGGTGAAGATAGGGCGTAAAAGGCAGAGCAGTATATTTTTGATAGAGAAGAGCCAGTCCTTTTTTTGGACCCGTTTTTGAGGGCTTGTTTTTCTTGCTGGAGAACCTTTCCATCCAGGAAAGTGGAGCGAGGCGAGGCGTATCATGCTTGTATTCAAAGGGATTGACGGGGATATATTTTTGGAGAAAACAGTAACGGGAGAACTGTTTGATGGAAGATTGGCGCCGGTTGATGACAGATGTTCCAGTATGACTAAGTTTGAGATAGGTTACATAGGCATTTAGCTGGGATTCACTTAGGAGATTCTCAAAATCTTGGTCCATGAAGGGGGTGGAATTAGCACTCCAGGCGAAGAAGTGATTAAGATCTGAAATATAGTTTTTAACAGTAGAATGGGTCTTTTTTTCCTTCTCTAGAAAACGCTTAAAATGGTCAAGAATCTTTCCGATGGTCGGAAGTGAGTCATCGGCGTTATTTTTGGGAAAATCGGCGGCGGTGAGGATTTTGGTTGACAGTGTTGAAGAGGCAATTTGATTTTCGGAAAGACCGAATTTAGATGCGAGGAAGGTGGAGAAGCGTCTGATAGAGGAAAGACGACGATTGATAGTGCTTTGGGGTGTAAAGGATTTTTTTTGATCATTGGTGTAGAGGTCGATATACTTTGTGATACTTTGAAATACTTCTTGGACAGTTGGAGGATTGTCGTGGTTGGAAATAGATAAACAAAATGAGAGGAAGTGACGGAGATCGGAGAGATAATTTTTTACGGAGATGGCCGAAAGCCCAGCCTCAAAGAGAAAGCCGGAGAAGAGAGTTTGGAGTTCTAATTGGTTGGGCAGGAACATTGTTTATTTTGCGGATATGACGAGTAGAAAAATAATAGGCAGGATAAAGATAATTCCCGCAGTGATAATTTCGGAGAAGGAGACTTTTGTGGTGTCGGAATTGCTTGTCCAATCCTGTTGTGAATAATCGTTTATTAACATATTTTTTGGTATTGTTGATAACTATTGTTTAGGTTCAAATTAGACGAAATTAGACGTATATATACTAATATAATAAGGGCTGATGAGTAAGTCAAGCTGTAGAACGTGATGATATGAAAATAGACGGAAGAGGCATTTGAACAAGGATGGTGATGCGGTAAATATGGGTTGGGCATGGTGTAGGGGATTTAGTGACGAAATAGATCAAATAATTAACGCAGAAATATGCGTTAATATATTTTCACGTACGGAAATAATGCCTAATTTGCTTCATAAATATGCGGAGATATGATTTAGGCTTAAGTTTACACGAATGTACTCTAATGATATCAAATGACAGCTAATGATAATGTGTGATATGGTAAGCGGAAATTGAGTGATACAGTTGTGTGTTGAGGCCAATGGGACAGAAGATACCCGAATA
>CAISLM010000016.1 GCA_903886255.1 Candidatus Collierbacteria bacterium
ATCGTTTAATGCAAAAGAAGGTGTCGCTGTCCAGCTGGAAAGATCATATTCAAAAGTACCATTTGATAATTTATTTGGTGAGTAAGCCGTAAAACCATCATTGGTATATGTCCCATCCATCATGAAACCATTCTTTCCATTCGCTCCACCAAGTAGATTGGAAGAATGTGGCATACTCCAAGCATTTCCTGTTCCGGTTGCCAAAGCACCGGTACTGGCATTTGTTGGCAAAGCAAACACCACATCCCAGCTGCCGGTAACCAATGTTGGATCTTTTCCTGTGCCACTGTTGTATATCTGCGATATTTCATTGCCGTTTCCCAGATCGGTTCCATAGGTACCATCAAAAAGGACGCGTCTGTAGACTGTCAGACCTTCAATCAAAGCATTTCCTGGATAATAACTACTTTGAGAACCAACATATAAAGTTCCCGGAGCATGCATAGTTATTAAATTTGTCGTACCTCCATATGCTTGAACACCATTCACTGATAATCGGATATGATCTCCAGAAGCATCGATTGGATTATCCCAATCCCAACTGGCCACCACCTGATATGTATTTCCGGCTACCCAACTCGAGACAGGAACAGAAGCAAATACACTTGATCCCCAATCATTTGTAAAATATCCAAAGTTCAATGCATTACTAGCACTCTTTTGCAAATCAAGGTGGTCATTTCCATAACCATCCCAAAGAGTATGTCTAATTCCGTCGTTGCCATTCCACTCAGGAGTTATCCAAAGAACTACAGAACCTTGATCCGAATCAATATTTTTATAAAAATTGCCGGTGATTTGTGAATTAGCTGCAGATAAAATATCTGTCGTTCCTGTTGCACCAGTAGGCGAACCTTGTATCATCGGCCCAGCCGCAAATGGCCCAGCGCTATTTCTCTTGGCCACACTCGGTGTAAAAGTAGCCGATGCGGTTGCATAAGTAAAAGCTGCCGGACCCCAGTTTGCATTAAACAAAGCATTTTCAAAACTAGGATTGGTGATTAAGTTTGTCGTGCCTTCTTCGATAAAGACCCCTTGATGAGATGCAATGTTACCATTTGCAACTGGACTTCCCGATGGGGTATCAATACCCGCTACTCCACTGATATATTTTGCGCCTGTTATTGTTCCGTTATATCCATTTCCTGTTCCGTCGATTATCTTTCCGGTATTCCTAGGATCATCCCCGTTCTCATCAAAATGATAAAGCAGTTTCGTATTTGCATCAGCTACAGTATATTTTCCAGCCCCTCCGTTATACAAAGCAGTTACCTGGCTAGCTGTAAGCGCACCATTAAACACTGCCACTTCATCAATTGCTCCCTTGTAATATTCGCCAGTGCCACCACTTCCAATATATCCCGACGAACTGGGTTCAAAATATGTTCCGGTATTAACTCCAGATTGTCCTGAGTCGTCAACGCCATTTAAATATACTTTCCATCCGGTTAAATCGCTCGAACTATTAACCACATACACGACATGCCACCATTTATCAAAGTCACTCGAAGTAAATATTTTTGTGCCATATCTATATTTTTCATTTCCGGCGTATGCCAACCACTTTCCACTCATCATCATAAATTTTGGATAGCTACTCGCTCCATTTAGACCCAACAAGGTTGTTGACACTGAAGCAGAGTTTGGTTTAAACCATATTGATACCGTGTATGGCGCCGTAATAGTTGGGATTGTGGGGAGAGTAACTTTGTCATTTATTCCATCAAACAGCATCGCACTTCCCGTTGCGTATCTTATCGCTCCAGTTGCCGTTGTGGGTGTCGCACCGCCAACACAAGTTGTTGTGCCATTAAACGGACAAACCAATGTTGCGTTTTTATTGCCGATTGAATATGCCGCAGGTGAATAACTCCAAGTTGGATCGTCCGACGCTACCGATGTATTTGCTCCCAAAGTACCATTATTACTATTTCCGGAGCTATCAGCCACCATCTGTCCAGCACCTTCGTTAAATTTATAATATATTTTCAATCCATCGGTCACTATTCCACCTGCATATAGACTTTGGGCTTCGCTGTCACTTAAGGCCCGATTAAACAACCTCACATTAGATATCTGACCACCAAAAAACTCACCCGCACCAGTTTGTCCTCCGATGTATTTAAGAGGTTGTCCTGAATCAATCCGCTTTGTCACAGGAAGTGTTCCCAAGCTTATTCCGTTTTGAAACAGCTTTACACCACCATTTGGCTTGTCATATATCATTACAAAATGTTGCCAGACACCATCATTACTGGTTACTGTCCATGTGTATCCGGCACTGCCATCAACAGAATGATTTGTTATATATCTAAACGTGGTTGCGTTCGACATATACATCACATTCCACGCCGACGACAACGAACCAAGAATTCCTTTGTAATTGCCATAGCTTGCTGAATTTGTTTTTACCCAAAAATCCGCAGTAAATGTCGCACTATCACTGGCTGTAAAATTAGTCGAATTTGTCGGGAAAAAAACTTTATTTGCCACTCCATCAAAACTTAAATATTTTTCCTTCGGGAAACTTGGTGCTGTAGCATTCGCATTGTTGTAATACAAAGCATACGAAGCCGATGAAGAAGCATTTTTTAGATCCCCTTGCAAAGGAAACGCCACCTGTGTCGCAGTGGAAGTCGAAATTGTTGTTCCCGCCGCTGGAGTCATGGCCCTAGGCAATTCTGCAAATGTCCCTGACTGGGTTGAATAAACGATTCTTAGGTCGTCACCGGTTGTCAAAAGCTTACCGGCATCAAATAATGACTTTGTGTCCACAGTGATGGTCATGGTTCCGCCGGCTGTTGCTGTCGCTCCGGAGATATTTGTGAGGGTTAAATCTTTTTTCTTGGTGAAAGACCCATTGAACCACGACGATGAAGTAGCCAAGCGTACCTCGGATGAAATGGCAAAGGTGGTTCCGCTTCCTGTGTCATAGCCTGTCGCCGCAAAAGAAAAATCTGCCGGCATGGTTTTGGTCGTTTCCGAGAGAGCTTTGATCGCCGGAATAATATATCCCGTTATCGCCAAATACGAACCCACCACAAACATCATCGAACCGAAGGCAATTGCAAACAGCTGGGTATAGTTTTTTGAGTGAATCGGTGCTGCTCGTTTCAGCCACCATTTTTTTATTCTTTTCCCGATGCGTGAAATCAAAGCCAGGGCAGACTTTTTTACTCTCAATCGAAGCGTCACAGTTCTCAATGCAGGCATAAGCAGGTTACGATAAAACCTTATCG
>CAISLM010000017.1 GCA_903886255.1 Candidatus Collierbacteria bacterium
GTCATTTTGCGACGTAATAATTGTCCACCGAAATAATCCTGAACAATAAGGGATGTAACAGCACATTGATTTAGAGAAGGACAGCGGGGATGCCATTTACCATAGGCAGTTTCGGCGCACCAGGAAAGCAAGAGTAGTTTTTTTAAGGAAGCGATATCCATGAAACCTCCGGGTTTGATTTTGAAAGAACAAATTTCTTGGCAATGATACCTGTATTGGTACCTGGGTGTCAAGTAAATTTTGATTGGGTGATTATATAATCAGGAAGTGAAAATGATGGTATACACATTTCGAACGTATCGAGGGATTGAGAAGCTGAGGAGTGTTTTTGGCGAAGTGGTGGTGCTGGATCAGATAAAGAAAGATATTGAGGAGCTTTGCAAAAGAATCCTGGAAGAAAAGCCGGGGATAGTATTGGGTGTGGCAAGCACCAGAGGAAGATCAGTTTTTGAGCCGGTGGCAATAAATAATATCCATGGACATTCGATCAGTAAGGTTGGCGTGGATGAACTGGAATTGTATGTACCATCAGCGGCATCGTTTGGAATAGCTACCAGAACAACGAGAACTTTTTGTAATTACTCGATGTATGTGATCGCCGATTTTATCAAGAAGAATGGTTTGAAGACAAAAATCATGTTTGTGCATTTAAATGATAAAGATGCAGAGCGATTGAAATATTTCAATTACTAAAAAACGCCCCGGTTGGGGCGTAATATGGCGGTTTATTAGAGAGATGGAGAAAGAACGAGAATAGCAATTTGGATAGCATCGTCGAGATTGGAAACGATGAATCCGGCAGCTTCTTTGAGCATGGGGTGAGAGTGAATATTATTCTCCTCCATGACCAGAATTATTGGTTTACGGAAAGCGTCGGCCCAGGCAACTTCCATTACTGATCCAAGAGATACTTTTTCTGTTCCCAATAAGTTCACAAGAACCATGTCGGCGCGCATGACATCAAAACGATCCCGAGTCATAATACCCTTTTGGCTACTTAAGGGGATATTTTCGTAGGAGGCCTTAACCCTATTTTCTTTGGAGAGGTAATCTTTGCCGCGCATCGGTGAAACGGCGATAATGTGTTGCGGTAGTTTTCCGGCGACATAGTCTCGCCAATTGGTACTCCCCCCGTACGAAAGACCAGTAATGGCTCCAGCACAATACAACAGATATTGTTTCATTAATTCTCCTTTTTTATTTTGAATGAGCTTTCTTTGATGATACTCTCCGTTTTAGTATTGTCAATTTATTGCGTCGCACATTTTTGCTATGATGAATTGTGGCAAAGAAACAACCATTGGATTTAACCTTACGAGTTCATATACATAGATATTTGAGTTTTATCGAAGTGGAAAAAAATTACAGTAAATTTACGATCCGTAACTACACCCACTATCTCAAGATGTTTAGGAACTGGTTTGAAAAACATTACGAGCAAGAATATATAGAAAAGCTAACCAGCGATATGGTGAGGCGATATAGATTGTTTTTGAGCCACTATGAAGATATTCGGGGGAAAAGGCTCTCCCCTACTACGCAAAGTTATTATGTGATTGCCTTAAGAGCATTTTTGAAATACTGCGCAAGAAAAGGAATTAAAACTTTATCGCCGGAAAAGGTGGATTTACCAAAAGGTGAAGAACACAGAATTAGATTTTTGGATCGAGAGCAGATGGAACGATTATTGATGTCTCCGGACACTTCAACTATGGGTGGTCTGCGTGATAGAACTATATTAGAAGTATTATTTTCGACAGGAATGCGTGTTTCGGAATTGGCTAAGCTGGATGTAGATAAAATTGATTTGAAAGAACGAGAGTTCGGCATTATCGGAAAAGGCCGACGGGCCAGGGTGGTTTTTCTTACCGATCGGTCAACGGAATGGCTGGGCCGATATTTATCTGCTCGAGTCGATCCATATCGAGCTTTGTGGATTAGAATTCCTAAAAGTGGTGAGTGGGATCCGGCGATGGGAGGAGAAAAAGCTCGTTTGTCAATTCGGGGAATTCAACGGATAGTCGAAAAATATCGACGGGGAGCTGGAATTCCGATGAGTGTTAGTCCTCATACAATTAGACATTCCTTTGCAACGACGCTATTGCAACAAGGGGCGGATCTGCGCAGCGTTCAGGAAATGCTAGGGCACAAAAATGTGGCTACTACCCAGATTTATACTCACGTTACCAACCCTCAGCTCAAGGCTATTCATGATAAATATTTGAAGTGATTTCTATAGTATAATATAGGCTGTACGTTAAACTTGTGTGGAGGTGAATTGTGCCTGATTTTCCCGAACTTGACATTGAATTGATCCCCGGCATGTTTCCTGTCTTTACCTATCGTAAACATTTGTACTGTGAACTAACTTGTATGGTTCGTGATGGTATTTTGATAACCGGAAGCGGCATGATGGTACCTAAAAACGAAATAAAAGTTTTTAGTGTGACACCAAAATGGTTTTCCGGCGGTTATCTGATCAGTCCCAAGGTAGTGGATTTGATCGATCAATATCGTTTGAAAAAAATAGTTCCGGTTCCTTCCGGCGAAACAATGTTGGTGATTTTTGATGACGAGGAGAAGATCGACGACGATTGTCCAACGTGTTATTTCATTCCTGTATTTTTTGACTCTCGTCGCGGCATGTATATGACCAAAGATGGTGAAGATATCGACGTTTCAGAAAACATAGTAGTTGATACCGGATATGCGATCAACAATTTCAAGTTAACCGATGAAGGATCAGAAAAACTGAAGCAGCTCTATCCAGCCGATATTTGATTCCAGTGCCCGTCTTTAATGGCGGGCTTTTTAATATCAACACATGTCTCTAAAAATGGGAATCACTTCGATACAGGGTGTTCCCCAACTGTGATTTTTTAGAATATATTCTTGGATCTTGGGCAAATTCATTTTAGTAGTTTTTAAACTCATGAGGACAATATCCGCACCATTTAAATCTTTTTCCATCCACATAAGATGAACTCCTTCCTGAATCTTGGCTGTGCCACAGAGATCAAGTTTTAACATTTCTCCGCAAAGCTTGATCCCCTCCTCTTTGGTTGGGCAAGGAATATTAACGAAGATGGGATCCATGTCGGACAATTGTTTTTCCATTATTCTTCTTCTGAGTCAGAGACTGTGGTAACGGCGGCAACACTGTCGCCTTCTTTGGCAAAGCGCATAAGAATTACTCCCTGGGTGGCTCGACCGAGTCTCGGGATATTCTTGATGGGAAGCTTAATGGCTTGACCTTGGAATGTAGTAATAAGAAGAACTTCTGAATCTTGATCGACTAGTAGCGCCCCGGCCAGTTTCCCTGTTTTGTCACTAGTTTCACATACTTTTAGTCCTTGACCCGATCTGTTTTGAACCGGATATTCTGGCAGCGGTGTGCGTTTGCCCATGCCTTTTTCGGTGACAATGAGAAGATCTCTAAACATTTTTATTCTTTTGTCTGTTGACACAGGCTCTACCGGTCCGAAAACTTCCATGGAGATAACATGATCGTCACCTTTGAGAAGGATGCCTCTCACGCCTTGGGTGTCTCTGTCTGTTGGACGGACATCTTGTTCGTGGAAACGAATTGATTTTCCGTCTTTGGAAACGAGAAGAATGTGATCTTCACCGGAGGTTTTATTGACCCAGACGAGGTTATCATTGTCTTGAAGTTTGATGGCGATGAGACCATTACTCTTGATATTTTCGTATTTTGAAAGAGCAGTGCGTTTGACAACGCCGGATTTGGTCGTGAAGAAAAGGAAATGATTTTTCTCAACTTCTTTGGGCATCGCCAAAATACTCTTGATCGATTCATCTGTGTCAATGTTGATGAGATTTATTATCGCTTGACCCTTACTGATTCTGCTGCCTTCCGGTAGTTCCCAGACCTTGAGAGAAAAGACTTTGCCTTTGCTAGTAAAAACCAGTAAGCGGTCATGAGTGTTGGCGTTTGTCAGAAGCTGAATTTCATCGGTATCTTTGATGGTCATACCGGAAACACCCTTCCCTCCCCTCTTCTGGGTTCGGAAAGTGGAAAGAGGCATACGTTTGATATAACCGGATTTTGTTAAAGTAACAATTGTTTCTTCCGATGGAATTAGATCTTCTTCGGAAAGAGATCCAGGGGCTGTTGCTACAATTTTTGTCCTTCTCTTTTCAGGATAATCTGTAGCCAATTTATCGAGTTCGTCTTTAATGATTTGGAAAACTTTCTTGGGATCTTTAAGAACGGCGACCAGTTTCTCGATTGTCTTCATTAACTCTTGATACTCTGCCTCGATTTTTTGGCGTTCTAGGGCGGCTAAACGGCGAAGCTGCATTTCCAAAATGGCATTTGCCTGGACTTCGTCTAGGTGGAACTTTTCGCAAAGATTTTTTCTGGCTGTGTCGGAATCGGGACTCTTTTTGATGGTTTCAATGACATCATCGATATTGGCTAAGGCAATTAACAAGCCTTCCAAAATGTGGGCACGATCTTTGGCTGACTTTAACTCGAACTGGGATCGTCGGACAACCACCATTTGACGATGAGCGGTAAACTCCATGAGAATTTGCTTGAGATTAAGAAGATGTGGCGTGCCGTCGGAAGTGAGAGCAACGACGTTTGCCGGAAAACTAGTTTGCAGTTCAGTGTGTTTATAAAGATTATTTAAAACACTCTTGGGTTTGGCGTCCTTTTTGAGATCGACGGCGACAGTCATACCTTTTCTGTCTGATTCATCTCGAAGATCGGCAATGCCATCAATTCTCTTTTTCTTAACGAGTTCAGCGATGTCGGTAATTAGTTTAGCTTTGTTGACTTGATAAGGAAGTTCGGTAATCAGAATTTGGAAACGGCCATTCTTCTTTTCGACAATTTCGGCCACTCCCCTAACGATAATACTGGCTTTACCGGTCGAATAAAGTTTTTTAATTTCGTTAGTGTCGTAAATGATTCCAGCGGTTGGGAAATCAGGTCCTTTAATGTGTTTTGTTAGCTCATCAACTTCAATGCTGGATTCAAGGTTGCCAATTAAATTTTTATATGATGTACTAGCTAGGTCGGCATCTTCGGTTGGTTTGATGACAATTACTTCACTTTTATCGATCAATGCTTTAATCGCGTCGACAACCTCAAGTAAGTTATGCGGAGGGATTTTGGTGGCCATACCTACGGCAATTCCATCTGATCCCATGAGAAGTAAATTAGGAAGTCTGGCCGGAAGCACACTTGGCTCCTGCTGCGAGCCATCAAACGTGTCAACAAAATCGACGGTATTTTTATCAATATCATCTAATAATTCGCCGGCAATTTTTGAAAGGCGGGCTTCGGTGTAACGCATAGCAGCTGCGCCATCGCCATCAACCGAACCAAAGTTTCCTTGTCCATCAATTAGAGGATATCTCATGGAAAAGTCCTGAGCCAAACGAACCATAGTTTGATATACGGCAGAATCACCATGGGGGTGAAATTTACCTAAAACTTCACCAACGATACGGGCAGATTTTTTGTATGAAGTTTTGTAAGTAATGCCCATCTCTTTCATGGCATAAAGAATACGGCGATGTACAGGTTTCAAACCATCGCGGACGTCAGGAAGCGCACGGGAAACGATAACTGACATTGCATAGTCCAAATAACTGCGTTCCATTTCTTCGATAATGGGCGCTTGTTTGATGAGACCCCATTCAGTGGTTTCTTCTTGTGGCTTTACTACTGCTGCAACTACGTTGTTTGTTGTGTTTTCGTTTTGGTCTTCCATATTTATTATTTTGAATTTAAAACGGCTTCTATAAATGGCACAATGTCTTTTTTGTTTGATATCCTTGGACCGATATCCAGGATATCATCTTTAACTACTCCACCAAAGGCGGTTTGAGTTAGTATCGCCTCTTGTTCGGAAGGAAGAAGAAGCTTGGAATTAATTTTGAGAATATCTGAGATAACAAGAAAAATGTAATCGACCTTTTCTTGGTCTTTGATTAATTGAAGAGCTTTTTTGAGACCATCTTTTCTTGAGTTGATCAATTTAGACTGCTCTACTGTTTCTATTTTGCTAATTAAAACTTTTTTACCTAGGTCGAAAATCTTGTAATCGTTTTTAATTACCTGTTCGTCAGTTAGTGAAGATATATCCGATTTAGCACGGAAAATCTCTTCAGTAAGCCCTTGAATATCGGAAATATTAGCAGCGACTGAAAGATCTTTTAATGCTTCCCTATCTTTATGTGTGGTAGTAGACGATTGAAGATTAACAGTATCAGAAACAATCGCCGAAAGCATTAAACTGGCCAGCTCTTTTTTGATGGGGTGTTTTATTTCACGAAATAATTCCCAGCAAACAGTGTTTGATGAACCAAAAGGCATAATACAGATTTCGATTGGGAAGCGAAAATCAATGTCTGCTTTGTGATGATCAAAGATACCGATTATTTGATCGGGATTTATTCCGGTTAAGCGATGGCCTTCTTCATTGTGGTCCACGAGAATAATTTTGTCTTCAGGTTTTATATCAGAAGCTGAGATTTTTTCGGGAGGCAAAATATTGAACTTTTCGAAAACGTATTTTGTTTCACGATTAAGATCTCCTGTAATTGCAGGAGTTGGATTTTCTACTTCCATTAAGGTGCTATATTCTGAAAAAGATACGGCAGCGACCACAGAGTCGAGATCAGGATTGAGATGGCCGATGACGTAAGTTTTCATAGATTAGATATCGAGATTGGCTGTTTTGGCGTGAGTGGTGATAAATTTCTTTCTGGGTGCAACGTCCTGACCCATTAATGTAGAAAAGACTTCGTCTGCGCGAACGGCATCAATGATATCGATTTGTTTTAGGGTTCTCGTCGCCGGGTTCATAGTCGTTTCCCAAAGCTGTTCAGGGTTCATTTCGCCTAAACCTTTATAACGCTGAATGCCAACTTTTTGTTGTTCTGCCGGGGTCAATGTTTTAAGATAGGCCTCTTTTTCATCGTCGGTGTAAACATATTTCCCGGTACTTCCATGAGAAATTTTATAAAGAGGTGGCATGGCAAGATAAACGTAACCATTTTCAATAATTGGTACAGTGTGACGGAAGAAGAAGGTTAGAAGAAGTGTTGCAATATGAGCACCATCAACATCAGCATCAGTCATGATAATGATGCGGTGGTAACGAAGTTTGGTTACATCCAAGGTCTCCCCTATTCCCATACCCATGGCAACAATAAGATCTTTAATTCCTTCGAATTCAATTATTTTATCAAGACGAGCCCTTTCGGTGTTTAAAATTTTTCCTTTCAATGGAAGGATGGCCTGATGTGCTCTATCTCTCCCCTGCTTGGCTGAACCACCAGCTGAATCTCCCTCAACAATAAATAGTTCTGATCGGGCAGGATCCTTTTCCTGACAGTCGGCTAGTTTTCCCGGAAGAGTCATTCCCTCGAGGGCACCTTTGCGTACAACAGCTTCTCGAGCAGCTTTGGCTGCCATCCGGGCGCGGTTTGCGAGTGTGATTTTTGCGATGATGACTTGAGCAGTTTGAGGATGTTCTTCGAGATATTCCTCTAGACCTTTTTTGGCAATTTGATAAACTGCTGATTGGACTTCAGGATTATTAATTTTTGTTTTGGTTTGAGATTCAAATTGAATTTCTGATGAGCTCATCTTGACCCAAACAACTCCCGTTAGACCTTCTTTAAGATCTTCCGGAGTGAAATCGAGATCTTTGGCTTTATTCTTGTCTTTTTTCTCGGGGTCAATACCGGCCGACATGTAATTTTTAAGAACTTTGGAAAGAGCAGTTTTAAATCCGGTAAGATGAGTACCACCATCATATGTATTAATGGTGTTGGCAAAAGATTCTATGTTGTCTGTGTAGGTATCGGTATACTGCATGACCACCTCAACTCCGATGGGAAGATTATTTTCAATGACGCTCCCCGACATACTGATGATTTCATGGAGAGCCTTTTTGTGTTTATTGTTGTGAGAAAGAAGCGATTTTAGACCAGACTCGAAATAAAAATTAGCTTGTTTATCGTTTCTTTCATCGAATAGATGAATGTATACTCCGGCAACGAGATATGCTCTTTCCTGGAGTTTTCCTTTTATATTGGAATAGTTAAATTCTGTAGTGAGTTTGAAGATGGTTGGATCAGGCCAGAAACGGGTGAAGGTTCCCGATTTATCATTTAATAGGTGGTGGTGGTACTCGGGAAGAAGCTCTTTGGCCTCGGCCTCTGAGATGGATTTAACA
This sequence comes from Candidatus Collierbacteria bacterium, assembly GCA_903886255.1. Taxonomy (GTDB): domain Bacteria; phylum Patescibacteriota; class Microgenomatia; order UBA1400; family MFAQ01; genus UBA2277. The sequence continues at coordinate 8,220 of CAISLM010000017.1, forward strand.
GGATAATCGGGTAAACCGATCTTGTATGACTGAATATAAAAGTTTTGTTCGTGGCGAACAATTACCTGCATTTTTGTGGATAAGGCGTTTACTGCAGAAGCGCCAACACCATGAAGACCACCTGACGCTTTGTAGGCAGTGTCGGAAAATTTACCTCCGGCATGGAGTTTTGTCATGGCAACCTCTAGGGCAGAAACTCCAGAAACATGTTTGTCGGTGGGAATTCCGCGTCCATCATCGGAAACGGAAACAGAGCCATCTTTGTGGAGACAGACATAAATATTTTTGGCGTAACCACCGATGGCTTCGTCTAAAGAGTTGTCAGCAATTTCGATCAGGAGATGGTGCAGGCCTTTTTCATCGGTTGAACCGATGTACATTCCCGGACGTTTTCTTACAGGCTCAAGTCCTTCAAGGACAGTAATATCTTTAGCGGTGTATGTTTGTTCTGGCATATTAAATATTTTTCGGTTGCGGCTTCATTTTAATCGTAAACCACTAACACATCAAGTACATCTGTTTGTACAATAAGTTAATGTTACCAAAGATTATAGTTTCCGGCGTATACGAAAGAGAAGTTCTATTGGCAGATTTTGATCTTACTCCATCTTCGACAATGGAGTATGAAGGTAGTGAAGCCAAGATAGATGATTTGCGCCATTTTATTAATTTTGGTGCAAACGTTTCTGCCGGATCTTTGGGTTTGAGTTTGGTGATATGGGACGCGGATCGTCTATCGCCGGAATGTCAGGCAGTTCTTCTTAAGCCGTTGGAAGAATCAATAGAAAATATGCATTTATATTTGGTAACTGCAAATGAAAACAGACTATTGGCAACTATTTTGTCACGATGTCTTGTCGTCACCCATTCCGGCAAAGGCGAAGAAGATAAAGGATATTGGAAAGGTGTGCTGGAATGTTTTGCAAAAGGCCCATCAAAATGTTTGGCTTTAGCGGATGAACTTGAAAAGAAGGACATGGAAATTACACTTGAGACTATTATCCAGAAGTTGAAATCCGGACTGTCTTTAGAGGTAAATAAAAATAGATTAAAAATATTAGACATGGCGATAGATTGCCTGGCCAAAATCAGATTTACGAATGTAAATATTAAGTTGGCCTTTGGCGATTTTTTGATCAGCTCTTGGAGGCTGATTAAACAATAGATAAATGCTATAAGAGCTTGCTCGTCATCCTTTCGATAATATTCATTATCGAAATGTCGTTCTGCGCATTCCGGCCTACGTCAGGTTCGTCACGAAACTGACTTCGGCACTCTGAGTACAGAGCCTCTTATATTCGCTCATAGTTCGCTTCACTTCACTATGATGCTTGAATATAGTTTTATTTATTTTGGAAATGTTATATTTAAGTATGGATTATCAGGAAACTGCCCTACTGGATTATCTTGTCTCGTCGGGAAAACTGACAGAGGAAAGAGTAAATAGTTTAAAGATTGAGGCGGTAACAACAGGAAAGAGTTTAACGGCGTTACTTATTGAAAAAAGATTGGTCAATGAGACTGATTTGGCTGAAGCGAAGGCTAAAGTTTTAGGCATTCCTTATTTTGCGGAAAGTAAAATTTCGATTGATCCTGACTTGATAAGCCTAATTTCCGTTGATCTGGCAAGAACATATCAAGTAGTGCCTATGTCTTTGGATAAGGAAAAGAAAGAACTGAGTTTAATCATGGTGAAGCCTGAAGACTTGTCTATTGTCGATTTCTTTCAAAAAAGGACAGGCTTTACAGTTAAGTCGCTTCTTACTTCCAAAGAGAATTTAGATAACTTAATCGCAAATATTTATAGTCAAAGTCTTTCAGGAGAAATTTCCGGAGTTTTAAAAAGAGGCAACGAGGTTGTAGAGGAAGAAGGCGTCCGTTTGGTAACGGCGGACACAATTTCTCAAATAATAAAGGAGCCAAAAATTGTTGAGATTGTTCGTAAGATTTTGGAACATGCTATTAGACTACGTGCTTCCGATATTCATATTGAGCCAATGGAAAATATTACACGGGTGCGTTATCGCATCGATGGTATCTTGCAAGAAAAATTAACTTTGGATAAACAATATCATGCTTCTTTGGTATCACGTATCAAGATTCTGGCGGGAATGAAAATTGATGAGAAAAGAATTCCTCAGGATGGTCGGTTTAATTTTCAATCTGAATATGGCGAAGTCGATTTGCGTATTTCTTCCCTACCAACCGTCAATGGTGAAAAGATCGTTATGCGTCTCCTTAAAAAAACAGACAAAGTGCCAACTCTTTCGGAACTTGGATTAAGAGGAAAAGCTTTGACCACCTTGGAAGATGCAATCAGAATTCCACACGGAATTATTTTAGCAACCGGGCCTACAGGTTCCGGAAAAACGACTACTTTGTATTCGATTCTGACGATGGTTAATTCGCCAAAAGTAAATATTGTTTCGCTTGAGGACCCAGTAGAGTATCAAATTGGTGGTGTTAACCAAGTTCAGATTAATCCTCAGGCGGGACTAACATTTGCTTCAGGATTACGTTCATTTTTACGGCAAGACCCGAACATCATCATGGTAGGTGAAATTCGTGATGATGAAACTGCAGATCTGGCTGTGCAAGCCGCTTTGACCGGACACTTGGTTTTTTCAACAGTTCACACTAATTCTGCTGCCGGTGCTCTTCCGCGTTTACTCGATATGGGGGCTGAACCATTTTTACTATCTTCGACAATGACCGCCATTATTGGACAGCGCGTTTTGCGTACTATTTGTGATAAGTGTAAAACAACCTATGTTCCGGAACAGGCAGTAGTTGATGACATGAAGAATGTTTTGGGAAAATTGTTTGATGGTTGGGTGAAGTCAAACCCAGTTAATGCGGCTGCAGCTGATAAAAATGGGGTAGCGTTTATGCTTTATAAGGGCGAAGGATGTGATAAATGTGGAGGATCAGGTTTTTATGGTCGAATTGGAATTTACGAAGTTCTTAAAGTTACGGAAAAAATAGCCAGATTAGTGATGGAAAGATCTGACGCAACTACTGTTGAAAATGCGGCAATTGACGACGGAATGATCATCATGAAACAAGACGGATATCTTAAGGTTCTCGATGGTATAACAACCCTTGAGGAAGTTATTAGAGTAGCTCAAGTTTAATGGAAAAAAATACGAATCTAGTCAAAGACTTATTAACAATGGGTGCCGAAAGAAATGCTTCCGATCTTCATTTGGTTGCCGATACACTTCCCACTTTTCGTGTCATGGGGAATTTGGTTCCGTTTGCAGATCCAGGAGTGATGACTTCGAGTGAATTAATGGGATATATTACCGGGTTAATGTCTCCTTCGCAAAAAGAGTTATTTTTAAGGGATCTGGAGATTGATTTTTCAGTCACAGTGGCAGGAAA
>CAISLM010000018.1 GCA_903886255.1 Candidatus Collierbacteria bacterium
ACAACATATCTGGCAGAAAAAAACCTGGTACTATTCCAAAACCTTGAAGAGGCGCAAAAAATACATCGATAAGGGCAGCCTCTGGATGAAAACACATGAGTACATTTTTCAATTTTCATTAAATCTCTAGCTGGATTAGGGATTGAATCCATCTTCGCAATAGGAGGTCTTTTTTTGGTTTGATTAATTCTTTTTCCATCCCAAAATGCTATTCCTTTTATTCCGGCCAAATTTTTCTTCTCGAACTTTCTTTTTTCCAAAAATAAGGAAAAAATCTCTTTAATTGCTTCTTCACCTTCCCCGATGACGGCAATATCCATATCTTTAGTTAAAGTATTTGGCAAAACAGTAATATGGGTTCCGCCAATCAACACCGGAATTTTGTTCTTCTTGGCCATTTTTGCGTACTTAATGGCATAGTTATAGTTCTGAGATACACTTGTGATACCCACAATATCCGGTTTAAATCGGGCGATTTCTTTGCCAACATCTCTATCAATTATTTTGTAGTCGATCAAATCATTTCCAAATTTACTTCTAAGAGAGCTGACTAAATAACCCAAACCCAACGGAGGGAGAGAAGTCTGCAACGCCTGTGTTATGTCTATTGCATTAATAAGAAGAAACTTGGTTTTCATTCAAGCTCCCATTTTACATCAATTGGAAACCTAACTAGTCTATAATTATCTAGCCATTTAAGGCCTTTTTCTCTCACAATATGTCTATAAAACGAACTTTAATTAAAAATACCGGTTTTAATCTAGCCGGATATTTTTATTTACTTATTGCCAGTTTCTTTTCCATATCCCTTCTCCTTCACAATTTAGGTCGTAATGTTTTTGGAGTTTATATCTTTTTATCTTCTTTTATTGCTCTCGCGGCAGTATTTGATTTTGGTATTTCCACTGCAGTGGTCCGCAAGCTTTCACTTCCCGGCAGCACTAGAGAAGAAAAAGTAAAAACCTGGAAAACTTCATTTGCCATCTTTATCGGTCTGGCTCTAATTATTTTTGTTTGTATCCTCGGCATCCTTCTTTATCTTTCGAATACAATGCCCTTATTTTCGTATCTGGATAGAGCAACGATAAACTGGTCGATTATTTTCCTGGGGTTAATCGTATTCATCAATCACTTAAACACGCATCTTTTAAATTTACCCCAAGCGGAACAGCGGTTTGACATTTTCAACTCAAAAACTTTGTTGGTTGGATCCGCCAATACTCTAGTTTCTGCTTTCGTTTCCGGAATTTATCCTAACGTTGCCATACTATTTTTTGTTCAGCTAATTTTCCACATTCTCACTTTTATTTTCATGATTTTTTACTCACTAAAACATTTCTCCGGAACAGACTTCGTTCCCAATTACGACAAAAATACCGGTAAGGAACTTTTTTCGTTCGGGCTAAGAAATTTTATTGGTACTCTGGCCGGTCAGGTCGAAAGCCAGTTCAGCAACTTCGTTCTTGGTGCTATGGCCTCTGCCAGTGCCATTACTGCTTTTAGTATTCCCCAAAGCATTGTCGGTAAGGGCGCCGGAGTAGTTTCCCAATTTGCTCAAGCATTTTTTCCTCTCAGTGCCTCTTTGTTGGAAAAGGATCGCATCAATAAATTAAAATCTCTAATTCTTGGTATCGAAGGGCTAACTTTCATGGGAGGAATTTTAGCCGTTATTCTTTCCTTCACCATCGGTCAACCATTCCTTTTGTGGTGGCTTAAAGACTCGGTCGTTGTTAATGCTGCTTATCCAATTTTGAAAGTGCTCAGCTTCTATTTTGTTCTGGTTTCCCTTACCCCTGTCCCGACAGCGTTACTCCAGGGTTTAAACAAGCCCCAAATTCCATCTTTCTTTGGTGTCCTAACAGTTTCCCTGGAAATTATTTTTTCCTTATTCCTTATTCGATCAATGGGAGCACTTGGAGTAGCCTATGGTTTCCTTGCTAGCGTCTGTATAACAGTTCCATCAATATTGATCGTTACCTGGCGGCAATTTCACCTTGAGGTCGCCAGAATTAACGGACCTTTGCCAAAGCAATAAATTGAAATCCAAATAGAGTTGGTTGACTGCAAGCGATTTTGTATTGCCAAGAAGCCGGTAACCTATCGGTGATTTTATACAGAAAGGGGACTTTGCACATTCCGTTTGTCGGTGAAAGTTTCAATATTTTATATTTTGCTTTTTTTAGTATCTCTTCGAAACTTTTTTTAGTATAAAAATGTAAATGAGTTTTGTCTAATATTCCTGTTGAAGTATATTCAAATTCACCTTTTGCCAGCATCCACCTAATTGATGCGTGTGCAATATTTGGAACCGATACAATTATTTTCCCATCTTCTTTTAAATAAGGTTTAATAATCTCCAGTATATTTTCCGGATGAAGTAAGTGTTCGATCACGTCCAATATGATCACATAATCAAAATAGTTTTTGGGAAAAGGTAGAGTTTTGACTTCGTCAACATTTCTGGCAATTACTTTTTTGCAATACTTACTTGCTTTTTTAACGGCGACCTCATCGCAATCAACTCCCCAAGTCTCACAATTCTTTTTCGATAGTTCTTTGGCAAAATATCCGGTAGCACAACCAATATCTAGAACTTTTGCATTGTTATCAATCAAATCAATTGCCAATCTGTGAGATTCAAATTTGTTATGGTTAAACTCGTCGTACCGGTACTTCATTCAAAGAACTCGATTTCCTGTCTAAAAGATATTTCATTTACAGCTCGTTTTAAAAGTCTAATTATTTCCTGCAGTCGGTGAGAATATGGTTTGTGAACTGAGATCTTACCGATATTTTTTCTTAAGGCTCTTTTTATTTTTGAAAATAACTTATCATTATTTGTTTTGCTGCCAATCAATACTACATGTTGCGGGTTAAGCTTTACTTCGTCATCAAACGGGGGAGAGATGGCAAAAACTAACTTCTGTGTAAGTTTTGGAAACAATGCTCTCATCCCAAATGGTGTATACCGAAAATAATCAGACGGATGTTTATGAATGGGAAAATTTTGCTGGCTTGAAACGATTGCTATCCCATTTGGCTTAAGCACTCTCTCGATCTCGGCGCAGACTAACCATGGTCTTTCTGCGTGTTCTAGAGTCTCCAGGCAAAAAATAAGATCAAACGTTTTGTCTGCAAAAGGAATTTTTTCTGCACTAGCCACAATATCTACACCGGGTCCCTCTTGCATATCCAAACCGATATATTTGCTGTCAGTGAGTAAATTCCTCAAGTCTGCCAAGTCGTTTTGATTAACGGCTTGTCTGGATCCGACCTCCAAAATTCGCTTGGGTTTATCCAAACAACTAATAATTACCTCAACTGCTGCTCGAAGCTGCTTTGTCATTGAGTTAGAATATATCAGATGTCTCACCGAATATCAGCGATAATCCTAAATTACAAGCACTCAAACGATACGATTAGTTGTATAGAGGCGCTGAGGAAATCTGATGCCGGAAAAGAAATTGACTATTATATTGTCGATAACTCACCGGACAAAACAATAGAAGCAAAGTTCAAAAAGCTTTTTCCTGGGATTAACTACATAAGTTCTTCCACAAATGTAGGTTTTGCAGCCGGGAATAATAAGGCAATAAGAAAAATCCTCAAAACTGACAGTGAATACATCTTAATTATCAATCCAGACGTAACGATTGGTCATGATTTCTTTGTTCCATTGCTTAAACATTTTGCCGACAAGGAAGTTGGAATAGTTGCGCCGGCGATCTATCACACCCAAAAGGGTAAAAAAATCTTTGGTCTCGAAGGCCAGGTAAATTGGAAGTACGCCAAACCGGAACACAGAAATTTATCATCGGTAAAAAATTTAAATCCGATAATCTCCGAGTTCGTTACTTTCGCTTGCGCTCTAATAAGTACTGATACCTTCAAAAAGTCGGGGCTACTAGACGAAGGATATTTTATGTACTTTGAAGATGTCGATTATTGTCTCACCGCCGGGAGAGCAGGAAAAAAGATCATATTGGATCCAACTGTAGTTGTTGCACACGAAACTTCATCTTCATTCAGTAGACCCACACAAAAACTTTTTATCAGCTTCAAAAGCCACTTTCACTTTATTAACAAATGGTTAAACCTAACCAAACGATTTATCCCTTATTTGTTTGCCCTTATTAATTACCCTTATTTATACATTCTGTGGACCTATCATGGAATAAAATACAATCATGGAAAACGTTAAACCTACCCGTTTCACCAAATTAGATGGTCTGCGTGGAA
>CAISLM010000019.1 GCA_903886255.1 Candidatus Collierbacteria bacterium
ATGACGACAGGAGCTTTATCGTTGACTTCAACATCGGGAACAATTAATTCAACAGGTCTAACAGCCTTAACGGAAACTTTAACTTCAGGAACTGCAGCAATCACAGCACCGACTCTTAATCTAAACACATCATCAACTGGAAACACTGCCATCGGAAATGATACAGGAACAATTCTCATTGGTAGCTCGGCTCAAGCCGGAAACATAACCTTAGGCTCTTCATCGGCAACAAATAATGTGTTTATCGCTAATGGTTCAGGTGCTACAACCTTAAATTTGGCAAATGTCCAAACAGCCGGAGCTGTAAATATGGGCGCGGGAATGACAACCGGAACTATAACAATAGGTGGAACCGGATTGCAAACAGGAACCATCACTTTCGGCGGCGGAACCGGAGCACAAACTGTTAACTTGGGAACGGGCAACACAGGAATCAAGACAGTTCATATCGCAGATGGAACTGCTGCAAATGTGATTACCATTGGTACCGGTCAAACAGCGGGATCATTAGCTGAAGGAACAGCCATGACCACCGGAACACTTACTTATGGAGGAACGGCACAGACGGGAACAATTACCTTGGGTCAGTCCACTACAGCGACAAACACTATTAATATCGGTTCTGGAAATCTAACAGCCGCGACGCAAACAGTTAATATTGGCAATGGAACATCGACTACGTCGGGTGGAGAAGCAATAAATGTTGGTAATGGAGTTCCTGGAACAGGAACAACAAATACAATTGCAATTGGTACTGCCGGAACAACAACCGGAACTGTAGGAATAACAATCGGAAGCGTGGGTAACGCAGCTCATACAACTCTAATTCAAGGTGGAAGTGGAAATGCAATCACTTTGACTCCACAGACGACCGGAGCCATCCTAATCGGTGCCGCTGCTGGAACAGGAAATATTACTCTTGGTTCATCATCCGGAGCACAAACTGTAAATATTGCTAACGGAAGTGGTGCCGGTACTACCAATATTGCCAATGTCCAAACAGCCGGAGCAGTCAGTGTTGGAAATGGCATGACTACCGGAACAATTACTGTGGGCGGTACAGCACAGACAGGAACCATTACCTTAGGAAGCTCATCCGGTACAAACACTTTAAATATTGCCAATGGTTCAGGAGCAACAACCTTAAATTTAGCGAACGCTCAAACTGCCGGGTCAGTCAACATCGGTGGGGCCATGACCACCGGAACAATTAATATTGGTAATGCAAGTGGCGCACAAACCGGATCAATCACAATAGATGGTGGAACGGGGGCACAATCAATCACCATCGGCAATGGCGCTGGAAATAAAACGGTTGTCCTTGGTTCCACAAATACTACTTCAACGACGACAATTAATTCAGGAACCGGAAATATAAGTTTACAAGTGGCCGGAACAGGGACTACGGGTAATGTTCAAATTGGCGCCGGTGGAACCGGAAACGGAACACCAGATCTTTTAGTGATGGATGTAAAAAATACTGCAGGGGATCCGACCGGAACAAATGGTGCTATGTATTACAATTCTAATTTAAATAAATTTAGATGTTTCCAGAACAGTGCTTGGAAAGATTGTATTCATAACGCATCTGTCGATTCTGTCAATGACACGACTGCGTCAACTCCGACACCCGGAACCTATCCTACCCTTGGAACCGCAATTGAAGTATTAACACCAAATCCTACCTTAACTCCAACTTCAACCGCATCCAGAATATTGGTTACAGGAGCAGTTTACTATGCAAACCCAACCGGCGGTGAGGACACCAATGCTGAAATCCAGGTTAGTGTTCGCCGTGGAAGTGGTAGTTGTGCCGGTACTTTAGTGGGAACAGCTTTAGTTGATCTCATCTCTGATCCAGTCCAAAGTCACTACGTACCATTTAGTTATATTGATAGTCCGGCAACTACGGCAGCACAATCGTATACAATTTGTGCAGCTTTAGCTGATGGCAATGGTGCTGCGGCAACAAATGCAACTGTACCTCAAGCAACGTTAACGATAGAAGAAATTGGTGCATCAGGAGCGGACTTGGCTGAAGTGTATTCGACCAACGACCAATCAATATCTATGGGAGATGTTGTCGAGCTTGATTCATCGTTAAAATCAGGAGTGAAAAAATCTACTAAGACTTACGATGGCCAGGTACTCGGAATTATTTCAACTCAACCGGCATTAGCAATTGGCGGAACGGGAGATCAAGAAGGAGTTAAAGAAGTACCCTTAGCCCTTTCCGGAAGAGTGCCGGTGAAAGTAAATACAGAAAATGGACCTATCAAAGCCGGTGATCCTTTGGCGACATCTTCAACACCGGGCGTGGCCATGAAAGCAGTCAAAGCCGGATCAATTATCGGCATGGCTATGAGCGACTTTAGCGGCCCAGCCGAAGGACAAGTATTGGCATTTGTGAAAACCGGCGTGAGCAATGGTGCAAAACTTGCAGATGTAATGATCGGTCTTGATAGTACAAGCGCTAATTACAGTTCACAAGTTCTAAACAATCTGCTGTCACAAAAAGATCAAGTCTCGAGCAAACCGGCTGACTTGTCGGAAATATTGACAGACAGAGTGACGGCCGGATTGGAAGTAATTACTCCGAAATTGACAGCTCAAGATATTAATGCAAGCGGACTCTTCACGATGACTGATAGTAATGGAAACCAAGATGTAATGATTGGTTCAACAGGAGACGCGACTCTGTCCGGAACTCTGATAGTGGATACTCTAAAAGCGAGAAGAATCGAAGGACTGGATATTCTTGCCAATAAATTAAGTTTGTTAAGCGATCAAGTGGCGGGAGTATCGACATCATCGGCTCAATTGGCAACCACAACGCCGACAGAGACAAATATTCTTGACCTTATTTCCAGTGCCATTGGAAACATATTTAAGAACACAGCCGAGTTCTTTGGACAAGTAATATTCCACAACGATGTCGCCTTCCTGGGCAGACCGACATTCAATAAGGACACGGCAGGATTCGCCATCGTGAAGAGTGGAGACAGTGAAGTGCAAGTAACTTTCGATAAAGAATATGCCAATGAGCCGGTAGTGAACGCGACTTTACAGATTGCCGGTGCAGTCGACATGAATACTTTACCGACATATGCAATCGCCGATGTCAATACAAAAGGATTCAAGGTCAGACTATCAAGAAGTACTTCAATGGATATTAGATTCTCATGGATGGCTATCGCGGTTGCCGATGCCAATAGCAGCGTCAGTAATGGGGGAGGAACAATAACTCCGGCTCCAACGACTACAGTAATTCCAACCGCCACACCTACTCCAACCTTGATTGATACGATAACTCCTTCACCAGTTTCGACTGATTCTGCCACCCCATCACCGGTTCTAACTCCGACTCCAACATTATTAATTTCTCCGACAGTGACACCAACTCAAGAGGCTAGTATGAGTGGCAATTTGTAATAATTATTATTGATTGTTGATTTTTATTAAAAAGTAGTAAATAATACAATTATGGATAAAGTAAAAGTTTTTTTAATCGCGGTGATTATAATTTTGTCTGCAGGAGGTTTTTATTACGGACAGAAGCTTCGGAATGATAATAAAAAACTCTTGGCCCAGATTGTACAACTCCAAAATCCACAAGTGACTGCAAATGAAGAGGTGGCAGCTCTCGTAGCAAAAGTAGGGAAGCTGGTGGTGCTACCCCAGAATGAACAGCCGGTCGTGGCGACAGTGACAGACATTTCTAAACTTAAAGACCAACCGGCATTTGCCAACGCCCAAAATGGCGACAAAATTCTTATCTATACAAATGAAAAGAAAGCTTATCTTTATGACCCGGCAAAAAATGTGATTGTAGATGTTATTCCGGTCAATATTGGTCAGAATGCCATGACGATTTCCGGAGTAGATGCCAATCATCCCTTGAGAGTGGCATTGGTAAATGGTTCGAAAAATACAGGGGTAACGAATACTTTGGCGACGAGAATTGCCGATGCAAAGATTGCAGGAGTATCTGTAGTCTCGAAGGCAACCGCAAAATCCAGTGATTATGCAAATACTCAAGTAATCGACTTAACGGGCAAATGGGGGAGTCAGGCGGCCCAGTTTGCTCAGATGGTGAGTGGAGTGGTGGCGACATCATCTTCGGAAACTAAACCGGCTAATGCTGATTTGCTAGTGATAATTGGGGCAGATTATAAGTAAAGAAAAATTTATTGCGTTAAAAAACCCGCCTAGTGGGCGGGTTTTTGGTTGAATGATGGGTCAGGGAAGAGGAAACATATAATTTGATCCCGGATCAATTTTAACGGGAAGTACGAAGTTGGTTTTTTCGTAGTCCAGGAAGTTTTGGAACTCCCGGCGCTCATCGGGAGATACGGAGCTCCCCTTGTAGGTGAAGGACAAAGTCTTACTGTTTTCGTCCAGGCGGAATGAGAGTGAAACTTTGTTGCTATAGTCCGGGAAATAATAATCGGTGCAGTCAAGAATCCCAGGTGTCTCGTAATTACAGTGGTTATTTAATGATGGTTTGTAGACAACGGATACGCCGTTGATGTTTTCATAGCACCATCTGGCGCCGATAGGATCGGAGGGGGTTCGATTTTTGGGATCGATGGCAACGAAGCCTGCCTTCTCGATATATTGACATTTTCCGGGAAGTGTCTTCATAGAGTCGATATCCCAGAAGTAATCCAGAATAACTGTTTCTCCGAGTATGCCCCCTTGATTTTGAATTGGTTTATCAAAGTCGGTTAGTTCATTGTCGGTGGAAATGGAGGCCGTGGAGTTGAAACTGCCTTGGAACAGGTCGTCATGAATCCAAGGCTTAAGATTGTCCGGAACCTGGAACGTTTCCAGCAAAGGAACGGGTTTACTTTGTGGTTCCGGTTTTTGTGCTGGGCCGCAGGCGGAAAATAGCAGGGTACCGGCCAAAGCCAGCAAAGCAACGATAGAAATAGGCTTGATCTTCACGAAATATCTCCTTTTGGAACGGAAAAAGAATAGGCACGAGTTGTCAATGTGTGGCTTATAGTTTATCATAAAGTGGTAATTGAGGCAAGTAGATATATCGTGGTGCTTGTTTTAGGGTTTTAAGATAAAATAGTGGAGTGCCACCTTAGCTCAGTTGGTTAGAGCGCCTCTTTTGTAAAGAGGAGGTCCTGAGTCCGAATCTCAGAGGTGGCTCAAGTTTTTTTATTATTAATATTAATAAAGGAATGGAAAAAAGTGATTTGGTGGCGCAATACCCGAAGGATATTTCCGATTATTTGCGCATAAATGGCAGACTGCCTGAGGATTTTGAAATGAGTAGTACCGGTTCAAGATGTAAGTGGGGCGGAAAGAGATATTTTGTCCTGGCGAGGGCCGTTTTACCACTAAAAGCATTTGAAAACGGGGTTGGTTTCCGGCTGTGGGTTGAGGTGACAAAAGAAGATGATGAGAAACTGATGGAGGCGGTGAAAAGTTATGAAGCGTATATGAAGTTTGTTTGCGAGGGAACGCTGGCAAACGAATGGGCTGGTTTCGAAAACATGAAAGGGGCAAAAGTCCGCATTAGACCGATTAGAAAAGAGGAAAAACTATATCTTACTGAAGTTTTGGAGACTAAAGATCCTTTGTTTGAGATTGCGGCTTTGACTGCAACTGATGACGAAAAGGGAATCAAGAGAATTGAAGATCTGGTGGTGGCCTATGTTAATGACGAAGGTTTTAATAAACCTTTGGATTAACTTATTAAGTGTCTTTGATAGTGGCTTCATATTTAGGCTGAATATAAGGTAAAATAGAACTTGTGTTTTGTGCCGTCGTAGCTCATCTGGCAGAGCGCGTTCTTGGTAAGAACGAGGTGTTGGGTTCGAGCCCCAACGACGGCTCTCTGATCCATTTCAATTTTTGCCGAGATGGTAGAGTGGTCAAATACTCGGGTCTGTAAAACCCGCGGCGCAAGCCTACGCAGGTTCGAACCCTGCTCTCGGCACTAAATAAAAACATCACCCTCGTGGTGATGTTTTTATTTTGACACTGTAGCGGGGTCCGAACTGCCGGAGGTGCGACGGCACCGAGGCGCGATCCGAGGCGAGTCAGCAGACGAGACCGAAAGACTCGAACCCTGCTCTCGGCAGCTTGACTTTGAGGCTAAAGTGTGGTATTATAGGACAGTTCTTTTCAATTCAGATAAACACTCGTTTTTGATATCTAATCAAATCCCTTGGAGGAGAAATCATGACAACCGATCAGAACGTTATTGAACTTTACAATTCTCTTAGCCTTGAGACTGTTGCGGACCTTGCATCCCAGGAAGTCCTGAAACTCGTCGACTTAATGGCAGAGTATAAAAAGATGCTGCCTGACGTTTCGGATGAGGAAAACGCGCGGGTTCATAAGAACATAGTTCCGATTCGTAAAGCGATTCAGAATGTGTGTGACGCACTGAGTATGTGGAGACACAACCACGAGATCTTCATTGAAGCTTACAGCGAATTAGGACTGGCGGTTTTTTCCAGAACACTGTCTCTGCAAATGGAACTGGTCCGGCTGTCAATGTTCGAGAGCCACGTAATGACAGACGGCGAAGATCGTCGTGTTCGCCTGCTTCTACCTTACTTGCTTGAACCTTCGGGGTCAATGCATGAGAAGAAGGGCGAATGTGAAACGTATACCATTCTTGCACCAGAAATTGAGCTTCCTCCAAATTTTACCCCAGAGGATCCTACTCATTACCAAGCTGCGATTGAGGCTCTTTTGAAGTTGGGAGAGCAGGGTAAGGAATTGGAACCTGGGAAATTAAATCCCTTTACGTTTTACTTCACCGATGGTGAAGAAGGTAGCGGAAAGGAATAATACAATGACCGAGTACAGAAATGTGCTCGGTTTTTTTATGGGAAAAATTTGTTTATTTTTTGGTAAAGTGGATATATGAAGAAAGTTTTTGGAATGACCCCTTTGATTGCAGTATTGGGTTTGGGAGTGCTCTTGGGAGGGTGTGGCAGTTTGCCCGCGAGCCAAACAAATACAGTTGAGGAATCTCCGGTAAAAACGTTAACGGGGAAAGTGGTAGTAGCCGGAAATGTAATTGAGTTAAACAACAATGGAATAATGACACAAATTACCAGCCGAACTATCGATTTAACAAAATATATTGGCCAAACTGTATCGGTAACAGGGCAGTTTTCCGGGACTACTTTGTATGTTGATGAGTTGAAATAGTTGGCGTAGAATCGGCTTATGTCACCAGAAAAAGCAAAAGTTTTTGTAGCGGAGGATGATGAGACCTGGCAGAAGTTTATAAAAATATATCTTGAGGAAGCAGGCCATTCCGTAGTGGCGACGGCAAGAACAATTGAGGAGGCGATGGAAATAATTGAGAAATTGGAGGAAATGGGAATAGATGTGGCAGTGTTGGATGGAAATTTAAACGAAGACGAATATAAAGGATTTGATGGAATGGCTATGTTGAGAAAAATCCGAGATACGGCAAAAAATGTTAAAACAGTAGGGATGAGCGGGAATAGTGTGCCGGGGACCGATGTCGATCTGGGAAAAAGAAAAGTTTCCGAAATCGGTAAGGTGGTTACAAATCTATAAATATTAATTTTCCATAAAAAAATGGTGCCCTGGGGGCACCATTTAATCTTAATGAAATACGGAGGTAATTACTGCCGGGATCGCGACCGCGACAAGCATAAGTAAGATATAGACCGCGAAGCTGGTTAACACTCCGACAAGAGCGTAGATGAATGCACACGCCCATGCGCTGTCCTTATTATCGGAGTTTTCTTTTAAGATTACCCGCGCCACGATGGAGCCGACAAATCCTAAGGCGATCGATACCAAAGAAATCCAGGGGAGCGCAGTCACCATGGAGAATAGTCCGGCCATGGTATTGAAGTGCGTGGTTGTGTTCGAAATGGCCATGTCTAGGCTAAGGAACATTACCGCGCAGATCAGGGCGAATAAAAATCCCTTGTTCGTATTACGGAGGTGTGATTTGGAGATAGGCCAGATTAAAAGCCAACCCCAAAGCCAGAAAAGTAAGAAGAGAACCGCCAAGATTTTATCCATGAGAGACTCCTGTTTCCTTTATTTTTTCCTACAGAATTGAAATGAACTTATGGGCGCAAGTTTACCACGGGTAACCCATAGTGTCAAATACAGGCTTAATCCACGGCTAGAAAGCTATTTATTGGCGAATTCAGGAGATTTGTAAAGAATGGCTTTGGTGGTGGCGTTTGTCTGGATGGTGAGAGGGTTTGCCGCAAGCCCGTTTGTGTATAGCGATACCTGCCAGATAATTCCGGCACCGGTCTTGATATATTGGGCTTTGGTGGGGGCAGCGGCGCAGATGGGTTGATTGGCACATTGGGCGAGGGCGATAGCGAGGGCGTCGCTGAGCTCAATACCGAGACTATTACTGAGGATCGCATCGTTTAGCGAGGGAATGTTGTCGTCAGGGGTGACAAAAATTTGTTTATCAACGACTTCCGGGGTGCCGATACCGGTAACGGCCACATAGAAATATGTTTTTGTGGTTAAATCTTGGCGGAAGAAATATTTTGTGACGGCAGTGGCAGGATCGGTAGCATTGTCAACTTTGATGAGGATCAGCTGGGCGTTTGGAGAATGGTTGATGGCAACTTGAAGAGCCATGGGAGCATTTTTTAGAGGAAGAAGACTATTAGTGAAGAGAATTGTGGGCGTGGGCGTGAGGGTTGGGGTAATAGTCGCTCCTTGGGTGGCAGTGGGGGTGATAGCGCTTGTTGGAGTTGGAATAATAAAGACTGTCGGAGTGGCCGTTGGAGTAAGAGTTGTTTGTTGTTCCTGTAGGGTTTGAGTAATTTGCGAAAGCTGGGTTTTTAGTTTGTTTGTTTGAGCCGAAAGATAAGCTGCGGCGGCCAGGCCAACGCCGGCGATGATGAGAAGAACAATGATTATTACCGGTGCAAGTGATCCACCGGACTTTGGAGGTATGCCAGCCGGTGCGGGAATGACTGGAGTAGGTTCCGGAGAAGGCATTGGTTGGATAATTTCCGGTTGGGTTAGTTTTTCAATAAGATCCTCATTGGCTTGGACAAGTTTGTCCTGGGGAGATTCTTCGAACTGGGATTGAGGCGTTAGGGAAGGAGCTTCCGGAGCCGGAGTGTTTTCAACAGTGTTTTCTGTTTGAGCAGGCGAAGCCATGGAGGGGATTTCGTCGGGGGTTTCTTCAAAGGCGGTTGAAGCCGGAGTCACTGGAGGGGATGAAATTGGTGCAATATCGGCTGGGTTTGAATAAACGTTGGTTGGGGTTGCAGGGGGTGTAGGTTCCGGTGAAGTTGTTGTCGGAGCGGCAGAGATGCTTAGGTCTTCGGGTTCAGGAAGTGAGGTTACCGGGGTTGATGGTGAAATTGGGGGAGTAACAGCTGTTTGGTCTGGGACGACAGGTTCAACGGGTGCGGAGCCAGTTTGAGGTGGCATGGGGAATGTACCAAGATCGTCGTTGGGCATAGTTTAGTATCCCAAAAATTGAGCGGTGTGTCAAGGTAAAAAAAAGCCCACCTAGTGGTGGGCAAGTTATTCTTCGTTATTTCCGCAGAGATCCAAGGCGCGCATGACATCGATGCGGCAGATTGACGTATCGGTGTCATCGGCTTCTTCAGAAATGAAGGTGAGAAGAGCCGGAGCTAAAGGATTGGCTTGCGAAAGGGCAGCAAATAAAGGCTGGGGGTTACCAAGGATGAATTCTCCGGCTAACTCCTGAGCATCATAGCCCAGCGGACTTACCAAATCTTCGATAAAGCCGGCGACACCGATCAAGCTCGGATGGCCTTCCTTGGCGATTAGTTCAAAACAGCCATTGATCAATTCACCACCAACTTTTACCGGATATATTCCCATGTAATATGTTTGGGTGACGATTTGCAAAAGCTGTGTGGGAAGTCCGTAGAAATCCGGGCTGACGCAGATCGTGTTGAGGTTGAATTCGGCATTATCGAAGTAGTAGCTCCAGCCACCTTTTTTCCCATAGATACAGAGGGTAGTGCCACCGAGCTCAAATTCAGGGAATTGTGACAAGAACGGAGCCATTCTCGGCAGCTCAAGAATTTCAGGGGGAAGTTTGCCGGTGTAGGTTTGGTGAATTTTCCGTCTGCGCACATTTGCCATGTTGCGCCAGCAGAAAGTTTTAACGAGCCAGTTAGCATATTCGACTTCGGTGCGGGGATTGCCGGGATCAAGCAAATCTACCAGTTTTCGTGAATCGGGGTCCAGGGCGACAGTTAAATGGGTATTGCGGATATATTCGCCTTTGTCATGAGTGAAAAAGCCGGTTTCCTCCAAACGGAGGGATGAAAACCAGGCTGATCGGTGAAATAGAGTGCAGAGCGGATGCGATAAAACTATTTGTTCTGTGTCTAATAGAATTTTGTTATAAGAATCCATCTTTACCTCTTTTTGGATCGGCTGTAGCCATTCGAACCTTTCTGTACAAATTTAAGGAGCATATAAGTTCGTGGATATTATCTCATAGCCTTGTAAACAAAGTCAATCCGGCTAGTTGGAGATTAGGTAGTTACGTGGGGATTTGCTGACCTTTAGCTTTAGGTTAGAGGCTGTGATAAGCCGTTTTAGATAGGGAATGGTGACGGCGAAGCAGAAACGTGGTTTGCCTTGGAAGGGAATGTAGACGAAATGTGGGTTTTGGAACTTGGTTTTGAGGTCAAGATGGTATTTGAGATACTTTGGCTGCCAGAGATTCCAGGCGGTGACAAGGACTTTTCCTTTGGGTTTGAGATGTTTTTTAATTTGGTTAAGTAAAAATAACTGACTTTCTTCGGAAGGAATGTGATGAAGGACGGCGATACAAAAAATGTAGTCGAACTGGGGAAGGTGTTTCCAGATTTGCTCCTTGGTGATGTCCGTTTCGATAAATTTATGATTGGGGTAGGCCTTTTCGGCTTCGGATAGGAGTGCTTTGCTGATATCAAGGCCGGTATATTTGAGATCTTTAGGCAGGCCCATTAGCAGACGGCCATTTCCACAACCCGCATCAAGGACAGATGATCCAGGTTTGACTTTGTCCAAAAATGGTTTTATATCAGGCCAAATGTACTGTCTGGAGGAAGAAAATTCCTTCCCGATTTCGTTATATGTATTCTTTACTGAAGTAATTATTTTTTGAGAGTTGGGCACATATATATTGTAGCAACTGGGTTTTGTGGTAGTATAGCGAGTAATTTAAAAATATAAAAATCAATGCCTGAGGAGGCTTCCTTGAACTATGATTTGAATGAAGTTGCTCTAATGGGTGACTTGATCTTTAATACACTTACCAAATTAATTGAAAAGGGGATAATTGATATTGATATATGTAATGTAAATATCGATTCATCTGCTCTACGAGCGCTCGATAAAAAATATTTGGAAGACGATGAAGCCGATTGGAAAGACGATTCTGAAGCCGGATTAATAAGGAAGGGAATCCATTATGTAATGTGTGCCATTTTCTTTGATGGAAGCCCCGTAATTAGTAAAGATACAGAAATTGTCGAACCAATGCTGGTTGGATATTTTAAATGTAAAGACGGGAAATAGATTCCTGTCTCAGAAAATTATATTGGAGGCGGAAAGTGGAGAAAAACTACACTGCGGTAATTGAAGAGGGCGTTCGTGAAGTCGCCAAACGGAATGGCGAAGGAAGTGGCCGCTACTATCATGGCCCAAAGCACACGAACATGGTGATGGGATGTGTGCGGATGCTTGCCAGAATGGCAGGTCTTTCAGAGCATTACATTTTGCTTCTTGTCATTGCGGCTGCCTGGCACGACGTGGAACAATCCTTAGGCCCAGGAAAGAATGAACAAGAAAGCGGCCGATTGATGGGTGAGTCGATGAGGCGAAATGGATTTACCGAAGCGGAAATTATGATTCCCCAAATGGCCATTGAAGGCACGAAGGTCTGGTTTGATGGTAATGGGGTAATGCATCAAGAAGCAGAGAAAATGGGCCTTATTGAGAAACTTTTGGCTGATGCAGACC
Organism: Candidatus Collierbacteria bacterium; assembly: GCA_903886255.1. Lineage (GTDB taxonomy): Bacteria > Patescibacteriota > Microgenomatia > UBA1400 > MFAQ01 > UBA2277. Next base: position 11,989 of record CAISLM010000019.1, read on the forward strand.
TCTGCAATATTGGAGCGGATGCCAAAGACTATTTGGAGATGGCCACCCGTTTGATGCGGGAAGTGTGTTCAAATCCGGTAATGGGTTGGGATGATGTAGGAAAAGGTTGGCAGAATCAGGTCAAGTTTATGACTAACCGCGTGTTTTTGACCCATGACGCGCAAAGATTCATGGATACCCACCTGGAACGGAACTTGCTTTTGGCTACGAGTTTGGCTAAAGGCTATATGAGTAAATAACGTTAATCCCTCGGATTTCTCCGAGGGATTTTTTATATTAAAAACCCTCCGTTTTAAGGGAGGGCGATGTACTTATTTGACCGGTTTATTCTTAACAATGAGTACGATGAGGACGACAACCATGGCGAGGTCGAGGAGAATACCAAAAGTGAGAATTGTACTGGCTGCTACCCCGATAGCGCCGAGGAAGAATCCTGCGCAAAAACTGCAGACAAAACCAATGAGGATAGGGAGCAATCCGAAAGCCCAGCTTTTTTTGGCTTGACTAAAACGTAAACATGCCCAGACAGTTAAACCAATTTCGACAACGAGAAGCATTGGGTCTCCTTTTTGAATGTACTTGAGTTTTCACTCAATTTGTGGAAAGTTTAGCACCTTATAAGATTATGGTCAAGGTAAAGTACAATATAGATGATGGAAATTGGCAAATTAGTCGAACGAGACAATGAAAAACTTACTCTTGAGAATATCGAGGATTATCGTCGGATCTGGTCGAAAGAGCTTCATAAAATGCCAAAAAATTCTGAGATTTGGCCGCATTTGATTGATCCGGAGTTAATTGAGGCGATGAAGACCCGCGGAGTGAGGACGCAGTCAGGGGTGGCGCCTTTTGCGGTAATGATGAGGTATTTTTTCTGTCCCGGAAAATGCACCTATTGCCCTTTGGAAGAAGGAATGCCGAAATCATATTTATCTGATGAGCCGGCGGCACAGAGAGCCAAACTGCTTGATTTTGATCCTTATAAACAGGTAGAGGGAAGAATCAAACAAATGGTAGAAACAGGTCATATCACCGATAAAATTGATTTGATTGTGATTGGTGGAACTTTTGGTAGTTATCCGGAAAAATACAAACGGGAATTTTTCAAAAGTATGTTTGATGCGGTGAACGGAATAGTTAGTGAAACTTTTGAAGAAGCGCAAAAGTATAACGAAACGGCCGAGAAAAGAATCGTAGGCATTTCAATCGAAACCAGACCGGATTGGGTGACGGAAAAGGAAATTAAATTATGGAGAGAATTGGGCGTAACTAAAGTACAGCTCGGGGTACAAGCATTTGATGAGGAAATCTTGAAAAAAATTAAGAGGGGACATGATCTAAACAAAGTGGCCGAAGCGACAAGAATGTGCCGAAATGCCGGTTTGAAAATTTGCTATCACTATATGCCGAATCTCCCGGGAACAACTCCCGAAAAAGATATCGAGATGGCAAAAATTATGTTTACGGATCCGCGGTTCGGTCCAGACTACCTGAAAGTTTATCCGGCCATGACGATTAAGGGAACAGAAATGTATGAGACATGGAAGCGAGGAGAATATGTGCCTTATGGTGAAGAAAAGCTAATCAGAGTTTTAAAAGAAATTAAGGCCCAAACACCCGTTTGGTGTCGGATTGATAGATTAATTCGGGATATTAGCAAGAAATGGGTATCTGCAGGAACAGCCAGAACGAACTTAAGACAGGTTTTGCAGGAAGAGCTGAAAAAGGAAGGAAAGAAATGCAAATGCATTCGTTGTCGCGAAGTGAGGAATGGAATTTATGATGAAAAAGTAAAGCTTCTGATTAATGAAAGAGAGAGTCTGGGCGGGAAAGAGCTTTTTCTGTCATATGAAAATACAGACAAGTTGTTTGCAATGCTGCGTCTCCGTTTGCCGGATAAGGAAGAAAAAATGCTTTTTGAAGAGCTTGAGGGGGCGGCAATAGTACGCGAAGTGCATGCTTACGGACAGGTCGCAGAATTAGATACAAGCGATGGGATCAAGACACAGCATAGAGGACTGGGAAAAAGGCTAATGGCCAAGGCCGAGGAAATTGCTTGCGAGAGAGGATATAAAAAAATGGCCGTGATCTCGGCAATAGGTACTCGTGAATACTACCGGAAGCTAGGATATGAGCTTGAGGGAAGCTACATGGTTAAAGAACTTTCCGGTTTTTTAAATCAGGCTACCCTATAGTCTTGTATTTTGGTGGTGTTTGTAGTACAATCCTGGCTGTAGAAATCAAAACTTGAGATTCATATCTCAATAATTCTTTTTCCGTTCTTTAAAAAGGAGCCCAGAGATGAAATATCCGTTACCTGCTTTCCAACTGCCGTCAAATTACCAGGCCATTGTTAAAAACGACATGATACCTGTCGATCATCTGGAGAAGTACTACTATCAGATTTTGGAATCACTGCGAAATGTGGTTCCACCCGTTTCGCCGGTATCGGCCGTGTTTCTTTATCGGCACAATAAGATTGCTCAGCCAAATGAGATCATTGAGGCGATGAGAAAGCTCAATCTCAGACCGGCAACAGCTACGGAAAACGTGGCATTGAGCATTTTGTACCCGCAATTCAGGCGCATGCATGCGGTTGCCTGGGGAAATAAGAAAGACCACTCGGATGGTTGTTGCAACATTCCTGCGGTGGATTGCTACCGAAAATGGGGTTGTCAAGCCCTGGGCTTCCATCTCTGGTCGAACAGTGATGGTTGGGATACTTTTTGGCATTTCACTGGTGTCCCAATAATCTAATCAAGACTTCCACATTCTGATTTAGAAGGAGAATAAGATGAAAACTCGAATGGCGTTAATCCCTGTTATCCTGATCGTAATTCTGTCGGCGTGCACAACTTTTAAAGGCGGGATTGAGCAGTCCAAGCTCGATCAGCCCTACACCATGCTGAAGATGCAAGTGGACCAACCGGCGCCCCAGCAGAGCTTGTACGTTGTGCAGGCCTTGTTTGTGGATTTGGGCGATGCGAACAATCCTAAACCGGCCGTCCAGGGCGTGAAGGTGCGGTGGACTTATCAGGGTGGGGATTTGGTTACCACTTTCCCTCTGAATAAGGTCAAGTGGGTCCCCGACCAGTCCATGGAAGCGCCTCAGTTTAAGGTTGACTGGGACAAGGCTTATATGGAGGAATTTGGTGGTTGGTCGACCTATGAAGATCTTTTCCAGCAAGGCGGGCAGTTTAACCCGAATGATGTTTTGGAAAATCAGGAATATTATTCCCAGGTGGTCATCCGGCTCAATCAGACGGATTACGATCTGGTGATGAGTTACATTTTTAAGTAAGTAGAAGGAGGGGATACACCCCTCCTTTTTTTATGTCTAAAATTGTACAGTTGTAGTAGAATTAGGGTATGAATAAGAAGATTTTTTCCGGTGTAATAGCTTCAATTGTTTTGAGTGGAATAGTTTTGGCAAAACCGGTAATGGCAAACGAAGGGGTTGTGGTGATGAAAGGCGATGGTTCAACCGGAGCCTGTTTTGGCACCAGTGTGTTTATTGACGGAACATATAAAGTTTTGGTTACTTGCCGTGATCTTAAAAGTGCTCTGTCTCCGGAACAAAATCTATATGTGGTTTGGGTAACTCAGCCGGATGGAAAAGTAAGGCAGCTTGGCCAGATTGAAAACGGAAAGCTTTCTACAGCTACAGACGTAAAGTTTATAAATATGTTTGTGACTGCAGAAGTTGACGGCTACGGAACCAAGCCTTCAAACCAGGTTTTGCTGACCGGCCCAATGCAAGCGATAAATTTTGATTATGGACAGCCAAAACCGGGAGAAGGGTTAATCGTGGCTCCAACGCCGACTCCAAAGATAACTGCGACTCCAACAGCGGCTGCCAGCGACGTAAATGCTGCCGGTCAGAAACCAGCGTCTAATTCCGGCATTGGGGGAGCATTATCGACAGTTTTTAAGATAGCCTTGTTCGGATTCGGAGCCTTACTCTTGATCGTCGGTGTGTTTAGCTTCATTTCCAGAAAACGATCGCTGTAATCATAATAAGATAATCATCCTATAATCTTGACTTTTGAGTGTTTTTGTGGTATGATTTGAGCCTCAATTATACTAATCATCAGGCACGTTTATTCAACTGAACATGAGGAGGATGAATGAAAAATCCATTTGCTCGGAATACTAACCTGGAGGAAGCTGCAAAAGCCAAAGCCGTAAAGATTTGGAAGAAACTGGGAATTTCGATTCCTGGCCCTTATAGCTTTACTCGTAGAGGATCTTGGGATAATGACTTGAATCCGCAATGTAAGGTCTCAAACTACAATCCCGAGATCCGCCAGCAAGCCCCGACCCTGGTATTTTTGAGGTATTCAGCCAAGCAGAAAGGTTATTGGCCTTCGGAAGAAATGGTTAGTGTGTCTCGAGACGGAAAGGTTGATGGTATCGAGTTTGAGATTAATCTGACCATGATCAAAGGGCAGATACCCTTCCTTTGGGTCTCCAATGATCACGCAGGCGCCCGGATTGAGCTCGATGGTAAGGAAATTGAACGTCTCCGTGATATTTTCCCTGAGTTCGCACCTTATCTTCCCGAGGCTGGGAAAATTGATCTGAAGCCATCCTTGGCGGCACTGTCACGCCTGGATGACCAGACCCCCATGCCATTAGTACTGGTGAAAAAATAGTTCTGTTTTCGAGAAGGCCGGCTAATACAGCCGGCCTTTTAATTGTCAAAAACTGTTTAGACCGGGAAGGAAAAGACGGGTAAGGAAAGTGATGGCAGGATCGAGAATAGCCATGACGGGAGAGCTGCCGAAGAAAGGAAAGATCAGGAAGATGAGGATGAGAGTGCCGAAGCGGTTCATAATCACCTGGAACTCGTAAGCTAAGTCACGGGGAAGTAAAGCGAGAACGATTTTTTGGCCATCAAGAGGGCCGACGGGGATGAGGTTGAAGACAGCCAGACTGATGTTGATGATAACAAAGGGAATTAGGAATACGGCTACTTCAAAAGGTAGGAAGTGAACGACCAGAGCGACGATGGCGGCCAGAAGAAGATTACTCACTGGTCCGGCGATAGAGATGATTCCTGCGTCCCGGCGGGGATTCCTGAGATTGTAGGGATCAAATGGGGTTGGCTTTCCCCAGCCAAAAGCAAAACTGCCACCGGACAGGAGCATCAGAGCAAGGGGAAGCACGACAGTCCCGACGGGATCGATGTGAGCCAGGGGATTAAGAGTTAGTCTGCCCATAGATCTGGCCGTTGGATCTCCCAGCTTGTCCGCGGTGAAGGCGTGAGCAAATTCGTGGATAGAAATAGCCAAGATAAGGTAGATGACGGAAATAAGAATACCAATGACAGAATAAACCATTGTCTCTATTCTATTACATTTAGTAGGCAGATACGCACTTTTTGTGTTAAAATTGAGCCCATGAAACAAACAGAGAAACAACCCGAAAGAGGAAAATTCGAATGCGCCGTCTGTGGCAAGG
>CAISLM010000020.1 GCA_903886255.1 Candidatus Collierbacteria bacterium
CGGGATTGCGGATGCTGTATTGGTGATAGAGGCGACGGAAAGATCAGGGAGTTTGATTACGGCTAGATTGGCAAGAAGTTTTGGCAAGCCACTAATGGCGGTTCCTGGTTTAGTGACAAATAAAGTGGCGGAAGGGACAAATAATTTGATAAAAAATGGGAAAGCGGTGATGGTGACGAGTGCTCAGGACATTCTGGTGGAGATGGGTCTCGGTAAGGGGCAGTTGAAAATGGGATTTACAACGGTGTCGGACCCTAGTCTGGTAATGGCGGCACTCGAAAGTGGAGAGAAAAGCGCCGATGAGCTATCAAGAATTTTGAAAATGCCGATCGAAAAATTAACGAATGAAATTTTACGTTTGCAACTGGAAGGAATGATTGAAGAAAAAGCGGGAAAGTATTTTGGGGTGGTATGATTTGTGTATGGAAAGTACAAATACAAATCAGACGAATCATTCCGGAGAATGGGTTATGAGTGGTGATAATTTGGTCGAAACAGCAAGCTTGGACTGGGATGTGGAGACATTGTCAAAAGTTGATTTGGGGAGCTACAAGTTGCCGGGATTTGGAGATGATAGATATATTTTTGGGGAATATGGCCAGGTTATTGCCGAAGGCGGAAATAGAGTGGAAGACCCAGCTTTTGCCTTGCTTGATTTGGCAAGAAAAGTAAGACTAGATGATGGAAAAACAGATGAGAGTTGGAAAAAGGCAGAAGAAATGATAAGAGCGAAAGGTCCGAGAATGGGATTTTTTCTGGCGACGGTTTTTATGAATTCAGCTCATGAATTTGATAATTACAAGCAGGGAGATAAAGAAAGAAGAGATATTATTTCGGTTCAGTTGCAAGAGCGAATGGCAAGTTTAGTGGAAAGTTATTTGGAGTCGATTGGAAAAATCGGCGACGAAGAAGCTGTGCTAATTGATAGCGATTTGTTTCATTTGGCTAGAGTGGTTGGCAGATCGGCAGTAGATGTGTTGGATAGTTGGCTGAGTGCTAAGTCGATTGAAAGAGATAGACAGCTTGGTGTGCCGGCAAGTGATGAAACTTATTTGAACATTGATAATTTGTTTAGAATATTGAAAACAGTGGAGAGCTTCGCCAATAAAGATGAGGTCAAGAATAATGCTGTGGTTGAAGCACGGGTTTTATCGATAGTTGATGTAAAAAAAATACTTGAGGATAAGGGAGTTGTATTTTAGGCAGTAAAAACGCCCCCAAGTAGGGGGCGTTAGTTTAGTTGGAAATTCTTCCGATTAGTATGTCAGAGGAGGGAAAGGAGGCAGGTTATTGCAGTCTGCTGAGTCCAGCTTGGCATTCGGATACTCGCGCTGGATATTGTCTGGAACTTTCAGGACGCCGGAATCGCGCGGGAAGAAAGTCACCCAGTTTCCGTCCGCTGTCCAGGAAAGCAGGTTGTGGGTGGCGCTTTCGTACAAGTAATAACGGGCGACTTTGCCAACCACGTTTAACATCTTGCAGATGTAATCCGGATTCGGATTGCGTTGGCGAGGTCCACCAGTGGCAAGCCAAGTTCCGAACGATGCTTGCATGGTACGAACCAGTGGAGCATTCGCGGCGCTGTCGACATCATGTGCTGGATCATGCGTTGGGATGAGTACGCTGCCCACTTTATATGAAGATTTTAGATCATTAATGCTGGCAGCATTGTAGGTGATGTGTACTGTACTCGAACGAAGCTCAGGGTGGGCGGCAAGATAAACTGATCCGGCAACAAGAATAACCTTGATGATAGTCTTGCAGAGCCAAACCACTCCCACGACTTCTTCATCCCCAGGCCAAGGAGTGGCTAAAGTGCCTACCATGGCCATATCGACCACGTCGAACTGGGAACCTTCCACAACCTTTTTGGGGTCGCAGACGTTAACGCCAAACAAGCCGTCGTCCGACTTGGCCACGTTCGTGCCGTTTAAAAAGCACGCTTGTGCGTAGGTTGACGGGAAGTTGGAGATTTGCTGAGGTGCTGTTTGAATCTGGAGCGCCTTCAGTTGTTCTGGGGTCATTGGCCCGCAGGCTGAGAGGAGCATGCTGGCGGCGACTAACAGGGACAAAATCGTGAGAGTCTTTTTCATCTTGGTCTCCTTAAACTGATAGGGGAACTTGGGAAAAGGATAGAATTTTGATCTTGAATTGTCAGGGTTCAAACTTAACTTCTGCTGGTATGATACCACAAATAGGTTCAAATGTCAAGTTATAGGTTGTTTTATTTAGGCACGAGTTGTGATATCATAGGGCGGTAAGTTGATAACCAAATTTGGGTCTAATGGAGGCTAATAATGGTACGTCCACCTGCACTTTCTAAAGCTGATGCGATGAAGCAAATCTCCACCGAAGTGGAGAACTGGGTCGAGGCTGCAATCGTTACAATCAACGACACATTGACGAACTTTACCAGCGGCCAAGATCGTACTGTCCAAGCTACCGATGTCTGTCTGAATAACCTGCCTTTTGACGCACGGGCTAGGGCTGTTAAAGAAATTGTTGCCTATTACCAGGCTGCCGGCTGGAAAGTGGCATTCGATTCCGGTGGCCAGACGGATAATGGTGGTTGGTTTAACTTCTCCTAAGCGTGATTATTGCCACCCTCAATAGGGTGGTTTTTTGTGGTTGCGAAATGGCTAAATAGACCTATATTACTTGACTAATTAGGCAAAACGGGGTAGTATACAGGCTGTATATTGAAATTCGAAATTCACTGGAGGCACCATGGAACCAAAAACAAGAATGATGATTTTGAAGAACTTGTCATTGACGGAGAAGAAGACTTGTGAGAATGAATTAACACTCCGCCGGGGTAAGGGGAAGCTGACCGGAAGTTTGCTTCTGATTTGGGGAGATGCACGAAATATTTCCGGAAATGTCGACCCGTGCCTAATTGGGGATGTTTCCGGTCTTATCGGTGATATCTCCGGCATTCACGGCTATGTGTCTCAGATTGCCGGTGATGTAACCGACATTGTGGCCAGTGCGGACGAGATTTACGAGGTTCTGCGAGCCGGAAAATAATATTTCTACACTCAAACACAACGGAGAAGAATATGGTTTTTAGCCCTGAGCTGATAGCTCTGATTGCAAAATTGGCCGCCGAAAGCGGGAAGTCTCCCGAAGCGTATATCGCCGATTTGGTCCGAGCGGAAGATGAAGAAAGACATTCGCAATGGAGTCCTAAGAAGCAGGCCCACGTCCGTGTCCGCTGTTTGCGCGAGAAATGTTTCGAAATGGCACCACGGGATTTAAGTACTCACGATTGATTTTTTTAGGCAGGTCTTACCGACCTGCCTTTTTTGTGGTAGGATATGCCTGATTGATCGTGCCTGAACACTAAAATTCGAGAGGAGTGATGCTATGAAATTATTAATTTCTGTGGTGATTGCGATAAGTGGCTGGGTTGGTTTTTCGGTCGCGATTGGCTTGATGTGGGGCGTTTCGGCAGGGGTTGTCTCGTTCCTTTCTCCATTCATCGCTTTCGGGATTTTCCTGTGCTTCTTATCCTGCGATGGAGGCTGTTGCTCCTTTTTGTACGTTGTCGGATGGCTGGTAGCCATTCTTGTTGCGACCATTACCCTTATCGGAGCAGCCATTGGCAGCATCGTATTGGGTGTCATCTTTGGCTTCCTGGCAATGCTTATCTGGATCATTTCGATGTTTGCAGTGATTTACTTCTTGAACGAATAGATTTTTTCTGGCCCTTCCTTTGCGGAGGGCCTTTTTGATGGGATATGCCTAGCATTCATTGACAGAGGGAGAAACTTGTCTTATAATATGCTGAGCAAGTTAAAATTTGAATTTCCTGGAGGATCAGATGGAAGTGCTTAAAAATATCCTTATCTTTTTAGTATTGGCGATTGGAGTTATCTTTGGTTTGGCGGCTACGGCCAGTTCGTTTGGCCAATTGGGCCCATTGCTGGCGTTGTTTGCAATTGCCATCGGCTTTGCAACAATGTTATGCAAGGTCAACGGATTTGATAAGGCTGCTTTTGTTTTGGCCGTAATCTATCTGTTGATCAGCCTTATTGGCTCCGTAAACTGGCTGATGGTCGGCGGTTTGGATCTTCTGGTTTCGCTAATCATCGCCGTTCCTTGCCACTTTTTGTTGGCCGGTTCTATGCACTTCGCTGGATCGGCTGGTGAGAGCTAAATTGAAATGGCCTGCGATATGCAGGCCTTTTTGTGGTAAGAAATATAGATACATAGAGCACTAGTAATTTATGTGTTTTTATTAGATGTGATATTATATGGGCTGTAAGTTAACAAATGATTAAGGAGGATTGAATGAAGAAAAGTGATGCAACTAATTCAGGAAAGCGATCGAATTTTTGGCCTTGGTTTGTAGTAATTGTCGTTATAGCCATATTTGTTGTTGGCACAGTCACATTGCGTTGGGTTAGCCTCGCACCGGATGGAATTGCGGTAACAATGAGACATCCGGTCTGTGTGTTAATTTCGCAAGATAAGTTTTCCTATTCAGTGTACAAAACTGAGGTAGGTGCTCGAAACAATTACTACTATACGGAATTTGTCATGAAAGACAGTACCGAAATTTGGCTTGAGGGGTCGGTAAGGTTTGTACCTGGCTTTTATTTATTCGACAGTGATTCAGATAAACCAGCGATATATATTGGAGAAGTGGAGAAGTGTCCGAAAGCAGCAAGAATTTCACAATGATTTTTTTGGCCCTTCCGCATTGGAGGGCCTTTTTGTTGGTAAAAACCCGGCCGGGTGGTCGGGTATTTTTTTACTTATTTGGTGATACTAGTGATCACAATGATCTGATGAGTGAGAATCTCTTTCTCGTTGTCGGTGAGGATGATTTCAATGATGTCGCGTTCGGTGAGTAGAAGAATTCCTGCCGTGGCTTGCTTCCAGTAGGGAACGCCGTTGACGTAGAGTTGCAGGTTTTCCGGAGTGGGACTCCAGGGTGTGAGCATCAAGCCGGGGGTGGTGTAGGCTTCGATTTGAAGATATTGATTGATGATGTGTTTTGAACCTTCGATAAGACTAATTTCTGCGGCGGAATAGGGATGGTGGAGCCAAAACATGGTTTCGAGTGGAGTGTCGCCATTGAAATGATGATCAACGATATTTGTATAAACCAGAAAGACGAGCTTCATGTAACCTCCTGACAGTTTAAAGGGCTTTTCCGATATTATACTAAAGGTATGCTTGCCTGCATCAAAAGCGTTGCTTGTGTTGGTTTGGAGAGTTTTCCGGTGGATGTGGAAGTGGATGTGGCCGAGAAGGGCTTCCCCGGATTTAATATTGTGGGACTGCCCGACAAGGCGGTGGGCGAGGCACGCGAGAGAGTGCGGACGGCTTTGGTAAATTCCGGGTTTGCGTTTCCTCAGAAAAAAATCACAGTGAATCTGGCCCCGGCGGATTTACCAAAAGAGGGCTCGGCATTTGATCTGCCAATGGCGATTGGGATATTGGTGGCCAATGGAGACATTGAAATGAAAGAGACAGGATTATTTTTCGGGGAGTTATCTTTGAATGGATATTTGAGACACACAAAGGGTGCGTTACTTTTGGCTATATTTGCCAAAAGAATCGGAGTAAAAAGAATTTTTGTGCCGATCGAGTCAGCCAATGAAGCGGCGGTAGTAGAAGGGGTTGAAGTATTTCCGGTTCGGGGTTTGAAAGACTTGGTAGAACATTTGATGGGAATTAAATTAATTGTGCCTTTGAAGACAATTGCCATAAAAAGTTTAGTGGAAATGGCGGCGCCCGATTTTGACATGGCGGAAATTGTGGGACAAGAAACGGCCAAAAGAGCACTAATGGTGGCTGCAGCAGGAGGACACAATATTTTGATGTCGGGACCGCCGGGGTCGGGGAAAACAATGTTGTCAAGAGCGTTACCTGGTGTAATGCCGACACTAACAGAAGAAGAAACGATGGAGGTGACGAGAATATATTCAGCGGCAGGACTGATGCAGCCGGGAGAAGCGGTGATAAGACGAAGGCCTTTTCGATCGCCGCATCATTCAACTAGTTTGGCTGGCTTAATCGGTGGGGGAAGCAGACCGGTTCCCGGAGAAGTAAGCTTGGCACATCTCGGAGTTTTATTTTTGGATGAGATGGCCGAGTTTCCGCGATCGGTGCTGGAGGCAATGAGACAACCGATGGAAGACGGAAAGGTGGAAATATCGCGCGTACACGGAAGAGTAGTGTATCCGGCGTCGTTTCAACTGGTAGCGGCAGTGAACCCTTGTCCTTGCGGATATTTAGGACACCCAACACATGAATGTAAATGCACAGTGAGGGATATTGAAAGATATAAAAGAAGAATTAGCGGCCCCATTTTGGATAGAATTGATTTGCATATAAATGTTCCGGCTGTCGATGCCGAGAAAATAATTGGTGCGGTGGAGAAGGGTGAAAGCTCAATGGAAATAAGGGAGAAAGTAATGAGGGCAAGAAGTGTTCAAAATGAAAGATTTGTAAAGATTGGGATTTTTTGTAATTCGCAGATGAAAAACAAACAAGTAAAAGAGTTTTGCCGGCTGGATATGGAGGGAGTAAGAATTTTGCGGTTGTCGATGGAAAAATTTGATTTGTCGGCGAGGGCATATTTCCGCGTTTTGAAAGTAGCGCGGACAATTGCCGATTTGGAAGGAAGTGCTGACATCCTGGCGAATCATTTGGCTGAGGCGTTGCAGTATAGGGAAAGAGTTTTTTGACCACAAAAAACCGCCTGCTTAGGGCAGACGGCTGGTGAACTTATTGGAGATGGGTTCAAACTGGCTTAGCCAGTGGCGAAATTGGCGATACAGATCCTTAAAGGTGTCACTGATATCGAACATTAGCTTCTCGGAAGGACTGAGAGGCTTGAAAATTTCGAGAGTTCTTTCTAAATCCTCTGCCAGTTGTCTCACTGTTTCGGTGTTGATACTGCGTAGGATTTCATCGACAGCTTCTGCAGTTAGGGGATCGGGATGGGGAAATAGATTTTGCTCTCGAAAGGCTCGATTGATTTTTTCCATCGCTTCGAGCTGTGCTTGCATACAAGTTTGTGCAGATTGTGCAGCATGCGCAGCTAGCATCAGACTTTCGAGATTTTCTTCGGGAACGATAATGATAATCATAGGATCTCCTTGGATTGAGGGGAATCAGTCGATATTAATCTTGATGACGATCCCCAAACAATTTAGACTTGGGGCCCGATTCAGGAGAACCAGGGCGTAGTTTAGTTGGGAGACAGTCAGATCAATAGTGCCGGCGAGGTAGGCTTGGTGGGGAGGTAGATCGGTCTTGATTTCGTCAAGCCTGGATATCATACGCTTGACTGCTTCCTTGATGACTGGCTTGTCAAACTCGGGGATAGTAGAAACCCCGTAGAAGCTTGGAAACCGCCCAATGATAAGAGTGGCAATTTCCTGGGCATCAAGGCAGGTCTTGAGGACTTCTTTTGCGTAATCTAGATCGGACATGTTCTCTCCTGATTATGCGTCTTTGGGTTGTAGGACATTGAGCTTGAAATGCTCAAAGTCCTGGTAGGCAAGCTTGAGCTCGCGGGATTTGGTCTTGACGATCTCAATTAGTGCCGGAGTCATAATCTGCGTGTCCCGGTGGGCAAGTTCCCAGCTGGCGAGGGCGAGGGTGGCGCAGCTGAGCTGCTGCAGAACCATAGCCAGTTCGGCTGAGATTTTTTCGATATCAAGTTCGGAAACCATTTTGGCTAGGCAGAATTTTCCCATGATAGCTTTGCCGCTTGTAATGTCTTGATCGGCCAGGCGTGAGACGCCGTTTACCCGAATTGATTCCAGGTAGACTTGAATCATTTTTGCTCTCGCAGGATTAGGTTCAGTCATTTCATTGCCTCCTTGGGCACAAGTGGATTTTGGTAAAAGGGAATAATTGCTTTAAGGTACTGTGCCCTATAATATCATATTTTTAGGCATAAGTCAATAAAAACCGTCTGCCTATGGCAGACGGTTGTTGGAATCAAAGTTCCCAGGGTTCCGGGTCGGAAAATTTGGTTCGAACCTTTTTGGGTTCACCATAATAGTCCGTGCCGGGTAAATGGTCGCGGAACTCATGCGGATTTCCGGTTGGCATAAGGACCATGAAAGCTTCTTCCGGGTGCTGAAGTTTTTTATCAGCATTAATTTGGTCGTTTAACGCCCGGACTTCTTCCCGCCTGGCCAAGATTGTATAAATGGCTGCAGCGATTTCGTGGTCAACTCCATTCGTTTCCCCCTTTGGGGAACCCAGGGCGTTCAGCGCATTTTGGATTGCACAGAACGTTGGGAAAAGATTGGCGCCGAATTGATCGAAAAACTTAATTTCTTGCGGAGCCTTGGCTAACTTGACGGAGTATTCTGCCTTAAGCTCTTCAAATTTGGAAAATTCAGCTTTGAATGCTACCATGATTTTCTTTACTGTAGCTGGCATGTCTGCCTCCTTGGGCATTTGGATTTGAGGAATAGTTTCTTAAAGATCTAAACTTCGAGCCCTATAGTATCACAATTTTGTGCTTAAGTCAAGAAGGGCGACCCTGAATTGAGGCTAAAGCCTATAAAAAGTGATAAAATATCGGCTGAATTAAGAACGTTTAAATTCTAGTAGGGTTTCGAGCCCAAAAGGAGCGAAATGGGATTTCATCTGTGTGAATGGTGTTTTGACCCCGGTATCGGAGGATACATAATCCCTGAAGGGGTTAATCATGCCTTCAATTTTTCTTCCAGCGGTGACGTGACGTTGTATTTTGAGAATGGCCATATTTGGGAAATGCCCGATATGATTTTGCACTATGTTGCCGATCATGGTTGGCAGCCGCCTGCTGATTTCATCTCAGACGTGATGACCCAGAGATTTCTGGGCGGAGAGAGAGTCCAAACAAAATCGGTAGATTGGCCAAAGCAGGTAGGGTATCTTCATCTGGAGCTCGTGAAGGGACCTGTTCCCGAAAATTTTGTTTCGAAACTTCAGGGGTTAATGAAGATTGCCACAGAAAACGGCGATCGGATTCAATATCGCGGAACTATCTAAGAAAAGGAGAAAAAGGATGTCAGAAGGATTAGGATTAGCGACGATTTTGGGGTGTCTGGATGCCGGCGAGAAGCTGATGGGCCTTCGGCCCGAGGACTGGAAGGCGGCAAATAATGCCAACTTTGGCCAGCACATGTTCGTTGATTTTCAGCGCTTGTTCCGACCGGGACTAAAATATTTTGATGCAGAGACCTTACGTTCATTTGCCACCAATGTCCACCCGGATCTTTTGAAAAAAATGGCCGAATGGAAAATGCGTTTGGATTCACCTCCGGACGATGGACCTGATGCAATTTATATGATCTCGCAACTGCGGGAGCAGATGAATTGGCTCTTTACCGGAAAACGCGCCGATCGCGATTGGCCTGAGTTTGTGCTGACCAAGGGAATTCATTTTTACAATGTCGGCTATACGGATAATTTCGTCGTAAGAATTGATGTTGCCGGTGGTGATAAAGTGTTTGTGGTTCGATTGGGTAAGCCCGGCGATAAACCATTGGCGGGCCTTGATATTTACCAAGTGATCACGCTCTTTGAAACGACTCTTGAGCCGGCCCTTAAATGTAAGTACGAGGCGGTCCAAATTCCTTGTATATATGCCGAGATGGAACCAAGCCTGAACTGGATTCTGGGGATGCATAACCGGGGAAAAGAAATCGCTTATGCCCAGCAAAAACTTGTTTACGCTATGAATGAAGTGGGATTCGTTGCCCTGGAAGAAACGGCCATGACAGCACTGGAAGTTTATCATCCAGAACCCGTACCGTTCATTCTGTCGCCAAATGGTGAAAACTTCTTGTTGTGGCGGCGGCGGAAGGGTGTTGAGTTTCCGATCTCCATGTTCCATTTCACTCCGGACAATTTCAAAGATCCGGGGGATCTCAGCAAGATCGTTGAGTGATGAATTTTGCCCCGCCTTTGGCGGGGCATTTTAATGGTTCGTGGCTATGTTATGATACGAAGCAAGATCCTTAAAATCGACGGCGGAAGAACATTTTTTCTATGAGAAAGAAGGAGGATTGATGACTAAGTTCTATAACTATCTCGATCAAAAGGGAAAAACGGAAGTACAACGGCGTTTGCGTTGGTGGGGGAAAATGAACGAACAAGTATGGGCCGATCGCTGTGTGACGTCGCTTCTGGTAATCAAGTATGCGATGAAACAGATAACCTCAGAGGAAAGTACAGTTGAGGATTTGGAAAAGACAGCCAAGGAGCTTGATTTCTTTCGTCATGAATCGGAAATTCTTAGAGGCTTGGCAGAAAAAAGCAACCGCTGGCCGCGACGAAAAAAATGGTTGGACCAGGCGATTGAGACCTTCACTTTTGTGTTGATTCAGCTACAGTGATGGCAACAATGGCCGAACACGTAGATAGGCGCGCCTGGACTATTGCCAAAGGTAATGAGTACTTGCATAAAGTAAAATATCGTCTTCGCGCTTATGGTTTTTAATCAGTATTATTGGGCCCAGAAATGGGCCCTTTTTGATGGTTTCAAAATGTTATTATGAATATATGGCGGAAATGAAAGGTGAAGTTACTAAAGTATTTTTTGGAGGCTGGTATCAGAGGACGACCTTACATTTATCCGAGGTGTATTCGTTTTTATCGGAGGGTACGAGCGATCTGAATTTATCGAAGGAGAAACTGAAAACCTTGCATGAAAATTTAGGACTCGTTAAGGTATCACGTGAGGCCGGATATCTGGAATATGTTAGGGCAATTACCAACGAGGGAATCGAAATTAAATATTATGAAGATGGGCTATATGTCTTTGGATTGGTATCGTCTGATATAGAAGGAGCTAGATTGATACTGGAAAATTTCTATGATAAAAGATTTGCTCCGGCAATCGCATACATCTTTTCGCTGGGAGCGCCAACGCCAAAGGAGCTGGCTAATATCAAGACGATTCATCCAATCGCGGTTGGAGTAGTTGACCTCAAACCAAACACCTATGAAGTAAATGAAAGATTGTACGGAAAAGTATATAGCAGTGTCGGTGATGAGGACCTAATGGTAAAGAAAACGGGACGATATATATTTCTCATTGCCAAACCAAAAGAGACGGAGTTTTTGGAAGGTTTGATCGAGATGCAGATATTTTTCCGGGAGTTTAAAGACCAGCTGCAGAAGTATTTGAATATACACCGAAACTTGTGGGAGGAAATATCGGAGATTAAAGAGAGAAAGGTAATCAAAGGGCAGGAAGTTGAGAAGGTGCGGCTGCAGCTGGATGCCTACCAGAAAACAATTAATTTGATCAGCAGCAGAATAAATCAGATGGGATCGTATGTTCATACTCGGGCGGATATTTCTAAAGAAATGAAACTAACGGAGCACTTGGCCAACATGTTCCAGTACAAATTTGATGTGTTGACGAATACTCACGGCTATATAAAAGAGATTTGGGTAATGACCAGCAACTATTTGAACGCGGCTATCCAAGTGATTGCCGATATCAAGGCACAAACGACGAATAAGAGCATTCAATCTTTGCAGTTAATTACGACTTATGGAGTGGTGGGAGGAATAATTGGGTATTTGTCTAAAGATAGCTTGCCAAAAATTACTGTAAATGGCTTAATATTTTTCGCCTTGCTAATTTTGGCAACATTTGCGGTCAACAAAATGGTGTCGTTTGGATATAGCCGGAGCAAATACAAACTTAAATTCTCGGAGAGAGTGAAGAATATTTAGGTTATTTTATTTGCCAAACTTTTTTGAAGGGATTGGTGCAGGGGTGTCCTGAGGCAAGCTCGACAATTCCCGCATCTAGATCGACGGCAAAACTAAATGTAGTTTCGGAAATTTCACTATGGCGGCAAAGAGTATTATCGTCGCCGACTCCACTTTGGCCGTGATCTTTCAAGAGTTCTTCGGCGCCTTTCAGGTCGAGAGTTTTGTTTAAGTCAGCGGATAGGCGTTTGGCGGAGTTTAATCTTTCGATCGAAGAAGTGTAATTGGGTTTGGCTTCAAAATGAAGCATTTTGGGCGAGCAATAATGATTGCTGTGAGTTAGCACGCCTTTGGTAGGAAATAGATAATCGTAGTCGGTGGCGGAACCTTCAACGCCAATGGTTTGATTGGGGGCAGTGATGATGTTGTTATAAGAAGAAGCTCTTTCGGGATTGATGGCAATTTTTACGGCATCGTCAAAGTTTTTGGCCAAGAGAATGGCTCTAGCTATGAGAGCACGAGGAATGCCAATGCGAGTATCGGTGGGAGAAACGGCATCCCCGGAAAGAACGATTTTGGAGTTGTTGACGCCGGTGCTGACCATGAAGCCGAGACCAACCGAGAACATTTTGCTACCATCGCCAAAGTTCCATTCGATGGCAGTGAGACAGTCGTAGAAGCTCGGGGGAAGGTCGTTGTTGTGGGCGACGATGGTGTGGTTGCTGGCCGGGGGAAGGAGAATAATGTCGGTACAGGCTTTAATAGGATAGGAATTGGAGTAGAACTCTTCTATGGTCGTGGCAAAAGCTTCGGTGAAGTCCATACCGCAGCCTTCAGCAACGCCTTTGATCTCATCAACAACTTCAGGATAATATTTTTGGGTGGGTTCAATAAACTTAACTGTTTCTTTTAGACAATCTTCCCAGGTGAGTTTCTCGGGAGGATCAACCTTGCAGAGATCGCGATAGTGAAAGATTTGCTCTTTGAACGCGGCGCCAACTTGCTTTCCGCAGTCAAGATGGCTGCCGGAGACACTAAGAAAAGGAATTGGCTTCATAAAATAATAATAGCATTTTGTCATCGTGAGGAGGTATTCCGACGTGGCGATCCAGGGATGGATTGCCACAGCACTTCGTGCTTCGCAATGATGATAGAGTGCTAGGATAAATTAATGGAAGAATTAAAAAATATTCCGATTTATAAAGACGGACGGGCTACTTTGTATGATCTGTACGAAGGATTTGAAGATTTGATGAGGAAATTTGGCTGGGAAAAAGAAATAATCTATAAAATTAAAATTGAAGGCGTGGAAGTGCCTGTGTATAGTTTTTTGTCTCCGGTTCAAGGCAAATCATTTTGGCTTTTGACGGGGATTCATGGGGAGGAGCCTTCGGGGCCGAATGCGGTTTATCGGAATATTAATTCAATTGGTGAACTGGGACGGACGATACCGATGGTTATCATGCCGCTTCTAAATCCGGCAGGATACTATCGAAACTGGCGTTTCCATGATGTGGAGAGGAGTATCGAAAGACTAAATGTGACCGATTGTCGGCATTTAATTGCGAGGACTGATGATCCTACAAAACCGATTTTGGATAAACCGATTCATGAGATTGCCGATACTTTTACCAAATACGTTTTAGATCTTTTGAAGAGGTATCCGCCTTTGGTGTATTTTGATTTGCATGAAGATGAGCTCTTGACGGGGGGATATGTGTATTCACAGGGTGAACTGGAGGGTAATGATCCGGTAGCTCAAAAGACAGTTGAACTCTTAGTAAGCGAGAAGATGCCACTGAAAATGAGTGGGCCGACGCGGTTTGCGGGAGAAATAATTACGGATGGTTTGGTAACTGACCCTGACGGGAAGAGAGTACGCGATGGGTCGATTGATGAGTTCATTGCGAATGAAACATATTTTGATGAGGACAGAAATATTGTCGGGAAACCATTTGCGAGAACATCAATTGTGACCGAAACGCCAGCGGGAGAAGGGTTTTCTCTCGAGGATCGTATCAGGGCACAAGAGGCGATAGTGAAACACCTGAGTGAGCTTTGGAAGATGGCTTGATATCCTATATTACTTGACTTTGTGCGTGATAAGTGTTATCATTCAGGCTGTAATTCGTAGTAAGTTGACAATTCATTCTGATTTGCGTAGGAGGAGTAATGAAGAAATACCTGGTAGTTTTGATCGTTGTGGTCATGGCCTTAGGCCAGTTCGTACCTGCCGCGGCTCGCGCTTCTGATGCCGCAGTTGCCGGTCCTTCATTTTCGATCTCGGCACCAAGTACGGCCAATCCAGGAGATACCATCTCCGTAACCATCACGGCTTCAACGAAGAATGCTGGTCTGGTAAAGTGGGATATTTCTTTCCCGAAATCGACCGTTGTGTCTGCCAGTGGAGTTTCAAACGCGGGCGGATTAAGCACAAAGCGAGATTCAAGTGCCTGGTCGTTTGTTTGGGTGGCCGGTTTGAAGCGGAATTCGTCCGTAAGCGCTACATTCCGGGTTAAGCTAACCGGGAAGGCTGGATCTTTTCCGCTTTTGAAGGTATGGGATGGTAAAAATTTGTTGGCGAATAAATCAATTGTAATTAATTCACCAATACCTACGTCTACACCCACTCCTAAACCAACAAATACACCTACCCCCACTCCTTCACCGACATCTACACCAACACCGGTGCCAACGTCGACTCCCACACCGGTACCTACGCCTCAACCGGCATTATCCTATTCAATCTCATCGCCGGCATCGATCGCAGCCGGTGGGGTGCCGTTTTCTATTTTTGTGACAGTTTCAAATCCTGCCAGCATCGATCAATCTTTTGATCTGGCCGCGGAAGTTCTTTTCGCCGGTGGAGACAATCGAGATGTCACCCCTACCCTTACCGGTGGAGAAATATATGGCGGCTCCGGTGGTACATCCGGTCTGACACAGTATTGGCGGGGAATGGTACCGGCGGGCGGTAGTTTCCAGATGGAACTGGATACGGCTTCCGGACCAACACCGGGAACATATGATCTCTTCACCTTATCCGACCTAAATGTTAATCAAATTTGGAAGGCGATCATTACCCTGACGGCACCAGAACCTCCCCATGGCAGTTTAACCATTTCCGGTCCGAATTCACCGGTAAAGCCTGGTGATGTAGTTTGGTTGATGGGAGAGTTTTTTTCTCAGGCGCCAGGACAGTTCATTATTGGGCAGTACACTTCGACCTGTCCGGTTGATGGATTGCCGAAAGGTTCTACAAGTTATCCAAATTTGACGTACGATATGTTTAAGTATGGCGTATCAATACCTCTGGCGGCGCCACAGCCGTCGCAGGTAGTAACTTGTACATTAAGTGTCAAGTTTTATATGTGGGGGATTCACCCGGAAGCGCCTTACACGGCAACGGGTACATATCAGATGAGTATTCCTTAAATTACCATAGCCCTTCGGGAAACCGGGGGCTATTTTATTGGTTTAAAATTGAGTTGCTAATGAAAAAGAATAATAAAGAGACGGGAAATAAGGGAGAAAGGTTGGCGGTGGAATACATATCGAAAAAGGGCTACAAGATAATAGAGCGCAATTTCCGTACTCGATTTGGAGAGATCGATATTATTTGCCAAGACGCACAAACTTTGGTGTTTGTGGAAGTCAAAACAAAAATTGGTCATGATTTTGGAGAGCCGGAGGAAATGGTCAATAGGGGAAAATTATCGCAGGTAAAAAGAATGGGGGAATTGTACTTATTGACTAACAATTTAGATGTGGCTTGCAGGGTGGATGTAGTGGCAATCGTGTTAAAAGGTGACGGAGAAGTAGAAAGATTGGAACATTATCAGGCGGTGTATTGATTGAAATATTTTTATGATTCCTTTTAGTACTTGTCCTTCTGAGGACCGGCTACGTCGTTTTACCAGCGTAAAACGCGGCCTACTGCGCAGCGAAAAATTCTTTGTGTACAAAGAAGCCGTGCTTTTTCGCCTTACGCAACTTCCTCATAAGGACAAAGTACTACGGAATTTTCGAAAAATATTTTAAAACGTCGTTACACTTTCCTTTTTTTTATAGAAACAATTATTTTTAAGCCTGCGATGATAAAATAGGATCATGTCGATAAAAACAAAAGTTCACGAAAGATCGTTGGTCCTTATTAAGCCTGATGGTGTGCAGAGGGGATTGGTGGGAGAGATAATTTCCAGGTTTGAGAAAAAGGGGTTGAAGATCACGGCGATGAAGATGGTTTGGCCCACCTTGGAAATGGCGAAAAAACATTACGATCAACCGGTTGAAGCAATGATGCTTCTTGGAAATCGAACAATTGAGAGCTATAAAGAAAAAGGTCTGAAACCAAAATTTTCCGATCCAATTGAGATTGCCAAGGATATTCAGACAAGACTTTTGAAGTATTTAGTTGTAGGGCCTGTACTTGCCATGGTGATTGAAGGTGCACATGCCATTGCCCACGTTAGAAAGATCCGTGGAGGGACCAATCCGCTATCGGCAGATATTGGTACGATAACCGGCGATTACACTATTGATTCCTATTTTGTGGCCGATGCCGACGAAAGAGCGATACGCAATTTGGTGCACGCGTCAGGTTCAGTCGAGGAAGCGGAAAACGAGATCAAGATTTGGTTTAAGAGTTCCGAGATTATGGATTATGACTTGGCGATCGATAAAATTCTCTATTCCATGGAGTGGGAAGCGAAGAAATAGGCAGGTTAGCTTCTCTTAATGAGGGTGATTTTATAGCTATTTGGGAGTGTTTCTGAGGCCTATAACTTGACATTTGAGGCTAAGTGTGGTATGATTCCGTTCTATAAGTGGGACTTTAAATCTTTAATCAAGAGACTCATATCCTCAACTATCATTCGGAGGTACAATGAATAAATTCGCTTTCGCTTTCGCTTTGATACTGGTAGTCGTCTTAATGTCAGCCTGCGCGCCTGCCGTGGCTACCACACCTGATCCTGCCAAGATCGAGTGCTGGTCGAGCTATGTTCCAGACGGAAAGTATGCGGTCGGGATCATTGGCGAACCCACAAAACCGGTCTGGAATGAGTGGGGAATTGTAAAAGGCACCGTGGCTACCCAGGGCCTAAACTCCGGGGAAAACAATCTCATCGGTCTGGCTCTCGGGCAGGACGTTAAATATGAGATCACGGGTGTTTATTCTGTAGTCAACGTTTATAAAATGACCGCTGACTATAATTCTTGTATGGAAAGTACGACATGGTTGTCGATTGATGTCCCGGAAGGGAAACAAGCGTCAATCAATTTTGAAGTAAAAACAACCTCACCTTAGGGTGAGGTTTTTTTGTGGTCTTCGGATGGTAAAATTGGTTATTCGGGGTGTAGTGAATCGGTATCACGCTTCGTTCGGGACGAAGAGACAGGCAGTCCAATTCTGCCCACCCCGACTGGTAGAATTATTAAAATACCTTGGGGTAGCACGTACAGCAATTTTAGTTACGTCTGGGAATTACTTCGTTTCCAATTCTCCCCGGAGTACCGAGGACTGTGAGTACACTGGTGCCCACCCCGACTTTTGACGACGTAGCTCAGATGGATAGAGCATCTCACTCCTAACGAGAAGGTCGGCAGTTCGACTCTGCCCGTCGTCACCATAAAGATCCGTGAAGAGAATGTAGTAATGAAAAGGTGGATTTAGCCAACCATTAGACAGTTGAAACTGTTATTTCAGATCAAAAGAAATGAGGTTGTAGATGTCTGGCTTTTGGTTGATGTTTGTTAGCAACACGAGATGACTACCATCAGGATTGCTAACGGCAAAGCCGGAAAGGGGAATGACGCTCGTGATGTTGGTTAAGTTCAAGCCGTCGTAATCGGCGATGTTGACTCCATCAATATTAGTGACGACCAGATTGCGGGAATTGGAATACCAGGATAAATTGCCAACAGTGTAGCTTTCGGTCTGAGCCTTTAATTGTTTTAGACTGGCGACATCTGCCGAAGGGGTGGCGTCTGAAGCGGTGATGATGATTTTCTTGAGGTCGGCGGA
>CAISLM010000021.1 GCA_903886255.1 Candidatus Collierbacteria bacterium
TAATATCAATTGGTATCTTCCTGATCCTAGGACTAGTTCAATATTTAGCTTTTCCTGACATGAGATATCTAAAATTATTGGGTTTTGATGATCACTATTTCCGTTTAATTGGTTCACTTTACGATCCAAATTTTACAGGTGCTATCCTGACAGGCATCGGCTTATACTTAATCGCTAAAAACAAAATCGTTCAATCTCTACCTTTTGTAGGTATGATCGCTCTTACTTTTTCCAGGGCATCATATTTAGTTTTTTTCATCGGCTTAATTTATCTTATGATCACGAATAAAAAGATAAAGCTTCTTTTATTATTTCTTATTTTAGGAATCGCGATTATTCTAATACCAAAACCGGCAGGGGAAGGAGTCAATCTTCTTAGAACATTCTCTATATTTTCCAGATTTGATAGCTGGAAACAGGGAATTAATCTATTCCTAGCAAAACCAATAATCGGCTGGGGTTATAACACGTTAAGGGGGGCAGGAGATTCCCGTTTTCAAATTGACAATAGTTATATTTATTTATTAGCCACTACCGGAATCATTGGAATATCAGCATTTATCGTTTTATGTTTCAAACTTATAAAAAGCATTAGTGATGAAGGTGTAAAAATACTAATATTGTCTGTTCTGCTTAATAGCACATTCAACAACACTCTATTCTATATTTGGATTTCTGCGATGTTTTGGTTCGTCTTGGGGATTGGGCAAGATAAAATTAAGGAGTATAAGTCAGCTTAATTGTTTTTTGATCTTGATTTCCGGCTTTGTCTGAGGCCACTATCGTCAAATCGTTTTCTCCACCGGAAAGCGTGAAACTGTGGATAAACGATCCATCATGCTCAACCTGAACAAAAGAATTGTTTATTGTGACCTGACCGCCCGGTTTATCTATACTTCCCTTAATATCAATTATTTGATTCAATTTTCCAAAATATTCGCCACCATCAGCAGGTGAAGAAACTATCAGATTGATTGGCTTATTATCGTAATTTACTAGGCTAACGTCAGACAAGCTTTGGTTTCCGGAGGCATCCGTAGCCCTTAACTGAATTCTATTTTGACCGAATTTTAGATTAGAGTTAAATGAAAAAGCACCCGTAGCATCTGCCGTACCAACCTTGTCTGTCTGATCATTAAGTAATAGCTCAACTTGTACGGCCTTTTCTGTGTAGCCGTCAACCTCAAAAGATGCACTGTTTGTGGATTCGGGTAGCGCTGAAATAGTTGGCGTTTGTGGGGGAAAAATATCCTTTTCTTTAGTTTTCACCACAGCAACGTTTCCGGCCACAACGTTCATAAACATTGGGACTCCCCATTTGGCAATTATAATTATGAAAACAATGGAAAGCAGAATATAAAAGCGGGATTTGTTCTTACTTTGAGATCGTATATATCTTCCTGGCATATTTAATCTTTAGTATAATCCATCATAGACTTTAAGCGGGTATAGTTCACCGGTAGAACGTTTCCTTCCCAAGGAAGAGAAGTGGGTCCGATTCCCATTACCCGCTCACTTTAAAAGTTTCTGCCCTTGAGGCAGGAACTTTTAATATAATCGCGGCAAGGAATCGGACAGGGGAGACAAGCTCGTAACGATCTTGTCGAGCCAGGCCTTGAGGAAATCTTAGCAAAGATTTACCGAAAGCGATTCCCATTACCCGCTCAAATCTCAGTATAATGAAGAAATGGCTAGTCTATCGATTCAAGCAGATAATTTGTTCAAAAAAGCGCAAAAGTTGCTAATCACGTTCCCCTTTATTGATATAGCTGGAAAGTATTTTAAGAAAGTTTGCTTAGTTGGTTCTGCTGCTACGAATTTGATGACAGATGCTGATATAGATATAGATTGCCAAGTTGATAAATTAGATAAAGATGATATTTCAAATTTTGTTAATGAGCTTTTATCGTACAAACAGTGTAGAAAAGTTATTGTCTATAACCAGCTTTTTGATGAGAATCCTTATGCTATCGTAAATATTGAACGATTTAACTTTGAAGACGAGAAATGGATACTCACGTTCTTTATTTCAAGTAATTTAAATGATACCCCTAGACTAGTAGGTGAAGTTAAATCAAAACTGAATGCTGACAAAAGGAAAGTAATATTAGATTTAAAGGAATATAGGCAGAATAACCAGCAAAAGAGAAGTATTCCGAGTCATTTAATCTACGAAGCAGTGTTGGATTCTGGAGTCAAGTCTGTAGATGGATTTAAACAGTTTTTGACAAAAAAAGGAATTGACCCTAGTAAAAAAGACGAAATAGTTTAATTTTCTTTTCTAGTGCGTCAAGTTTAATTGCAACATCTCTTAAATCACCAAATCCTGTTCGATCCATTTCCCATTACCCGCTCACAGTATCGTTTAACTGAAATATAACTTTCGGATTAAATACAGGACACGAGTTAATGGTAAACTGAATAATGTCAAAAATGTTGCAGTTATTTCTAGGATTGATTTTGATAATTCTTTTACCGATTTGGATATTCTTCATTTCACCTGAAATATTAAAGCTCCCCGCAAACTTTTCCACGAACGCAAGTATGATCCATGCAGAAAATAATCGGTTCAATATTGGATCCGGTTGGGAAGGTAAAACCATAGCCATAAGTTCTTCAAACATTGAAACAATTAAGATTTCGGGGAATATATCAACATTACAAACTAGATTTGTGGTTGAATCATTACTTGGAGGAACACTATTTGAACTAAATCAGACCTACGCGGTTAATAGACAAACTCGGCATGATCTTCCTGGAGGCAACGACATCAATGGGATAGCCTCAATCTTATTTCCTCCTGGCACAAATCAAAAGTCAATTAATTTTTGGTCGATTGAAATGGGGTCACCCACTCCACTTAAACTCGTCGATAGTAAGATTATTCAACAGCTAAATACGTTACATTATCACGTTGAAAACTATGTTATTAACGACAGTCTAGGTTATGATTTCCTTCCCTTAGTTCCAGAAAAGTATAAAGTTCTTTCAAATGTTAGTGTTGATATTTACGTAGAACCGATTACCGGCATTATAATTGATCGTCAAGATTCCGGTACAAGCTACTATGCAGACAAAGATAATAAACATATTTGGGATATCGCCGAGTGGAGTAACAAATATAACGACCCCACAATCTCATTCCGAGTAGCAGAAGCAAAATTAAAAAAATCTTCATATTTGCAAATTTCCACCACAATTCCGATTTTTATTACGATTCTTGGATTAGTTTTTGCCCTTTCGGGTTTAATCCACACAAGAAAGAATCAAAAATCCAAGAAATAGAAAAAGATTCTTTTCAACAATCTTTCCGTTTAATACATTCTCCGGGCACAAAATGCATATTGTGTATTTATATTTATGGTAATAAACTGAAATTGTAATAACACTTACATATGAAGTTCATAAATGTTTTAGTAATTACAGTTTTGATTACAGTGTCAATAGGATTATTTGTAAGAAAAATAAATAGTCAAAATCATAAGACATTAATATCTCCTTTAGTTGCTGGCGCTAGTATTTCCATAATCCCATCTCCATCTGAAATAAAAAATGACATCTCAGTATTCAACTGGCCTGTTTTTACAAATAACTATTATGGTTATAAAATCAAACATCCGGCTGATGTCAATATAAAAAACAGGACAAATGGTGATGTTAGCTTCCAAAAAACAAATTCCGTAAATATATTAATAAGCCAGGATGTACTTTCTGAAAAGGATACAGTAAATACGATTATCGAATCGGCGATAGACAAAAAGAAAGCTGATCTAAAAGATAAATTTACTCTATTGACTTCAATTTCCCCTGTCGCCTTAAGTTCATCAACGGCTCAAACATACACTTCAAGTGAAAATGACGAGAATATTACTTATTACTATATTCCCCAAAAAGATAAAAAATATCTTCTCGTATCCAACTATTCACCCAATAATGGCAGTGCAGACTACTTAACATCAGAAGACATCATTTACTCTTTGGAATTCATCCCTTAAATAAACATACTTGGTTTACAATAGTTGCGTGCCAAGCTTTGCTTATAAAGTTATTCGAAAAAAGGGATTCTCTGCAAATGCATCGATAAGTATTTCCGGGGATAAAGGTGTAGTGGTTAGAGCACCATTTTGGATGTCTATGGGAATGATAGAAGGCTTTATCAGAGAAAAATCTTCCTGGATAGAGAAAAATCTTTATCGATTCAACACTAAAAAAATTACAAATCGTTATACGGAAGGGGAGAGCCAGCTATTTTTTGGTGAAGAGTATATCTTAACAATTTCCAAATCAGAAAATCCGGGAAAAAATAGGGTTGAAATCATCGAAAATAAAATACGCGTAGAAATTAACGGAATGCTCCCTGCCGAAAAACAGTCTGAAAAAATCAAAGAAGCTTTACTTTATTGGTATCTGGAAAAGGGAATTGAGATTATTACTCAAAAAGTAAATTATTTTTCAAATGAAATGAGAGTTAATTACAAAAGAATAAATCTTAAAAACGTTACCTCAATATGGGGGAGTTGTTCACCATCAAACTGTCTTAGTTTCAACCGGAAACTGGTGATGGCCCCTCACGAGGTCGTTGATTACGTTGTGATTCACGAAGTTGCTCACATGCGACATAGAAATCATGGGCCAAACTTTTGGAAGTTAGTCGAAAGCTTTGATTCCCAGTATAAATATCACCGCAAATGGCTTAAGCTAAACCATCACCTTCTTTCTATATAAAGCATGCCCATAAATCTCGACGAAAACTCTACTCAAATCATTCAGGAAATCGAAAATAGCTGGGAAAATATATTTCTCACTGGTAATGCCGGTACTGGAAAATCGACACTACTTGATCACTTCAGGAATACAACCAAAAAAAATATTGCAGTTGTAGCCCCCACCGGAGTAGCAGCTGTAAATGTTCGCGGTGAAACAATCCATTCATTTTTTCTTTTTCCACCCAATGTTGATTCGGAAAGAGCAAAAAGTGAAGCAAAGAAAACGAAAAACGCTAAACTTTACAAAGCCCTTGATACTTTGGTAATTGATGAAATTTCTATGGTCAGAGCTGATCTACTTGATAGTATTAGCATTTTTTTACAAACAGTCAGGAAAAGTAACGAACCTTTTGGCGGAGTTCAAGTTGTCATGGTCGGTGACCTTCATCAACTACCCCCGGTAGTAACGAGAGATGAACAGGAAGCTCTAAATAACCTGTACAGGTCACCATATTTTTTTTCTTCTAACGTCTTTGGAAGCTTAACAGATGGACTCTATAAAAAAATTAAATTTTTTGAACTCACAACTATTTATCGCCAGACTGAACGTGAATTCATTGATATCTTAAATCGAGTAAGGAATAAGCAGACTACAGATGAGGATCTCGAAAGATTAAATCGTTGTCGGACGGAAGGGGAAGAATTTCTTGATGGCTATATTTATTTAACAGCCATAAACGAGCAAGCAGATAGAATTAATCAATTTAAATTGAATGAAATTGAGGGTCAATCAATATTTTTTAAAGGTATCACTATCGGAAATTTTTCGGATAAACAATTTCCGGCGGCCGACCAACTTGAATTAAAAACAGGAGCGCGCGTAATGCTTTTAAACAATGACCCCCAAGACCGTTGGATTAATGGCACACTAGGTACACTTTTTCAAATCCGTAGCGATCACGTTCTTGTCAAACTAGACAATGGTGAATTAGAAACTGTCGAGCCGGTTACATGGACTTCATATAAAACTAGACTAAATCCGGAGACATTTGCCCTTGAAAGTACTGAAGTAGGCAGTTTCAAACAGATGCCGCTTCGGCTGGCTTGGGCGATAACGATTCACAAAAGCCAAGGGAAAACATTTGAAAGGGTGGCGATTGATCTAGGGAGAGGGGCCTTTGCCCATGGTCAAACATATGTCGCTCTAAGTCGCTGCACATCCCTTAAAGGACTCAAGTTAGTAAGACCGATTGATAAAAGCTCTATCATCATGGACGATCGAGTTATCACCTTTCTAAAAAACATTAAACAATAATTTGTGAAAATATACAATTTCTCGAAAAAAATATTAATCACAAATAATGCCAAATCGGCGAGCACGTTTTCTGATAGAGTGCTTGGATTACTAAATCCTAAAAATCCTCGATTCTTAATTATTCATACCCATTTTGGAATTCATACTTTGTTTATGAATGTACCAATCGACATAATAGTTCTCGATAGCAGTCAAAAAATTGTTTCCATTCGTGAAAATCTTCTTCCCAATAGAATACATTTTTATCATCCGAAATTTTCTACAGTGATTGAGCTTCCTCAAGGCTCAATTGGAAAATTTCATATCGGGATAAATGATAAAATTTCTATTGAATGAAATCCAAAAAGAGAAATCAATTATTTAGTCTATTCTCCTTAGGAATTTTCATATTTGTCATTCTCAGTATTGTTTGTGCTTTCATACCATATTTCAAAATTGACATTATCGTTTCGGAAAAAATTCAAAGTATTAACTCTCTTTTTTTCGACAAACTAATGTGGAATCTTACATTAATCGGAAATAAATGGACGATGTCAGCAATCATATTTTGCACAGGTATCGTTTTTTACCTATTCAAATTTAAGAAGGAAGCTATTTTTTGTACTATTTCCACAGGGATAGGTGCACTGGTCGGGCAAATTATTAAAATATTAGTTAATAGGCCCAGACCCACGCCAGACCTTATTCGCGTTTCCTCTACTCTTACGGATAAAAGCTATCCCAGTGGTCATGTTTTAGTATTCACGATTTTCTTCGGGTTCATGCTTTTTTTACTTCATAAAAAGGTTAAAAATTTTAAATTTAGTTCGATAATTCCCTCGATTATTCTTATATTCCTCATCACCATGATTGGAATATCCAGAATCTATCTTGGTGCCCATTGGGCCAGCGACGTTTTGGGAGGATATTTATTGGGAATCTTGTGGTTGATTTGTACAATCAGGATCTATAATTCCTACAATGGCAAAAGATAAATACACTGCAATCTGGATTTCTCATACATCTATAAGCGATTACTTAAAATGTCCCCGGGCATATTTCCTAAAAAATGTCTACAAGGATTCATCAACTGGACACAAAATACAAATAATGACTCCGGCTCTTGCTCTGGGGCAGGCGGTACATGAGGTTATCGAATCACTTTCGTCAATTCCTACCTCTTCCAGAATGGAAGAGTCTCTTGTTCTTAAATTTGACAAGGTCTGGGAGAATTTTACTAGTGAAAAAGGCGGTTTCAGAGATTCCGAAGAAGAACATAAATTTAAAGAAAGGGGAAAAGCCATGCTGAGAAGGGTTATGGATAATCCGGGTCCAATTGCCAGGCTTGCAGTCAAAATTCAACAAGATTTACCACATTATTGGATTTCGGAAGATGAGAATATCGTCCTTTGTGGAAAGGTTGACTGGCTAGAGTATGACCAAGATTTGGATTCTGTCCACATTATCGATTTCAAAACCGGCAAAAAGCGTGAAGATGAAGATTCCCTACAGCTCCCGATATATCATCTTCTAGTCCACCATTGTCAAAAAAGACCTGTCGTTAAAGCCAGCTATTGGTATCTGGAAGAGAACGATAATCTAACGGAAAAAATTCTTCCGGATTTAAAGGAAGCCCATACTAGAGTAATTGAAATCGGAAGAAGAATAAAGTTAGCAAGAAAATTAGAGAAAATGGAATGCCCGGAAGGCAGAGATGGATGTATCCATTGTCAATCAATGGAAAAAATTCTAAAAGGCGAAGGAAAACTAGTAAGCGCCAATAGCCAAAGAGATGTTTATATTCTTCCTTTTGAAGAAGCCGAAACCGAAGAAATCGATAGTATTATTCTCTAGAATTTGCTAAACTAAAAATGTATGGTAAACCTGCAATTGGCTGAATATGTTCTGAAGCGTAGACAAAATGGAGACGCGGACGAAACAATAAAAAACGACTTGATAAGTAATCAATGGAATCCGGAAATCATCGCCGAAGCCTTGGGCACCCCAATAAACCCAAACGAGCATATAAGGATTGCGGTTCCCCAACCATCACATCTGTTTGGTTTTGACGAACTACTTTCGGAAACTTTCAGAATGTTTAAAGATCGATTCTTTAGTATTCTCTTGTTGCTGATAGTTCCCGGCTTATTGATCGGTATAGTTGTCGTCTTAATGGGAATAGTTGTTGGCCTAATAGCCGCGCTTTCACACCTTGGATCTGTAACGACCATTGTCTCAGTCACTTTAATGGTTCTATTTGGCGTTGTTTTTATTATTTTTCAAACCTGGTGCACTATTGCGGTCATAACTAGTTTATGTTCTAGCGAAAAAATCTCGTTTTCCGAAGCATTTAAGCGTTCTTGGAAAAATATTTTCCCCTTCATATTAATCAATATTCTTCTTTGTGCGATTGTACTCGGAGGAATGGTGCTTCTCATAATTCCTGCATTCATATTTTCCATTTGGTTTAATTTTTCGAATTTTGTTCTCGTAACCGATGGTGATAGGGGTTTTAATGCCCTTATGCGCAGTCGCGAATATGTTAAGGGTCACGGCTGGTTTGTTATTGGCCGCTATTTACTCATGGGCCTTCTTAATCTCGCTATCTATTTAATCATGTTCGTCGTCTTCAGCGTCATACTTAAAATGGATTCAAATTCACCAATTTATGGAATAGTGTCATCTCTTTATAGCCTTGTTAGTTCGATATTTGTATTGTGTTACTCTTTTAAACTTTATGCCAACCTCAGAGAGGTTAGAGGAAAATTTGATCTTCAAGTATCAAAAAAGTCAAAAATTGTTTTCTCAATTATTGGAGTATTTGGAATAATGTTTACATTCGGATTACCAATTGTTGTTCTTCTTTCAGTAAATCCACTTAAACAATTAGAGCAAGCTAAAACAAGTGTGGTCAAGCTTAATCAATCGCAAATCACAAAGGCAATCGAAGAATATTATTCTGATAAACAAATTTATCCAAAATCAATAAATGAACTCGTCCCTGAATATCTTAATACAATTCCAAGTTCACCTGATAAGGGGCTTTGTTTCACTGTTTCAATAACTTCCTCCAAAGAGATTTTTGTTGACTATGTAAAAGATACCGACGCTGTTTGTAATATTGTTACAGTCGAATAATCAGTAAGCAGCAATCGCCACCCCGAAAGTATTTTGTGCATAAACACACCCCCAAACATACTCACCTCCTGCCAAAAGAGACTTATGCCCCATTGTATTTTCCCAGGCAGCAACAGCAGCGCTAGGAGTCGGATATCCCTGGATCAAAAATTCACTGATGTTATATTTATCCGCCTCAGGCTTTAAATCCGGTCGATTAAGTACGGGTACAAATCCTTCATGGCCGTCCAGCTTTCCCAGCTCAAGAAGTTGATTGAGTCTTATTGATGCAATCGTACATAAAAAATCCATTTGTTTGAGTGGATTTACTCCCAACTCCACCCTTCTTTTGTTTATTGCAGTCCATAGATCAGGACCACCCCATGTTATCGTTGGCGTAACAACTTGTTTTATGACTGCTCTTGGCGATGCCATTAACACGTAAACATCAACTTTGTCAGCACTATTTTTAACAGCAATTCCAATGTCCTTAAAATCTGTGTGGGCTAAAGTTCCTTTAGATGTAGTTGCACTTTCCCAATAAGTTATTGGATCACTGGTCTTCACAAAGCCGATCAAAACCAGCTCCCCAATAAGGTTTGCGTCATATCCGGCGCTCTCTAGAGCTTTCTCTCTTGTGATTCCCGTGATCGATCCATTGTAATCTTGTTCGGATAAAATTACTGAGATTCTAGCCTTCGCCGCCTGATCAAGTTTTGTGTTTTCAGTAACTTTGGAAAGACCCATGGATACTCGAAAGTTGTTTATTTTTGTAATCAACTCATCCGTAGTCCAGTCCGGGGTATTAAAGGTGGCAGTTTGATCCCTTTGGATGTAAATTTGTTGTAAAGACAAACCGGAGACTAACTTGCTGCCATTGTTGCTCTTTATAAAAAAATAACCAAAAACTATCACCGATACAATTACTATATAAATCAAAAACTTCTTCACAACTACAGTATATAAGAGATTTTTGGACTAAGTTGATATACTAAGCTATGAACATAACCTTCAACCCCCAAAAGATGACTATTAGCGATCGTCTTAGACAGAGGATAGAAACTAAGTTTGAGACAGGATTGGGGAAGTATTTAAAACATTACCAGGAGGACATGAAGTTAGCCTCACTTTCAATCGAAAAAGTATCACGTTCTGGATACGAAATTAAGTTTGATATGAATCTTCCCGGTTGCCCAATAAATATAAAGGATACCCACAAGGTTCTATTGGATGGAGTCATAAGGGTTAGGAATCAGGCCAAACGGCAAATCCAAAAGCATCTCGACAAGCTGAGAAGTTTCTAACTAATCTTCCAATTTAATTGCCTGGGTTGGACATGTTTCGATTGCGAGTTTTACATTTGCGACAACTACACGATCTGTGAAATCAGCCTCAGGATTCTGTCCGGCCTTATCATTTTTACCGAACTTAACGCCCATTGCACCATCAGAAACATCCTCACACATATTACAGCTAATGCATTTATCGGGATCTACAATTATTTTCATTAGCAAATTGTATCGTATTGTGAATATATAATCAAAACATGACAAATAACATTAAATGTCCCAAGTGTGGTGAAGAGATAGAAATTTCCGAAGCTCTCAACCAAACCTTCGAGGAAGAGAGAGAAAAAGAAATTTCGGAAAAATATAGGGCAAAATATGCGGAAGAGTCGCTAGAAAAAACAAAACTTTTGGAAGAAGAGCTAAAGACAAAAGATCAAAAGCTGGTAGAAGCGAGAGAGGCAGAGCTGGAAATAAGAAAAGAAAAATCTAAATTGGAAGATGAAAAACGATCGTTTGAACTTGATAAACAGCGTCAACTAGATGAAGAGAGAAACAAGATCAGAGAACAAACTCTTCTTGAAGCTAGCGATTCTCATCGGTTAAAAGACCTGGAAAAGGAAAAGATGATTAACGATCTTAAAAAATCTTTAGAGGACGCTCAGCAGAAAGCCAGTCAGGGGTCGCAACAGCTCCAAGGTGAAGTTCAGGAATTGGATTTGGAAGATTATTTAAAGTCAGCTTTTCCACTTGACGAAATTAATCCGGTGGGAAAAGGTGTAAGAGGTG
Source organism: Candidatus Collierbacteria bacterium (assembly GCA_903886255.1). GTDB lineage: Bacteria > Patescibacteriota > Microgenomatia > UBA1400 > MFAQ01 > UBA2277. Next base: position 11,193 of record CAISLM010000021.1, read on the forward strand.
CCGATATTAGCCAGGTAGTCCGAACTAGCCTGGGAACAATATGCGGTGTCATTCTTTGGGAGTCAAAACGCACAAAAGCTTGGGTGGACGATTGGGCCACGAAATTAAAAGACGACCTTCGAGCTTCCAAGGCAAATATCCCTGTGATAGTTACAACTGTGTTGCCAAAATCAGTCAAATCAGGTTTTGGTTTTTTTGATGGAGTTTGGGTAACCGAACCAAAGCTCATTCAACCTCTTGCTGAAATCCTTAGAAAAAATTTAATTGATGTAGCCAGAGAAAAGCATAATGGCAAAGATAGGGGCGCGAAGGCAGATATGATTTATTCATATTTAACTAGTGATTCGTTTGTTCAACAGATTCAAAATATCATCGAAGTTCATCAAAGCATGCAAAACCAAATTCAAAAAGAAAGGGCTGCTTTTGAAAAACTATGGAAAGAAAGGGAGGCTCAAGCGGAAAGGATCCTCATCAGTACAGCAGGTATTTACGGCAGCATTCAGGGGGTAGCAGGACAATCTCTTCCTTCTGTTAAGGGTTTAGATCTTCTCGAACCATAACTAAACCTGTGGAGATTGTGGCGGATCGGGAGTCTTATTGTTGCGGTTCATCCAAACCGGATAGAAATACATGATTATTCCTGTGACCATCACCAAGAACAAAATAATGCTGAAAATTGGACTGGCCAAATTATGGAGGGTACGAACCGAGACCAGATTAAAAGGAATAATGTTTGTAATCCTCGGGTATTTAAGCATCAATCCTGTTGCAGTCATCAAAAGAATTGAGAATGAAATCAAAACAACCAGAAGCCGGTGAATTTTTTTTGATAATAGATAGATATTCATAGCTACTTTATTGAACCAATGATAATCGTAGAAAGAGCGGCCTGCGCCCGGGAATCATGCCTCATGACACTATCAAAAGCAGCAGTAGCATCCATTCCACAATAGGGAATAATCATTTGGGCTCCACCCGGGTGAATGTTTAAATAATCCGTCGCGTTATAAACCTTGTTGCTGATGATTAACCAGCAATCATTTTGGTTATTATGTCCTGCAACATCGGAAACTGTATAAGAAGATAAATTCTGAGTTTGAACTTGAGATGGGGCAGGTTTTGAGGGATGGCTATTTGCATACACCAAATAACCTAGAATTAAAATATAGACAATTGTTAGAGCAATACCAACTCTTAATTCCTTAGCAACATCCATAGAAATAATGTTAGCATAATGAAGATATGTACTACAGAAAAACAAAAAAACTTTTTGACCCAGGCTCTCCCGAGCCAATGCAGCTAAGCCGTTCCAAAATCGAACTATTTACCATGTGCCCACGATGTTTTTACATGGATGTTCGCCTTGGAATTTCCCGGCCTTCTACACCACCATATACTTTAAATTCAGCCGTCGATTCACTTCTCAAAAACGAATTTGATCTCTTGAGGAAAAAAGGAGAATCTCATGAGCTAATGAAAAAATATGAAATCGATGCCCTTCCCTTCCAGCATAAGGATCTCCCCAGATGGCGTGGAGAAGTTAAGGCATTCGAAGGGGCAATGGCCATAGATGAAAAATCAAATATTCTGGTAAATGGCTTAGTCGACGACATTTGGGTAAACACAAAAGGAGAACTCATTATCGTCGATTACAAATCCACTAGCACCACAAAAGAAATTTCGTTGGAAGATGAATACAAACAAGCCTACAAAAGGCAGATGGAAGTTTACCAATGGATCTTTCGAAAATTAGGTTTCCCGGTCTCCGATACCGGATATTTTGTTTTCGCCAATGCCATGAAGAATTTGCCTAAGTTTGATGGCAAACTCGAGTTCGAAATGTCGATCCTTGGTCACAAAGGTGATGCGTCTTGGGTCGAAAAAACACTTTTAAA
>CAISLM010000022.1 GCA_903886255.1 Candidatus Collierbacteria bacterium
ATCATCTTAAGCAATATTATTTGGACCGCTTTTTTACTGCTCTCCAAGAAATTTAAAACTAACCCTGTCTACCTATGTTTCTATTCCTTCCTAATAAGTATTCCTTTCTTCTATTTTGTTTCCGCCTCCCAAAACTCCTCATTTACTCTTAGCTCACTGGCACTTCCCGGAATCCTTTATATGGCGATTGGGGGCTCGATCATCGCCTTCTGGGCTTATATAGAGGGCCAAAAACGGATTGAAGCAGCCGAAGCCGCCATCTTTACCTACCTAAAACCGGCCTTTGCCATTCCCCTCTCCATAGTCTGGCTTAAAGAATCCTTTTCGCCTGTAGCCATCATCGCTACAATACTCATAATTTTTGGCGTCTACACATCAGAAAAACGATAGCGGTCGTGCCTAGTCACTTGACTTTTTAGCCTCAACGTGTTATTATATAGGCCTCTTTAACCAACAACTGGACCTTAAAAAGGAGTCTAAATGAAACGCTATGGTGTCATAGATCTTATTCTTTGGATCATTTACACGTTCATCAGTATTTCTGCAATGATCGTCTCCGTCCTGACTATAAACATCTTGAGCCTATTTGGCTTCCTCACCCTGGTTTTTAACCTTTTTCCTCTCGGAATCGGCTTCGGAATGATCATTCACACATATTTGGAATGGGGTCGATTCAAAAGATCTAATGGTCCAAAGAATCTTACTTTGTCGTCCGCATCATCAGCAATGTTCTTCGTAGTATTTATTTTGTGCCTCATTATCAACGGACCTGTTTTCATTTCCGTACTTAGCTGGATAATTTTCCAATTATCCCTTGCCCTCACCATTGGCAGGGTTCTCGCACGCTAATTTCAAATCACAGGAGGATATCATGGAATATAAATACGAGTTCTACTATTTATATAAAGGTACGAGAAGCCCGGACAACGCTAACGTGACTGGAAACGGAAGCATTCTTCTTACCTTGAAACAGCAGTATCTGACATCAGAATCAACCTCATCTCCCGTCATCACCAAGTTTATTCAGGAAACTCTTAACAAAGACGAGGCGTTTATCAGTCAAAAAATTGAAGTTACTCAGGTTGCCCTGAGCTCAATTCCCTATCGTATACCATCTCCAGGTTTTCTCTCAAAATTATTTCACTCCAAATCTCAAACTCCCTAGTTCACTAGGGAGTTTTTTGTGCTAAAACTAGCCTCATGTGGTAGAATATGAAGGCTATGAAACAGAATATTCATCCTGACTACCAAGAAACAGTCGTCACCTGCGCATGTGGGAACACCTTTACTGTGGGCGGAACATCAAAAACTCTTCACGTCGACGTCTGCGATAAATGCCACCCCTTCTTTACCGGTACACAAAGATTCATCGACTCCATGGGCCGTGTAGATAAATTCATTGCCAAACGCAAAGCTGCGGTCGGTTATGTAAAAAAAGGCAAAGAAAAGAAAGAATCGGACACAACTCCCAAAACTCTCAAGGAGATGCTTGAGGCCAAAAAAAAGGCCGAAGCCAAAGCCGCTGCCGAA
>CAISLM010000023.1 GCA_903886255.1 Candidatus Collierbacteria bacterium
GCCATTATTGTCGGCGTCGGTAAAGGCGCCCAAAATGGAATTCTCATTAAAGATGCTTCTGTTTTAGAAAAGCTTTACTCCATCGACACTGTTGTTTTTGATAAAACCGGAACGATCACCACAGGCAAACCCAAAGTTTCTTCGATCATTTCCACTAGTGATTTAAGTGATGAAGAATCTCTCTCTATCCTTGCCTCTCTCGAAAAACATTCAAACCATCCCTTAGCCCAAGCTGTAGAAGCTCACGCCAAAGAACTCAAAATAAATACTCATACTGTACAACGCTTCAAAGAAATTCCGGGTAAGGGTGTCTCAGGTCAATTTAAAAAAGGACGCTTCCTCGCTGGCAACCTCACTCTTCTGAAGGATCACAAAGTAGAATATGAGGCCAAACAAATAAAAGAATTCACCTCAAAAGGTCTTACTCCCATTTTTCTTTTTAGCAATAAAAAATTACTAAGTATCACCCTCATCTCCGATACCTTGAAAAAAGAATCTCAAATCGCTATCTCCGATTTGCATCGATTAGGAATCAAAACCATTATGCTTACCGGTGACGATACCGACGCCGCCTCATATATGGGAAAGCTTGCCGGTATAGATCGCATCTATGCGCAAGTTCTTCCAATCGAAAAAGCCAAAATCATTAAAAATCTCAAAAAAGAAGGTGCCAAAGTTGCCATGATCGGTGATGGTATAAACGATGCACCGGCACTTGCCCAAGCCGAAGTTGGCATTGCCATGAGTACGGGAACGGATATCGCCATCGAAAGCGCAGGTATCACACTGCTCCACGGAGATCTTTCCAAGGTAACCCAAGCCATTAAACTTTCCAAGGCTACCATGAACACGATTAGACAGAATCTTTTCTGGGCCTTCTTCTACAATGTCATTGGTATCCCAATCGCCGCAGGTGTTCTTTTTCCCCTATTCGGTATCGTTTTAAATCCGGCCATCGCAGGTGCCGCTATGGCTTTTTCCTCCGTCTCAGTCGTTACCAATTCACTGCGATTAAAAACAGCTAAAATTTAACCAATGCAAAATATAAACCTGCTCGTCATATTTCTCACCGGACTCACAACAGGCGGTCTCACCTGTCTCGCAATCCAGGGCGGATTGTTAACTTCGGTCATTGCCAATCAGGAAGTTAGCTTGGAAAAAACCAATAAGACTTTACCCATCGCCTCTTTTTTAACAGGAAAAATTCTTATCCACACCATCCTAGGATTTTTTCTTGGTCTTTTAGGCCAAAGCTTAACCCTTTCTCCTATTACCAGAGGTTGGATCCAAATCATCATTGGTATTTATTTACTAGGTATCGCCGGTAGTCTACTGGACCTTCATCCCTTTTTCCGTTACTTTGTTATCAAACCACCAAAATTCTTAGCCCGTTTTGTCAAAAACGAGTCGCATAGTAAATCAATTTTTGCTCCTTTCTTGCTTGGACTTTCCACTATCTTTCTTCCCTGCGCCGTCACCCAAGCCACAGAAGTAATTGCCATCGGCACCGGCAACCCGCTCTTGGGGGCTGCCATCATGTTTGCTTTCATGCTGGGGACTTCGCCAACCTTCCTCATCTTTGGATTTATTCTTAATAAAAGTGCCGGTGCTTTTCAAAAATACTTTCCCAAAGTTGCCGCCGCCGCCCTTATCGGCATGTCCATTTTTTCTATTAACAACGGTTCCGGTCTTACCGGTTCGATCTATACCATTCAAAACTTTTATCGCGCCGCCACCTCTTCCAATGTTTTATCTGCCACCGGCGATAATAGTCCCGATATCGAAAACGGAATACAAACCGCCACGATTACCATTACCAATGGTGGCTATAATCCCAAAATAATTAATCTTAAAAGGGGCGTTCCGGTCCGACTAACCCTAAATACCACGAATGTACAATCCTGCTCCCGCTCCTTTACTATCCCTGCTCTGAACATTCAAAAATTATTACCGGAAACCGGAAACACAACTATAGAATTTACACCTCAAGATCTTGGTCCTCTCGCCTTCTCCTGTTCTATGGGCATGTACACCGGTAGATTTAATATCGTTAACTAAATACAATCATTACATGAGCAATAACAATTCATCTGTCGGAAACGATCTCCCCAAACTTGTAAGGGATAATATTCCGGAAATTATTCGCGAACAAGACAAACAAGAACCAATTTTCCATATTGCCAAAGACGACGACGAATTTGGGCTCTACTTAAAAAAGAAAATTGTCGAAGAAGCTGCCGAACTTACCTCAATTGAGGATAAAGATGTCCTTGTTTATAGCATTGTTGATGTCCTTGAGGTCATCGATGCCCTAAAAAAACTTTACAATATTTCGAATGATGAAATCCAAAAAGCCAAAATCTACAAGCAAGAAAAAAATGGGGCTTATACGAAGCGATTCATTCTCGAAGGA
>CAISLM010000024.1 GCA_903886255.1 Candidatus Collierbacteria bacterium
TAGTATTGGCTCAAATTACGATACTTTATCCGTTTATCCACCTGCCGGTAGTCAACAATCAACAGTTTATCGGTTTTGGTGGAATTGGTGACTATTTTAAACATTCTTATGTTATTACTACCTTAGTTGAAAATGGTGTCCATGCAAAACATCCCTTTTTCCCCCTATCGGATTTCAAATATTACTACGGCTATTATTTAATTCCAGCCTTAATTACATCCTTTTTCCGCCAGTGGCAGTTAGTTATTTTATCCGTATATGTTTTACTCGCCAACGCCTTTTCGTATTGGCTGATAAAAAAAGTAATTGATCAGAATATCAAGCAAATAAAATTGCGTTGGCTGGTCTATTTCCTAGCCGTAATTGGTTATAGTTTTGATGCACTATCCATGATTATGGGTAAATTATATTTGACTCTTCCCTGGTATCAAGCGTGGAAAATCGATCTTCAAGCCGGTTTCCGGATAATGACCACTCTTCAAACGGCTTTTTGGGTTCCTCAGCACTTTCTGGTAGGTAGCCTTGTAGTCTATCTTCTCTCTCAACTGTTGAGTAAGAAAGATACTTCATTATTTCAAATATTTGGTGTTGTTTTTTTTAGTCTACTCGCCAGTGCGTTTGTATCAATTTATCTTATTTTTGCTCTCGGACTTATTTTCTTGTTTATACCAAAGCATCGGAAAAACCTAATTTGCGGAGGTATTTTCGCTTTAATTGTCCTTTTCCCCTACATCAAAACAATGCTGGGGAACGGCACCCATCTTTTTAGTTTTTATTCAATTTCACCTTATCAATATTTTCACCAAAACAACTTCTTTTACAATTCGGCCAACTGGCTGATAACTGTCTTTTCTCAGACAGGTTGGCTCCCTCTCTTAACATTTATTACCTTATTGTTATTACGTAAGAAAATCGGTTTTAAAAAACTTCTTTTTTGGAATGTACTACTATTCGGTTTTATGATCATTACTTTATTTGTTCGATCTAGTGGCTACAATGATTTTGGCATGCGCTCAATGCTTCCAATTCAAATAGGACTTCCCATTGTCCTGGGCGCGGCGGTCGAGCGTTTAAAGCGGAGCTGGCAAAAATACACGATTATTGGCTTGATGGTCTTGGCTGCGGTTGTTTCTTCGCCCGGAATTCTCTCAGAAACCATTAGTGCTTGGAAGGCGCGTGGTTTGATGAGTTATGACGAGAGTCGTTTAATATTACACATTAGGAGTTTGCCGGGGAATGTTCGACTAGCAGCCGTCGGACGAGATGAATGGATCTATAAAATCCCCTCAATGGGTTTCCATTCGGTCCTTACCAATGATTTATATGATGCAGCTCCATATTCCGACCCTAGTGTTAACCATACGATTGTCGAGGTAAACCTTAGAGAACTATTTATAGATCCTGCCACCGACATCCGCCTAAAAAATCCCCAGGAGTTAATCAGGGTTTTATCTCCATTACCTTTTGACCAATTAATTATTGATGAAAATATTTACGTAAAACAAGGAAAAAATCCTTGGGTAATTATTTTTGATCAATATCAAGTGCCGGTAGAAGCTAAAATAGGCCGCTTTAGGTTATATAAAAAGTCAATGCTTTTGTCTTTATTAGCCAACCACAATATCAAACTAGGTGACAAACAGCAGACCCTAGTTAAAGATCGGTCTCTACCTATCAAAAAAGGTCTCTGGTTTGTTCAAGTTTGCAGCAAAACAGATGAATTTGTCTATTTTGACCTGGAAGATTATTACACCCTTCTGAGCATCTCTCTAGATAAAAATCAATGCGCCGGAAACTATTTTTATCACGAAAACGATTCTCCCTTGCGACTAAGTATTCAGAACACAGTTAAAGAAGTTAACGTCTTTCCGGTCTTATTTAACTGATTGACGAGCAAGTCCCATCATATTGCGACTATCTTCGACACACCCCCAGAGTGCATTTTTTGCTATGTGATCTTCCGTCGTAGGAACGGAATCACGTCAGATTTTGAACAGGCATAAATAGGCACGCGGTGACATAGCCTATAGTTGACAAAAACCCATTATTATGTTAGAATAGCAAAGATAAGACGGATATCAACTCGGTTGGCACATTCACGTTCAATTAAATCATTCATACTATGGAGGACTAAATGGGCATAATTCAAAGACTTATAGAGGCAGTCGACTTTTGCGGAAAACCAGGGGAAAAGTATCGTTCGGTAACGGCAGCGTATAGAGAGGACCCAAGTATTTTAGTCATCGAAGCGGCTGACTTCTTAAGCAACAAAGGCTGCAAGGTCCGGCTATTTGTTCAAAGCATAGTTGATAAGAATAAAAAACAACTGACCCTGAAAGAATTCATCGATCAGTTCAATGAGGCTTTTGACTTCCTAAACGAGGATGACAACGAATTTACGCCATCTGCATCCATTGTTGTCGGTGTTTCCAATAAAATCAAATTCAATTGGTACAATGGTACTGAAGGAAACAATATTGAAATCACCTTCAGCAAAATCGAAGTGATTTAACACACTCAGCCCTGGGTTATTTACCCAGGGCTTTTTGTATCTTGAGCACAATTTTAAATTGATCCCCTGAATTTTTCTTATGGCCTGGCTCGGCAAGATCGTTACGAGCTTGCCTCCGCTTTTCGACTCCCACAATTTACCTCAGAAAACAAAAAAGCACCACAAGGGTGCATTTTTCGCTTTCTGTGAGGTGTTATAACGAAGTTCGGACCTATTTCCAACAGAATTACTAACTCATTGGCTCACTGCTCGGCCTGTCGGCCTCGCGGTTCGCCAACTGCCGGACTTTATCCGCCTATGGCGGAGGCAGTATTACGGTCGCGCGATACCGAACCTCCAACTGCCGTTGTCGGTGAGCCATACGAATTCTGTATCCCGCCTGCGGGCGGGACGATTTGCCACATCTCTCGTCATTGCGAATCGACGCTCGATGTGGCAATCTAGTCTGTCATTCCGGGCTTGACCCGGAATCTATATACAAACTTACATTATGTTCGCCACAAGATCGCAGGAAGCGTTGTGGCGAAGCTCTCTCAATATGTGGCTCGTTTAACAATCTCGCCATATAAATATCAGCTAGTCAGGAGAGAATTTTACTAGCTGATATTTAAGAATTGAGATAGCATTTGGCCTGTCGGCCAAAGCGCCTGCTTCGCAGGCACTTAGACAAAAACTCAGGTTGAGATATGTGATGTATCTCCAATTGATCTGTTGAGGTCTAACCTGAGTTAAAAATACATAATAAAATGTAGTGCTTATTGACAAATGCAACTGAGTTGCGTTAATATTTCTTCATGCAAGATGAAATTGTAAAAAGCTTAAAAGAATCTGGGCTAAAAATAACTACTGTTCGGACAAGGATTCTTGAAATACTAAATATTTCCATCAAGCCATTGACGGTCCATAAAATTCTTTCGGAAATTGACGTAAACAAAACAACCATTTACAGAGAAATTGATATCTTGCTAAAAGCAGGCTATCTTAACAAGGTTGATTTTGGCGACGGGAATAAAAGGTATGAACTTTCGAGTCTTGATCATCACCATCATTTGGTCTGTATCAAATGCCATGCAGTTGAGGATGTGGTCCTAAAAGAAACCCTTTTCAATGAAGAAAATCTGATTTCTCTTACAAATAAATTTAAGGTTTCGTACCACAATTTGGAGTTTTTTGGTTATTGCCACAACTGTCAATGAAAAAAATATTGATTTTACTATTGATTGCAATCGTTATTGGGATAGGAATATATTTTGGATTAAAAAATAACGGCAAGTCTACTACAAATGGAAAACTACAAATTACAGCATCCTTTTATCCTTATTATTTTTTTGCTTCGGAAATCGGCGGCAGTAAAGTCCAGGTGACAAATATCACCCCGGCCGGTGCAGAACCCCATGATTATGAACCAACTTCTGGAGACTTGGTCTTGATCAATTCAAGCAAACTCCTGATTTTGAATGGCCAAGTTGAGCCATGGGGAACAAAAATTCAGACTGATCTGGAAGGTAAAAGTACAAAAATACTAGTGGCGGGCACAGGTTTATTTACCCAAAAAGTTACCGATGAGGAAGGACAAACAGCGACTGATCCACACATTTGGTTAAGCCCTACACGCGCCAAAGTTCAGGCCAAGGCAATTCTTAATGAATTGATTCAAATTGATCCTGCAAATAAAGATTATTATTCTGCAAATGCCAATAAACTCCTTAACGAGTTAGACAACTTGGATCAAAGTTTTAAGAAAGGACTAGCCTCCTGCCAAAAGAAAGACATTGTTACTTCTCATGCTGCCTTCGGATACTTGGCGAGTGATTATGGTCTGATACAAATCCCTATAGCCGGACTTTCACCGGATGCCGAACCATCACTCAAAGAGATGGCAAATATTACTAATTTCGTTAAAACAAATGGAATTAATTATATTTTCTTTGAAAGTTTAGTCAGTCCTAAACTTTCACAAACAATTGCCGCAGAAACTGGAGCGCAGACCCTCGTTCTTGATCCGCTTGAGGGTCTAACTCCAGCAGCTTTATCGAGCGGTGAAAACTACTTGACCATAATGAATCAGAATCTACAGAACCTGGAGATCGCACTTGAATGTAAATGACGGATTAAAATATATCATATGATTCCTGACACGAAAAACATTGTTGAAGTCAAAAATGTCTCTTTCTCTTATATCCCTGGAAATCCAGTACTTAAGGACATTGATCTGTATATTCATCAAGGCGATTATCTCGGAATAGTTGGTCCAAATGGTGGGGGAAAAAGCACTCTCATCAAATTAATCCTTGGTCTAATTAGACCACAACTTGGAAGTATTGCCATGTTTTGTAAAAATGTTGCTTACGTTGGCCAAAAAGCGACAGACTTTGACCAAAAGTTTCCCGCAACTGTACAGGACGTTGTCTCAATGGGTCGTTATTCCGAGAGAGGACTGTTTAAAGGATTATCAAAAGAAGATAAACAATTAGTTTCCAATGCAATCGAACAGGTCGACATGTCGGATTTCAAAAATAGATTGATAGGTGAGCTATCCGGCGGTCAACAGCAGAAGACTTTTATTGCGCGAGCATTAGCACAGCAACCGGAAATAATTTTCCTCGACGAACCTACAAGCGGGGTTGACCAAACTTCTCAAGTTCAATTCTATAAAATTCTTAAGAAATTGAATCAGGATTTGGGTATTACTCTTGTATTGATCTCTCATGATGTCGATGTAATCACCAAGGAGGTAACCAAGATTGCAGCTATAAATCGTGACCTGGTTTTTTATGGACCATCAGAAAACTTTATTAAAGAAGAACATGGGATAAAATTTATTGCGCATCACACAAATGCTTAATTTATTTCAATATGATTTTGTCGTCAGAGGGTTAATTGCAGGACTCATAATTGCAATCGTCGCCCCAACAATTGGAGTATTTCTGGTGTTAAAACGTTATTCATTGATCGCAGACACTCTCTCTCACGTTTCACTAGCCGGAATTGCCGCAGGTCTCCTTCTCGGGATTAACCCACTCCTTACCGCGATCGGGGCAACTGCAGTCTCATCTATACTTATTGACAAACTAAGATTATCTCGCAAATTTTATGGAGAAAGTGCTTTGGCACTTTTTCTTTCGGGAAGTCTTGCTTTAGCAGTGGTTCTTATTGGTATTTCTCACGGATTCAACACCTCTCTCCTTAATTACCTGTTTGGAAGTATCGCCACAGTTACGAATAGCGATATATATACTGTTTCAATTCTCGGAGTAATAGTTCTTGTAATACTTACAATAATTTATAAGGAGTTATTTTTTATTACTTTTGATGAAGACTCGGCTAAAGTTTCAGGAATTAAAGTAAACGCGATAAACACGGTATTTATAATTTTGGCAGCGATAACAATTTCCTTGGCCATCCCCATAGTTGGGATTCTTCTTATTTCTGCACTTCTGGTGATTCCGACGGTTGCGTCTCTCCAGTTCAAGAAATCACTCTTCCCCACGATCTTGATTGCCCAAGTTATTTCAGTACTGTCGGTCTTTTCCGGAATTATTTTGTCTTTTTACTTTAACTTGGCACCGGGAGGATCAATTGTTCTTATTAGTCTTTTGATCCTTGTTATATCTCATGTTATTCTTCAGAAATAACATAATAGAATTAGGTAAGATAGCGATCAGGGGAATTGTAATGAAGTCTACAATATAAGTATGACAAAATTAATTAATATCGTTATCTTCCTCTCTGTTTTTTTATTAAGTATCTCGTTTGTGTCGCCGGTAAAGGCTCAAGATAACGCAGGTGAAAATAGTTCTGATGTCCCCACCGAGGTATTTTATAAGGCCCTTGTTGAAAAAATCACTGCTCAAGGGGAAAACACATCATATGGGTTTACCTCTCCATATCAAAAAGTCGTTCTCAAGTTTCTTGATGGAAATTTGAAAGGCCAGGAGATTAACATTGATAATGGCGGGGGAGCATACAGTATCGACAAAAGCCAACTTGTAAATGTAAACGACACAGTACTTGTTAATAAGACAGACTTTGGTGACAACTCATCTACTTATCAAATTACCGACCAATATAGATTAGATAAAGTAATTCCCATTATTATCGTTTTCTTCTTAGCCATCCTGGTATTAAGTGGTTTTCAAGGACTCGGTTCTATTGTCGGATTAGTCATCAGTTTGGCTGTCATTATCAAGTACATAATTCCCCAGATTCTCGCCGGTAAGGACCCCTTATTTATCAGCATCATCGGATGTTTAGTTATCATGATCACCACCATTTATCTTGCCCATGGATTTTCCCGGAAAACTACGATTGCTTTAATATCAACTTTTTTGACTCTCGTCGGAACAGCCCTGATATCAATCCTTTTCGTTCAAATTACTCGTTTAACCGGTTTAGGTAACGAAGACGCTTCTTCTTTAAGACTTGACCCTTCATTAAATATAAACTTTAAAGGTTTGCTACTGGGCGGTATTCTGATTGGAACACTGGGTGTACTTGATGATGTTACTACCGGTCTATCGGCATCAATTTTTGAATTGGCCAAAGCCAACCCCAAATACAAGTATAAAGAACTCTTTAGATCAGGGTTAGTCATCGGCAGAGAACACATTGCTTCGCTGGTTAATACTTTAGTCCTTGCGTATGCTGGCGCTTCATTACCGATTTTCGTGACAATCGTCCTGAATCCGAGCCATTACCCTATAAATATAATATTAAATGACGGGTTGATAATGGAAGAAGTAGTAAGAACTCTTGCCGGTAGTATTGGGTTGATTGCTGCCGTTCCCCTAACCACCTTTATTGCTGCTTACTATGTGTCCAAACAAAAAACTCTCAAAGTGTGATCCCGGCGGGAGTCGCCATAGATAAAATTCTGCTGAATTTTTCTTATGGCCTCGCTCGTCGCCGGTCGCGACTCCGCTTTTCGACTCCCACAATTTACCTCAGAAAACAAAAAAGCACCACAAGGGTGCATTTTTCGCTTTCTGTGATCCCGGCGGGAGTCGAACCCGCGATCTTTTGGATGAGAACCAAATGTCCTAGACCACTAGACGACGGGACCATGGCGAACCTGTATATTGTACCAAAATTTGACTTCGCAAGCTCAAAGAGTTAAAATACAAGGGTTAGAACGAAGGCTTGCCTGCAGATTTCCCAAACCAATGAAAGTGTCCGCAGCCCTGTTTTTGTGGCCGAAACTCACATTCTCTGGCTTGACATATTTGAAACAAGCCTTATATTGATACATTGTAACTAAAAAAAATATGAACCAACAAAATCAAAGAGTTCAGATGACCCCGCTAGGCTACCGCCAGCTTGTCGATGAACTCGAACAACTAGAAAAAACCAAACGACCTGAGGCAATAGAACGCCTTGCCAAGGCTCGTGATTTTGGCGATCTTTCTGAGAACGCCGAGTATCACTCTGCCAAGGATGATCTGTCTACCCTTGAAGGCCGTATTGAAGAGCTTAAGGATATTCTTACCCGAGTTATTGTCGTGGATATTCAAAAGTCAGGTTTAGACCAGGTTGGTCTGGGTAGTGTTGTAAACATCGAGATCAATGGAACTGGCCATGAATTTACCATCGTTGGTGAATGGGAAGCTGATCCTGCGGCCAAAAAAATCAGTCATGAATCTCCTTTGGGAAAAGCCCTAATGGGTAAAAAAGTTGGAGAATCAGTAGAAGTAGAAGCACCATCCGGAACAATTGTTTATTCCATCAAGTCAGTCAAGTAATTGTCTTTGATGTAAAAAGAGCGGGTTTGACCCGCTTTTTTTATCGTTAAAAAACAGCTAAAATAGAATTCCATGAAGTATATCTTCGTGTCGGGTGGTGTAGTATCTGGTTTGGGTAAGGGAATAACTGCAGCGTCGATTGGTCTCCTTTTAAAGGCAAAAGATATTGCCGTAACAAATATTAAAATCGACATGTATCTCAATGTCGATGCCGGAACAATTAGGCCACAAGAACATGGCGAGGTATTTGTAACTGCTGATGGTTTAGAAACAGATCAAGATCTCGGGAATTATGAACGTTTCCTAGGTATTTCATTGAAAAGAGTCAACTACATGACAACGGGTCAAGTCTACAAGGCCGTCATCGATCGGGAACGCGCTTTTGGTTACGAGGGTGAAGATGTCGAAGCTATTCCCCATGTTACGGATGAAATTATCGAAAGAATTAATAAGGCAGGCCAGGAAAACGATTCTCAAGTAGTTATTATCGAGCTGGGCGGAACAGTTGGGGAATATCAAAATATTCTTTTTTTTGAAGCCAATAGAATTCTAAAATTAAGGTTTCCGAAAGACGTTATCCACGTACATGTTACGTACCTTCCCGTAATCAAATCCATTGGAGAACTAAAAAGTAAGCCCGCCCAACAATCTACTCACATGCTTAACGGCCTAGGAATCTCACCGGACTTCATTATTGCCAGAGCAGAAAAAGAAATAGACGAAAAGCGTCGCGAAAAACTTGCCCTATTTTGCAACGTCCAAAGAGAAGCCATTATTAGCAATCCTGACTTGTCCAGCATTTATGATGTTCCGTTGTTCCTGGAAAAACAGAAATTCGCCAAATTAATTATTAATAAATTAAATATAAAAAACCATCAAAAAACGAAAATATTAATAAACTGGAAAAAGTTTACCAACCTCCAGAAAAAATCAGGGAAAGAAATAAAAATTGCTCTCGTTGGAAAATATTTTAATACTGGTGATTACAAGCTTGCCGATTCATACATCTCAGTTATCGAAGCCTTGAAGCAGTCGGCGATCTATGAAAATTGCCGATTATGTTTATCTTGGATTGACAGTCAAGATGTATTGGAAAATAAAATTGGTCTCTCCACTTATTCCGGAATTATTGTTCCTCAAGGGTGGGGGAAAAGAGGAGTTGAGGAAAAACTAAAAGCAGTAAAGTTTGCAAGAGAAAATAATATCCCTTATCTAGGTTTATGTTTTGGAATGCAGATGGCAGTTATTGAATTTGCCCGAAATGTTTTAAAGATGAAAGATGCCAATACTGCCGAAGCAGATCCAAAATCAAAACATCAAGTTATCCACATTATGCCTGATCAAGAAAAATTTCTGGCTAAACACCAATATGGTGGCACAATCAGGCTTGGCTCATATCCTTGTTGCTTAACACCCAATTCGCTACTTGCCCAGCTTTACAAAAAATACAGTTCTGATAAAAATGACCCTTGGTTCAGCGATTCACGATTAATCAATCAAAAGATATCTCCCCGTCTCGTATTTGAACGCCATCGCCATCGTTATGAATTTAATAATAAATACAAAGAGAAATTTATAAATGCCGGCCTTGTAATTTCCGGTACTTCTCCTGATGGTAGTTTAGTAGAGGCCATCGAAATTCCTAACCATCCGTTTTTTATTGGCACACAGTTTCACCCTGAATATATTTCTCGTCCATTAACTCCACACCCAATTTTTAGAGGGTTTGTGAAAGCCTGCAAAGAAATAGTAAAATAGCCTCATGAATGACACATTTCTTTCAGCCACAAAAACTCAGTTAGACGAAAAAATCTTTGCCCATTCTCTTGCATTGCAAGCTTGTATGGGTGGGCTTTATGATTATTTTTCTTCTAACAATCTTCTTTCCCAGGATGAACCTTCAAAAGATGATTGGCTTTTGGCCGGACTCATTCATGATATTGACTACTCTGATCCATATAAAGCCGATCATCCCAACAAAACCAGAGAAGCTCTCGCGAAATATGGTCTGGAAGTATCGGACACTGTCGTAAATATTGTGAAAGCTCATTCTCCAAAATTCACCGGAGTGCAGCCAAAATCAAAAGCTCAGTGGTCATTATATTGTGCCGATTCTCTGACCGGCCTTATTATGGCCGTGGCTTATGTTTATCCCAGCAAAAAATTAGCCGATGTTAAGGAATCGTCAGTTTTAAAAAGATTTTTAAAAGAACCTCGTTTTGCCGCCGGTACTCGTCGTGACGAAGTCGCCGAATGTACCAAACCGGAAGGCTTGAACATTCCCGTTGAAAAATTAATAGAGATTTGTCTTGCGTCTATGCAAGCCATCGCCCCTAGTCTAGGTTTGTAAAAAGGATATAATCTACCTATGCTTGATATTGCCTACATTCGCGAAAACCCTGACAAGGTCAAACAGGGGATAGTAAACAAAAATTTAAACCCGGAAATTGTTGATAAAGTTCTTTCCGCTGATAGTTCGCGTCGTGATCTAATAGGTAAAATTGAAGCGATTAGGGCGGAAAGAAATAAACTTAACGAAGAGCTAAAAGTCGCCCGCACCCCGGATCTGATAAAAATGTCCGGTGAACTTAAAGAAAAACTTCAGACTCTTGAACCCCAGCTCCGCATCGTTGAAGAAGAATTCAATGGTTTCATGCTGCAAGTTCCGGGGATGCCTTTGGATGAAGTTCCAATTGGAAAAGATGGTTCCGGTAATATCGTTGTCCGCACTTGGGGTGATGTTCCCAAATTTGATTTCCCAATTAAGAACCATATTGAATTGGGTGAATCGTTAAATATTTTGGATTTGGAACGCGGCTCAAAAGTTGCCGGATTCAGAGGCTACTATCTCAAAAACGAAGGGGTTATGCTTCAATTTGCGCTAATGCAATATACACTTCAAAAATTTATCTCCAAAGGCTACACACCTGTTACCCCTCCTGTAATTTTGAAAAAAAGATCATTCATTAACACCGGCCATTTTCCTTGGGGAGAAAAAGAAACCTACAAATTTGCCACGGAAGAGGGCGAAGACGAAACTTATCTTGCTGGTACCGCCGAGGTCCCTTTAGTTTCTATGTATCAGGACGAAGTTCTCATGGAAAAAGACCTTCCTATTCGTATGATTGGCTTTTCTCCCTGTTATCGTAAAGAAGCCGGTTCATACGGCAAAGATGCCAATGGTGTTTTCCGTGTTCATGAATTTGTCAAAACAGAACAAGTTGTCATATGTAAAAACGATGTTGATGAATCTCGTCGTCTTCACGAAGAAATGATGGCTCTTACTCAAGAAATTGCGCAGGACTTGAAACTTCCATATCATATCCTTCGAATGTGTACCGGAGATATGGGTGAACCCCAAGCGAAAAAATACGATATCGAAGCCTGGATGCCCGGTAGAAATGATTGGGGAGAACTAGGATCAGACTCCATCATGCTCGATTTTCAATCCCGCCGAGCCAACATCCGTTATCGCGACGCCAAAAATGAAATCAAATATGTCCACATGCTAAACAACACTGCTTCCAACTCGCCTCGATGGCTTGTTGCCATACTGGAAAACTATCAACAAGCAGATGGATCTGTAAAAATTCCGGATGTCTTAGTTCCATTCATAGGAAAAACTGAGATAAAACGTGGCTAAAAGGACACTCTTAATTTTATTTTCCGGAGTAGTGATTATTCTTAGTTTGTTGATATTTTTGTTACCAAAATTGATCAAATCAAATTTGATATCGCCATTTTTTCAGGGTCCGGATCAAACCGAAAAAATATCTAAAAAAATCTCTTCTCCGTTTAATTTAGATATTTCCAATGCAAAAACAGTCACCAGTCTGAATAATATTCCCCGCTATATTGTCTACAACAACGATACCGGAAAAGTATATTATGCCAAAGGTGCGGATCTTAGAATGGCTCCCGCATCGTTCACCAAACTTCTCTCTACTCAAGTCGTTTTGGATCTTATCCCCAAAGAATATATGGTCACTGCCACAAAAGCATCTATCGATAAAATACCAACAGTTCTTGGTCTTAAGGAAGGCGAAAAGTTTTCAGTTTCGGATCTCCTTCGCGGAGCAATAGCTACAAGCGCCAACGACGCAGCACAAACCCTAGCCGACGGAGCTGCAGAAGCAGTCGGAATAAACCCTGTCGAATTTATTTACTATATGAATGCCAAGGCTCAACTTTTAGGATTGAAAAACTCACACTTTGTTAATCCTGATGGTCTAGATGATCAAAATCAGTACTCAACTTTATTGGACCTGGCAAAGCTTGTCAATAATGTACAAAAAAATTACCCAGACATTTTAACAGCTGCAAAATCAGACAACGAGGATATTCAACAAACTGCTGATCATGGTTATTACTATCTGCCCAATTGGAATGGATTGCTTGGTGTCTATCCCGGAGTTTCAGGGCTAAAGATCGCCTATACCGAAGACGCTGGATATTCCACCATTGTCACCGCCACAAGAGACGGACAATCTATGGTTGCCATAGTCTCAGGTGCGGATTCCTATATGGAACGTGATCTCGCTGCTGCCGACCTTCTGGACGCCGGCTTTCTTGCCCTAGGTCAAAAACCAATCAGTATAAGTAAAAATAACCTAAACGTTCACTATAAAGTTTGGGGTGATCTGGCCAGAAAAATTCAAGCAGAACTGAAAGCAGAAGGGAAAAATATTTAAATGAATATCCTTAATTTCTTTTTTCCTCAAACCATTAAGTTTCCCGATTCAAAATACAACAAAAATATTTCTGTCCTAGCATATCTAAATTCAGCCACTTTAATGGTGGATGGATTAATAGAATCGGGAGACATCATGACCCAAGTTTGGAGCAAGGGGATTCGTGCACTACTTCCAAGGTCATTTCAACCACAAAAAGTTCTTCTCCTAGGCTTAGCCGGAGGTTGCAATGCGCGTCTGGTCAATCGACATTATCCGAAAGCAAATATCACTGCGGTTGAAATTGATCCGTTTATGGTCGAGCTCGGAAAAAAATATTTTAAGCTCGGAAAGACAAAAAATATGGAAATAATTATTGAAGATGCTCTCAATTATGCAAATCATTTAAAAGACATTGATTCTTTCGACCTAATCATGGTTGACTGTTTTGTCGGTCAAGAAATCCCCAAAAAACTTGAAGATGTAGATTTTATTAAGAAATTAAAAAAACATAGCCGATATTTATTAATAAACAGACTCTGGTGGTATAAATCGAAAATCGATACTACCAATTTTTTCCGGTCAATCGAAAACCATTTTTTCTTTACAAAAACCCACACGCGCTCAAACGTGGTTATTTCTATTGTTTAGCTGGAATTAGCCATGTTAACATCATTTAGTGTTTATATATTTCGACATCATTAGATTTAGTTTTTTACGCTTTTTTACCTATCCTTTTGAAATCCTGGCAACTGTACTTAAAAGAATCATTGAAATTATATTTTTAGTTCTCTTTTGGTCCATCTATATAAAAAGTTCAGGAGCAAATGTTTCTATTCCCCAAATTACGGCCTACTTTCTTATCGCCATGGGCGTTGCGGACTTAACTATGTCTCGTTGGGGAGCCCTGGGGAGTGTAATCGGAAGCATGGTGAAATCAGGACAGATCAGCAACTACATGATAAAACCAACAAGCTTAATACCGACCCTCTATTCATTGGCTCAAGGTAGAAATGGTATGCGTTTGATACTCGCATTTATAAATATCATTATTGGCATATATATCATGCCACCCAATTCCCCGGTTTCCGTCATTATTTTTTTGCTATTCCTCGTCAATGCATTTGCAATCTCATTTGCATACAATATTTTTGAGGGAACTCTCTTCCTTCATTTTGTCGATGCCTATGGCATCAGAAACTCAATTCAAAATTTTATGCGTATTCTTACGGGAGCTATGGTCCCTTTGTATTTATTTCCTTCTCCCCTAAAAGAAATTCTCCGTTTTTCCCCTTTCCCGAGTATGGTATACCTTCCCGCCTCTTCATTAAATATCACTCAATTTTCCGGCGGTGTGCTTACCGACATATCCATCGGTCTGATTTGGGGAGTAGTACTAAATTTACTTGCATTTTCTCTATGGAATCATTCAATGAAAAAATATGAAGCTGTCGGAATATAGAAAAAAAATACATCATCGCCTCGAAATAATTAAGGCGAATTTTAAATTTGCCTTCCACAAAGAGGTCGCCTACGCCGGAAACAATTGGGCAGGCCTAATTTCCACAACTTGTTATACCTTATCAATGTTACTTTTTGTCCATATTATCTACGGAAATACAAAGCAAATCGTGGGTTATTCCCAGAATGAAATGCTTTTCTATCTTTTTATGGCTCAATTAACTTATTATTTCAACTGGTATATATCGGCTTTAAATATCTACGATTTAATTACTGATGTTAATAAGGGGAACTTGGATATGATTCTTGTAAAACCGGTTCCATCGCTTTTTTATCTGACAACTAGAAA
Organism: Candidatus Collierbacteria bacterium; assembly: GCA_903886255.1. Taxonomy (GTDB): domain Bacteria; phylum Patescibacteriota; class Microgenomatia; order UBA1400; family MFAQ01; genus UBA2277. The sequence continues at coordinate 14,731 of CAISLM010000024.1, forward strand.
CATAGGCGGATTCAAAATGTTCGTCGATGGATTTCCGCCGACTTTGGCAATAATATTCTCGATTAATTGGTCTGCACTATACATAAGTTCTGCAAATCTCATATATGGAATCTGTATTTTCATTTTTGGTCTAGTTGCATTAAATGTATTTCAACTCTTGGCGGCTCTTCCTGTGTTCTGGTGGGGAGAAAGCGAAAGCATCGTCGATTTAGCCGGGTTTATTGGAGCCGGATCAGGAACAATGATCCCGCTTGAGGGTTATAGTCGTCCATTGCAATTTATTTTGGGTACAATTATTCCGGTTCTAATTGCTACAGCATTTTCTACATCAGCCATACTTGGTAAAAGTAATGCACCACTCCTATTTTTCTGGTCATTTGCAATAGCCGCACTTGCAATATTATTAAGAAATGTGGCTTGGAAAATCGCTATTAGAAACTATACTTCAGCATCATCATGAACAAAACAATCATTAGTGTCACCAATCTTCAAAAAGATTACACTGTAAAAACAAAACAAGGATTTTGGAAAAATGCCTTTTTTCCAAAATATAAAACCATTACAGCTGTAGATAACATATCGTTTCAAATAAATAAGGGGGAATCGGTAGCGTTGCTTGGCCCAAATGGTGCCGGGAAAACGACCACAATGAAGATGCTTTCCGGATTACTTTATCCCACTTTTGGAAAAGTCGAAGCGTTAGGATATTTTCCCTTCGACAGAAAATATGAATATCTTAAAAAGATTGGACTTGTAATGGGAAATCGTTCCGGATTGGCTTGGGATCTAACCTCCAATCAAAATTTTGAATTAATCAAGAAAATATATGAAATATCAGACAACAAATTTTCAGAGCGGGTGAAGAGGTTAACTGAGATGCTTGATGTCGATACCTTTTTGGACAAACAAGTTAGGAAGTTATCTCTGGGCGAACGTATGAAGCTTGAATTGGTTGCATCACTAATTTATGAACCAGAAATACTTTATCTAGATGAACCGACCATTGGACTTGATATTATCTCCAAACAAAGAATCAGGACGTTTTTAAGGGATATACAACGAGATTCGCAAGTCACCTTACTTCTAACTAGCCATGATATGGATGATGTTGAAAAAGTTTCCGACAGAGTGATTGTTATCAATCATGGTCAAAAAATATACGATGACTCAATGGACGAATTGTTGAGAAAATATAAAGACAAGAAATATCTCACCCTTCAATTATCGGAAAGCGTAAATACAAAAATAATCGAAAAATTTGGTGAAATAATCGAAAAGAAACCTCTCTCCTATACGATTAAAATATCTAAAGATAAACAGTCACATATTATTTCGAAAATCATGGATGAGCTTCCGGTTGATGACATTGATATAATACACGTTCCACTTGAAGAGATGATCACTCATCTGTTTTCGCAATAAAAAACAAAGAGAGCCCAATTAATAACTAAAATCACCTATTAGCCGTATAATTAGCTGACATGTTCTCATTCTTGGATCCAATCCTAAACCCGAATAAAATTGAAGTCGAAAAACTCAAAAAGATAGTTGAGATAATTAACCATCTCGAGCCGGACATCAAAAAGATGAAAGATGATGAATTCCCGGCCGAAATTGCTCAAATTCGAGAAGAGCTAAAAAATGACAAAACGGAGGATGATGTTTTGCCGGAAGTTTTTGCACTTGCTCGTGAAGCCGCAATCAGGACCATCGGTCTTCGTCCTTATGATGTTCAGCTGATGTCGTCAATTGTTTTTCATCAGGGAAAAATCGCCGAACAAAAAACCGGTGAAGGAAAAACATTGTCAGCCGTTCCTGCCATGGTTTTAAACGCGCTTACCGGTAAGGGTGCACACCTTGTCACTGTAAACGATTACTTGGCTCGTCGTGATGCCGGTTGGATGGGTCCTGTATATAGCTTCCTCGGACTTACAGTTGGCTGTATTTTTTCCGGTCAAGGCGACCTACCAGCTTCCACTTACGATCCGGAATTTTCCGATAGCAGCCATATTGATACTCGTCTTCAAAAACTTCGCCCCGTTTCCCGCAAAGAAGCTTATGCTTGCGATATTACCTATGGTACCAATAATGAGTTTGGGTTTGACTATCTCCGCGATAATATGGCCCGCTCTCTGGATCAGCTAGTTCAGCGGCCACACCACTTCGCTATTGTTGACGAGGTAGACTCAATTCTTATAGATGAAGCTCGTACTCCATTAATTATTTCTGCTCCTGATTCAGAGGCCACCGACCAATATTTCCGTTTTGCTGCCTTAATAAAAACTCTTTCGGCTGACACTGATTACGAAGTTGATGAAAAACAGCGCACTGCAAATTTAACCGACCATGGTCTTCGCAAACTCGAAAAGATTCTCAATGTGGAAAATCTTTATCAACAGGATTACCAAAGTCTTCATCATTTGGAACAAGCGCTAAAAGCACATACACTTTTCCAAAATGACAGGGACTATGTCGTCAAAGATGACGAAGTTATCATTGTCGATGATCATACCGGTCGTTTGATGTATGGACGCCGATATTCTGATGGTCTTCATCAAGCAATCGAGGCCAAAGAAGGCGTAAAAGTTCAGCAGGAAAGCCGAACTTTAGCCACAATTTCTCTTCAGAACTATTTCAGACTTTACGAAAAACTTGCCGGCATGACCGGAACTGCTGCCACAGAAGCAGAAGAATTTAAGAAAATTTACAATCTTGATGTCATCATCATTCCTACAAACATGCCCTGTGTGAGAGAGGATTATGCTGATTCTATTTACAAAACTCAACGCGCCAAATACTCTGCCATTATTAACGAAATAGGGGAGCTTCATGCCAAAGGCCAGCCTATCCTTATCGGCACCAAGTCCATTGAACAAAACGATGTCGTTACTCAATATCTAAAGAAAAAAAGAATTCCTCATCAAGTTTTAAACGCCAAGAATCATGAAAACGAAGCCCAGATTATTTCTGAAGCCGGGCGTTTCGGCGCCGTCACAGTGGCCACAAACATTGCCGGTCGTGGAGTTGATATTGTTCTCGGTGGAGACAAACGAGGCCGTGACGAAAAAGAATGGAAAAAAGAGGCTGAAAAAGTTAAAGAAGTTGGCGGTCTTCACATTATTGGTGCAGTCAGACATGAATCAAGACGTATCGATAATCAGCTCAGAGGCCGTTCCGGTCGTCAGGGTGATCCGGGTTCAAGCCGTTTCTACATCTCTCTTGAGGATGACATCATGCGTATCTTTGGTGGGGAACAGGTTAGTAAATTGATGGATTTTTTGAAAGTTCCTGAAGATCAACCCCTTGAAGCTGGCATGGTCACACGGGCCATTGAAACTGCTCAAACCAAAGTCGAATCTTTTTATTTTGATCAAAGAAAACACCTCGTTGAATACGACGATGTCATGAATAAGCAACGACAAATTTTTTACAAACGTCGTCTCAATCTTCTTTCCGGTGGAACTGAAATTTCATCGGCCCAGATAGATCAAGCTTTGGAAAAAGAAGTTGATTATCTGGCGAATATCTATGCCGCTTCAGGTATAAATAAAACTGAAGCAGACCAAATCTTAAAAGAATTTCAATTAATTCTTCCTATCGATCCTCGCTCAGCCGATATCGTTGAAAAAAGCCTGGTTGGAAAAGACGTTGAGGAAGTCAAAGAAATTTTAGGAAATATCACTAAACAAGCCCGCATTGCCCAGAAGGAACGTTTTGGGGACGAAATGCTGGGTCAAGTTCAAAAATATATTTTGCTCGATTCGTACGACGAGCTTTGGATGAATCATCTCGACGCTATCGATAATCTCCGTGACGGCATCGGTCTCCGTGGTTATGCCCAAAAAGATCCGTTAGTTGAATACAAACAAGAATCATTTGCCATGTTCGAGAGTCTTCTGTCTCGAATAGATTCTGTCGCTGCCCATCGTATTTTCAGGGTTCAAGTTCAAGTTCCCCAAGAAATGGCAAAACCGGTCAAGGGAATTGAAAAATCAGCCGCAGGAGAAAAACAGATAGCTGCCAAAACCGAAAAAAAACTTGGCCGCAATGATCCATGCTGGTGTGGCAGTGGTAAAAAATGGAAGTCATGTCATTACCCGAAACTGGGGTAAAATAAATTATGGACGACACAAGCGCACCCCCAATCGATCTAAATATTGATCCGGACATGATTACGACACAGGGCGTATCACCCCAGATGTCGACTCCTGCACCAAAGCCTACCACACCTCCTCCCGCACCCAAATCAGTTTTTGACCCGGGTATTATTGACATAACCCCAGGGTCAAAAGACGTTTTCCCTCCGATTGTTCCAATTTCAAATCATATCGATAACGCTACTTTTCCGTCACCGAAAACTATAGATATTACCCCGAACGCACCCGCACCTCTAGTGATCCATGACATGGCAGAAATACCACCATCTCCAACTCCACCTGTATTTTCTCAGGCAGCGTTCGCTGAACCGATTCCTTCTCCAATGCCTCCAAAGATTGAGACTGTCCCTGTAACTCCCTCTAGTGCAGATGTCCAAACCCAGTCTATTCCACCTATGCCCAGTCTTCCTGTTAATCCTCTTGCTGAGGATCCCGACCTAGTTAAACTCATTAAATAATGGGCAAGGTAATTTGGACAAACCATCTTTACGAAAGAATTAGACAAAGAGGTCTTGACCCCCGCTGGGTCGATATGGCTGTTCGCTCGCCGGATGAGATTCAACAAAGTTCTACTACTGATTCGAAAAAACACATAAAAACAATTAACGGCTACAAAATAGTTGCAGCCGTAAAACGTCAAGGCAGTGACTGGATAATAACATCTGCTTGGTGGAATCCGGTTTATGGTCAATCATCAGCACGCACGCCCAAAAAATCATTTCTTGAAGCCATCATTTACAAATTTGTGGTTTATTTGGAAAAATTAATCACCGGCAAAAAATAAACCATCAAATAGGTTTCTCAATCTTCAATAGGGCTTGTTCCGCTCCGGCTGTAATTTTTGAATATTCTTCACAATTTAGTTTGGCAAATAGACCCTCTCGAGTTTCATTTGGACATTCATTTATATATGCCATCCCGAAAAAAGTTCCGGTCATTATGAATATTGATAATAATGAAACTCCGGCGATTCTATATCTAAAATAAATATCATCTAAAACGTATTCCTTCCAACCCGAAACCAGGTGGTAAAACCATTCCGAAAAAGCCACTAAAAATATTAACGCTACTACTATTCCGACCAAAACTGGCATCTGCATACACTCATGTTATCATGAACTCATGGATATCAAAATGGAACAAATGCTTGCCAAAGCAAACGACCTCCGCGAGTCGGAATCGTATGGAGATTCCTCCAAACTTTATACGGAATGTCTTCTTGAACTCCTCAAAATAAATGATCTCGTAGGATTAATACACTGTCTTTCCGGTCAGAGTCAAATCTATAAATTACAAATTCGAGACAACAATAACGAAATCTATCATCACCTTGCCCAGGCCTTCGCCAAAGAAAGTTTTGAAATTGCGGAAAAGAATAGCAATTCCCTTGATGGCCGCACTTTATCCATTGCTTACAGCACCTATGCCGATATCCTTTTGACAGACAGAAAATTTTCTCAATCACTACCATTATTTGAAAAAGCGCTTGAATTGTCCACAGCCGGCATTGCCGAGAAGGGTCGTCTCAAAGCTCATATCGGCGAACTAAAATATTTACTTGGCGAAAAGGAAACCGGTATTAATTTAATCAATGAAGCTTTGTCGGATATTCGCTCCGGAGATTTGTCAACCTATGCCGTTCGAGTTTGGGAAACTGGCGCACTGAACGGCCTGGCAAAGATCATGGCTATGGAAGATAAAATTGACGAGGCAAAAAAACTGGCTGGGGAATCATTAACTATCGCGACTCGAAACAACTTATCAATTAGAAAAAGAGAAGTCGACGAAATAATCTCCAAAATCTCTTCCGGGCAGAAAGATTTTTCGCTATAATGTACCCTTATGAAAAGAACTCTTCTGGTTTTACTCTCCGCCCTTTTGTTATCGGCTTGCGGGCTTCAGCAAACTGCAAATACACAAAATTATCAGTTAACAGACATAAAAATATCACCAACTAATATGGCCACACCAACCCCATCACAAACACCTCTTGCCGACAACATCACTGCCGTCATTAAAACCAGCAAGGGAACAATGAAAGTAGATCTATTTCCCAAAATAGCACCGAACACTGTCAGAAACTTTGTCGAACTAGCCCAAGGAACCAAAATAAATCCCAACACCGGAGCGAAAGTCTCTGATAAACCATTTTATGATGGTTTGATTTTCCACCGCATTATCAAAGGTTTCATGATCCAAGGGGGAGATCCAAATGGTACGGGAATGGGTGGTCCTGGATATAAATTTGCTGATGAACCGGTCACGGAGGAGTACACCAGGGGTACGATTGCGATGGCAAATTCAGGTCCAAATACTAACGGATCTCAATTTTTCATAATGCATCAAGACTATGCCTTGCCTCCCAGCTATACTATCTTCGGAAGGATCAATGCTTCTGACTCAGCCAGTCTAAAAACATTAGATTCAATTGCTACAGTTGCTACAAATGCATCAGATAAACCTTTGGCAGATGTAACTATCCAATCAATAGTCATTGAGGAAAAATGAGACGAATTGGCGGTCATGTATCTATGGCCGGCAGTTTGATAAATTCAGTCAAAAAAACAGTTGAAATTGGCGGCAATTGTATGCAAATCTTTGCCGGTTCCCCAAGATCTTGGTTAAGGAAACCTTTCCCGGAAGACCAGGTTGCATCTTTTACAAAGGAAGCTGAAAGGTTGGATATTCTCCCTATCTTTATCCATGCGCTTTACTTGGTCAACCTTGCCACAACTGATGTTTATCTTCTCGAAAAATCAATCACATCTCTCATTGTTGATATGCAAAACGGAGATCTTATTCATTCCGCTGGAGTCATAGTACATATCGGCTCTCACCAAGGAGCCGGTTTTGACTCCGTCAAAAATCAGTTAATAACGTCAATTCAAAGGATTCTTGAATCTACCGAAAATTGCAATCTAATTTTAGAAAATGACGCTGGCCAAAATGGAAAGATTGGTTCTCCTGAAGAGATATCTTTTCTTATTAATTCAATAAAAAACAATCGGTTAAAGATGTGCCTTGATTCTGCTCATCTTTTTGAATCCGGAGTTGATATTAGAATTACCGAATCGGTCGATAAATTTTCCCGGAAATTGGAAAACTTGAATCTCACCGACAAACTTATTTGTATTCATCTCAACGATTCAAAAACTAAACTGGATTCTCATAGTGATATGCATGCCAATATCGGAGAAGGCGAGATAGGGATCGAAGGTTTGAGAAACTTAGTCAACCATCCAACTTTCAAATCTTTGCCTTTAATCCTGGAGGTTCCGGGAACAGATAAACATGGTCCGGATTTGGCGAATGTCTCTAGAGCAAAAGAACTATAGATCGTGATGAATTTCTACGGAAACTCCGGGAAAAAATGACATAGACTGTCTTGATGACCAGTAATCGGCATCTTGCACGGCTCTTTCGACTCTTGAAGGGTGTAGCGCTCTGATTACTTCGCTTAAGTTGTTTGCCATCTCTTGCTTGCTATATGGACGATCTTCGTATGGACTAACCGCGTAGCTCCACTGACCCATATGGTATCGAACGGCATTAATTATTTCTCCCTTTGCTCCCGGATCATTTAACTCAAATTTTTCCAACCATTTTGCCGCAATTATTCCGTGAGAATAATCTGTATTTTTTGATTCCCAAACTACTCCATTTTTACAAGTATCATGAAGCAAAATCGCACTTATGGCAATGTCCAGTTCTCGTTGCGTGAAACCATCTCTGCGGGCGAATTGTTCTACAACGGCTTCAGCTTTTACTACATGTCTCACCAAACCTCCTTCACCATTATCCTCAGCCGGATGATACTTACCTGTCGAGCTTGCGGGAGCGACCCAAAATCTGGGATCTACTTCGGAAAATGCTTGATAAGTAAAATCTTTTATATCCTCAGATACTATCCTTTCGATGTTTTCTTGAATCAGTCTAATACTTTCGGTAGTCGCTTCTGGAAACTCAGGTAATTCTTTTGCTTGAAATTCTCTCATAGAGAGAATATATCATAGTTCTATTCGTATCTTATGGCGTCGATAGGGGATAGGTCGGAAGCTTTCTTTGCCGGGAAAACTCCAAATACAATTCCGATAAGTGAAGAGGTTCCGAGAGAAAGCGCGATTGAACCAAGGGTAATGTACGCGGGGAATATTGGATGAATAAAATAAACAATTAATGCAGCCAATCCTAACCCCATTGCTCCTCCAAAAACAGACAATACTACCGCTTCTGCCATAAATTGCCAAAGAATATCTCCACTTCTGGCCCCAAGTGCCCGTCTGATTCCGATTTCTTTGATACGTTCGGTTACTGTCACATACATGATATTTAAAATTCCGATTCCGCCAACCAATAAGGAAATGCCTGCTATAGCCACCAAAACAACATTCATAATATTAAAGATAGAAGAGATCGTATTTAAAATATCGGTTGATTCAACCACCGAAAATTGATCGGATTTATATCTTTTTAACAATTGTGTGCTGAGTGATGTTTTTAGTGTAGCCAGGTCGTTCTCACTATCTGCCTCCACAATAACCTCCAAAAATTTCTTATCAGGGTTGAAGATATAGCCGGTTTTAAACGGAATATATATAAAAGTATCAAAGTCCGGTCCGCCTAAGCCACCCCCACCTTTAGGTGCTGTTACGCCGACTACCCGGAAAGATTGTCCTTCAAACCTAACATTTTTTCCGACTGCCAAACCGGCCTCTCCAAATATTGTTTCGGCCAACTTTGGTCCCAGAACTGCGACACGATTCATGCCGGTGTTATCGGATTCGGAAAATAAATTTCCAAATCCAATAGTCATATTAGTTGCTGTAAAGAAATCATTTGAGGTCGTATACATCGTAACAACTTCTGTTTTTCCTTCCGAAGTTAGCTGTCCGGATTTCCGGCTAATTGGTGCAACCAGTTTTGCCCCGCCAACCCGTTTAAGATTTTGAATATCTTTTTCATCAAACAAAGGAGCAATTCCACCGGCGGAAGAAAAACTTCCTCCACTTCCAAATATATTTCCCGGCATCACATAAAGTAGATTTGTTCCCAAACTTTCGAATTGCTGTTTTATATATTCTTTAAGTCCAACTCCGGCTGCCATTAATAGAACCACAGACAAAACACCAATTAAAATTCCTAAAGAAGTAAGGAAGGTTCTGCCTTTATTTTTCCCAAAGTCAATTAGAGCAGATTTAAAAATCCCAATTAAATAATTCATTTGACCACCTCCCCATCCTTTATTCTTATTTGCCTTCCGGTTCTTTCCGCAATATCCGGTTCATGAGTTACCAGTAATATTGTGATGTTATCTTTTTTGTTAAGTTCTTCCAACAGCGTCATGATCTCTTCACCTGTTTTTGTATCGAGATTCCCGGTCGGTTCATCGGCAAGAATTAGCTTGGGTTTCATGATCAGAGCTCTTGCAATGGCCACTCTTTGTTGTTGCCCGCCCGAAATTTTATTTGGAAATGAATCCTTTTTGGAAATAATTCCAAATCGTTCCATTAAATAATCAGCTCTTTGATCGGGGTCAAAATCTAATTTTTTCCTGGCATATTGAATCGGCAATAAAATGTTTTCTTTGATTGTTAATTTGTTTATTAAATTAAACTGTTGAAACACAAATCCTACAAATTCGCTTCGTAAGGTTGATGTTTGGTCATCATTCAATTTCGAAATATCTTTACCATTAATCACCACCTCGCCTCCGGATGGTTTATCCAACAATCCAATGATATGCATCAGTGTTGATTTTCCCGACCCTGAAGGCCCCACAATTGCTGCATATTCTCCCTCATGAATATCCAGATCCAAAGATTTAAGGGCTGTGAATATTACATCACCACCCATGTTGTAGATTTTTGAAACTTTCCTGAGACTAATAATAGATGGGGTCATTTTCTGAAACTCCGGATAAAATTATTGTATTACCATCGATCGTGTCACCGGTGGTGATCTCTGTTTTCACAGGACTATTGTTTACCACCTTATTTACATATAATTTACCGGAATCTTTAATTATGTAAGCTTCTGGAATAGATAGAACCCCGTTGTATTCTTTGAAGGTAAAGTTCGTGTCTCCTGTCATTCCCATCTTAAATTTATAATCCAAATTATCCACATTCATCATTAATCTAATTTCATACACTGTACCGGTTTCGCCCGCCATGGGCGTAAACCCGATCATCGTTACCTGGGCATCGATTGGGGAGTCTGGGAATGCATCAAGCACTAGCTGGCCATTCTGCCCAATTGAAAATTTACCAACATCGGTCTGGTCTGCGGTCGCAGAAAAATAAATCGTTTTCGGATTGATAATCATGAAATTTGCTGAAGTCGGGGTAACATTAACACCACTATTCGGCGTATCAATCCCTGTCACCAAACCCTCAATCGGAGTCCATAGATTGGCAAATTTCAATGTCAAATCCTGAGCTTCAACGTTCAACACGGCGTTATTTAGACTAAACTGACTTTTTTCCAAAGTTCTTTGTACTGTTGCTCTTGCTGCATCTGTCATCCCATTCGTCTGCCAACCGGAATTATCTGCCTGTCCTTGTTCAAAGTTCCAACGATTTGTCAGGTAATTATTCAAAAGTTGGCTCATTTGATTCTGCAGCTCTCTTTTGTCCAGCGAGGCAATTACTTGGAATTTTTTTACATAATCACCTTCTTTTACTCCAACCCACGTCAACAAGCCTGAAGTTTGAAACTGTAAATTCGCTTTTTCGCTAGCGTCAATTTGTCCGGAAATAGAAAGTGTATCCTTAAGATCAATTTTTTTAACAATAAACGTTTTCGATCTAACCGAAGCCGCTTTAGCTGTGTTTGACCTGTAGACAAGAAAACCACCAACCAGGAAGCCGATTAGAAAAAGCCACCAAAACTTCTTAAAAAATTTCATAGATATACATATTTAGATTAACCCGAAGATTATATACCTTCAGTATAACTCCTTCCATAGCTGTAAAATAGGAACAATGATATCCGAAACTCAGTTAAATTTACCCGATCTTGAACACAGAATTGATGATCTAAGGAAAAAGATCGATCTAAAAGAATTAAATATCGAAAAAACCAGGCTCGAAATTGAATCGGGGAATCCTGATCTTTGGAAAGACGAAGACAATGCCAAAAAAGTTATGTCCAATCTCTCGGAAGTTCGCGACTTAATAACCTCAATAGAGAACCTTTCCGGAGAGCTAAATAACCTAAAAGAGCTTGTCGAACTGGCCACGGCTGGGAATGACGACTCCATGGATAAAGAAATCACTATTCTTAAAGAAACACTCGAAAAACACATCGAAAAAACTGAGCTCGTAACTTATCTTTCCGGCAAATATGATTCTTCCGAGGCTATTCTAACGATTCGAGCCGGCCAAGGGGGGACTGAAGCTATGGATTGGGCCGGTATGCTCGCGCGAATGTACACCCGTTTCTTCGAAAAACGTGGCTGGGGTTATGAAACTGTTGAATACTCACCCGGTGAAGAAGCAGGCATAAAATCTGTAACCTACATGATTCACGCAAGATTCGCTTTTGGTTTCCTAAAAAATGAAAAGGGCACTCATCGTTTGGTTCGCCAATCACCATTTAATGCCGACAAACTAAGACAAACGTCTTTCGCCGGTGTCGAAGTAACTCCGGTTTTACCCGAAGACGCCGATATTAAGATTAGAGACGAAGATATTGAATTTGAAGCCAGTCGATCCGGCGGAGCCGGTGGCCAAAATGTAAATAAAGTCAGCACAGCTGTTCGCATCAAACATATCCCAACCGGCATTGTTGTCGAATGCCAGACTCAAAGGTACCAAGCCCAAAATAGAAAAATAGCTATGGATATTCTTCGTTCCAAGCTTTGGGAACTTCAAGAAGCCAAACGTCAGGAGGAAATTAATCAAATTCGCGGCGAACAAACTCAGGCCAGTTGGGGAACCCAAATTCGCTCATATGTTCTTCACCCTTATAAGTTGGTCAAGGATGTTAGAACAGATTTTGAATCGACAAACCCCGACTCAGTTTTGGATGGCGATCTGGATGACTTTATTGAGGCAGAATTAAAGTTCTTCGCTCCTTCTCGCCAAATTTGATAAACTAAACCATGGATATAAAAATGATTGATCTCGACAAGGCTGATAAAACAGCCCCCATTATCAAAACATCTACCGCACCGCAAAATTTTTCAACTGAAAGACAACCAAAAATGAAAAATAAATCTTTTATCCCCACATTAATAATTTTTCTTATCGTTGCTGTAGGCGGTTTTTATTCAGGTGCATGGCTAAAAGCCAGAAATTCAGGAAAGATTGTCTCTCCGGAACTTTCCGGGATTCAAGCCACTGTTCCAACTACTGGAGTCAAAGTTGGTGATGTTTATGGATCGGCAGACGAAACAGCATTCAAAGACTCAGCCACTGGTGTTTTAGACAAGGGTGGCTTTAATGGCGAAGGTACACATAAACTTCTTCGACCCGGTGGTGTTTCACAAACTGTTTACTTAACGAGTTCGACAATTGATCTTGATTCTCTGGTAGGGGATCAGGTCACCATCTGGGGACAAACTTTCGCCGGAATAAAAGTTGGTTGGTTAATGGATGTCGGACGTGCCAAAGTCGAGTTATTGAACGCTCCATTACCAAAATAATTATTGTCAGTGATTGATTTTATTCACGTCTCAAAGTCATACCCTAACGGAGACGTGGTTTTAGATGATATAGATTTTTCCGTCTCCCCAGGTGATTTTTTGGTCATCACCGGTAAATCCGGTGCCGGGAAAACCACAATTGGCCGACTATTGATCCACGATCTTGTTCCTGACAAAGGCAGAATTGTCATCGATGGCGAAGATCTCACCAAAATAAAATCAAAAAACATTCCTCTTATTCGCAGAAAAATTGGATTTGGGTTTCAAGATTTTCGAGTTATACCGGACAAAACGATTGGTGAGAATATTGTTATCGCACTTGAGATTGCCGGTTATGATTCCAAAAAAATTCCTGAAAAAGTCAAACACACTTTGACATTGGTCGGTTTGTTAGGAAAAGAAAATTTATTTCCTGGCCAACTTTCCGGTGGAGAACTACAAAGGGCATCAATAGCCAGAGCCATCGCCGCCGACCCTCCTATTTTGTTTGCCGATGAACCAACCGGGAATCTAGACAAAGAAACCTCCCTTGAAATATTCAAACTCCTTCAAAAAATAAATTCCGACGGAACTACAGTGATAATGGCTACGCATGACGTTACCTTAATTAATCTGAAGGTTGGCCGTCACATACATCTCGAAAAAGGTAAGATAGTTAAGGACTCGAAAGAATCTAAAGAAAAAGAAAAGGAGAAGGAATAGTATGAATACTGCATTAAAAAACATTCGGCGTTCACCATATCAAGCCCTTTCTGCAATTTTTATTGTCAGTCTAACTCTTTTTATCATCGGTATCTTTAGTCTTGTCACTTTCGCTTCTCAGGATATTCTCAACAATTTTGAAACCAAACCCCAAATTATCGCCTATTTAAAAGATGGACATACGACAGAACAGGTAGGTGGACTTCTCAGTACACTCCAAAAAAATCCTGGAGTAAAAAAAGCCGTATACGTCAGCAAAAATGATGCATTAGAGCTATACAAAAAAAGTGTTGGCAATGATCCTGTCCTTCTCGGAACTGTAACCGATTGGGGTATAGTTACTGCCGATATCCTACCGGCCAGTGTTGAAATCACTGCCACTAATCCAAATTCTTTTAAGAGTATTGCCGCTACATTGGAAAAAAGTGACATTGTTAGTATTACCCCTCAAGGTAACAAGGAAATCGATTACCCCCAAGATGTCATTACTGAGCTAACAAAATGGACCAATGCAATTCGTATGGGGGGGTTGGTTCTAGTACTTTCGCTAACTTTGGTTTCTATTCTTACTATCATGACCATTATTTCCATGAAAATTTCCTCGCGGAGGTTTGAGATTAGTACCTTCAAACTTCTTGGTGCTAAAAATTTTTACATCATTAAGCCATACCTCCAGGAATCATTGATTTATGGATTGGCCGGTTCGGTCATTGGTTGGCTAGGGTGTTTCGTGGCTATTCTATATTCCACTCCTTTTCTTGCACCAAGAATCGGTACCATTATCACTTTCCCTATTCCTTATCTTGTTTTCGTTATTCTTTTTGGTGCTCTAGTTATTCTAGGGTTAATTATCTCCTTCCTATCCAGTCTCTTCGCTGCCTCCAGATTCGTTAATCGATCAAAATGAAATGGAAAATATTTGCGATATTTATTTGCATCCTTTTTTTGATTCCTACATCGTCAGTTAGGGCGGTAACTTGCGACAGCGATCCGCTAACTATCCCATCAGATCAACTAAACGAATTTATTACGGACTGTAATAACAGAATTTCCGCCAATCAAAGTGATCAAACAACTCTAAAACAAGCAATTTCTACTTTAAACTCTAAAATTAATCTTGCTTTAGCCCAAATTAATCAAACTCAAGCTCAAATTGTTACCCTCGAAAAAGAAGTCACTGTTCTGGATGGTGTCCTCACTACGGTTTCCGATTCAATGGATCAGCTGCAAAAGATATACACTGCTCGCGTTCGGGAAAGTTATAAACAGATGAGAGTCACGACTCTAGATCTACTTTTTTCTTCTACATCAATCGGTGATTACTTCAACAAAGTCAAATATTTAAATACGATTAAAACAAAAGACCAAATGATTCTGGCCGAACTGGAAAAATCAAAAAACGATTACAACTTACGCAAAAACGATAAAGTTCAGAAGCAAGTAGAAGTCGAACAACTTAAAACCAAACTAGTAGCCCAAAAAAAATCACTTGTTAGTCAACAAAGTGAAAAACAAAAAATACTCGTTCTAACTCAAAACGATGAAAAAAAATACCAATCCTTGTTAACACAAGCCAACGCCTTGGTAGCTGCCATGCGTGGCTTTACCACAGGTGCAACACCTCTAAACAACCAAACACATTGTGACGGTTGGGGTTGTTACTATAGTCAAAGAGATTCTCAATGGTTCTCTAAAACCATCGGAGGTTCAAATGAAATTTTGGGTCGTGTTGGTTGTCTTATTACTTCGACAGCGATGGTCGTCTCTCATTATGGCAAGAACTTAACACCAGCAGATATCGCTGGAAGTTCTGATCCATTTTTTCTTTCCACCGCCTTCATGAACGCCGGAAGCTGGACTGTAAACGGGGTTACTGTCAATCGTCAACAGGGTATGTCAAAAGACTCGGTCAACGATGAGCTTAATGCCGGCAGACCGGTAATTGCCGGATTAAATACTGGTTACGGAACACACTTCATTGTTCTCAAGAGCAAAAATGGCGATAGTTACATTATGGATGATCCATATATGGAAAATGGTTATGATAAAAACTTTACCGATACATACAACACCAGCCAAATTTTCCGTTTTGACAAAGTCACTGTGAACTAGACAAAACCACGGGTAATTTGTTACATTTATATTGGTGAAATATCTTTCACTACTGCTCACAACCTGCCTTGTGTTCCTGTTGTTCCCAAAAAATGTTTATGCCAGTATTTCTCTTGGAATAGCCAACTCTCCCGGTTCAACAAATTTAGATCAAGAATTCACAGTAGATGTCAGCCTAATTTGTTCCGGTTGCGGCACTTCATATTTGCGCGGTGTCTTTTTCTCACCCGAATCAAGTATTTCATATTCCGGTTTCACTCAAAACAATTCAGGGGATTGGATAAATACCGGATCACCCTCAAGCTATTTCAAGATTGACTCGGGTAGTTGGAGCGGTCAAATGAAGTTTAAATTTGATGCGGCTAAGTCGACAGGAAATTATTTTTTTAAGGTTGGTCGTTATACTGCTAGCGGCACAAGCTTTTCCCAAAACTCTGACAACATTTCAATCATTGTTGTTGACCCGTCACCGACTTCAACTTCAACCCCAACTCAATCACCCACAGAAACTCCAACTTCCACACCCACACCAACCCTCACTCCAACTGCTTCACCAACTCCGGCCAAATCAACGTATAAAATTAACAAACCAAAAGACGAAAATAACCAGGAGATTTCCAGTGTCAAAATCTATATCGACAATCTTTACACTCACCACCTTGATGACGAAATTCTTGAATTCTGCGACACTTGTTTTTGTGACGATGCCAAAACGATTCCCTGTGGATTTGGCCAGCACACCATCAAACTTTCAAAATCCGGTTTTTCGGACTGGTCTGAGCTACAAACTTTTATTCAAAACACCACTTTCGAAATTACTCCTATATTAACAAGCCTTCCCCAATCCACCCCGACTCCGACGGTATCTATTGCTACGACTAACACTCCGACGCCAACGTCAAAATCTTCTCCAACTCCTACTATCAATTTTAAAACAACACTAGCCACTTTCTCGGCCTCCATTTCTGGTATTCTAGGCATCTCTACTGACTCGTCACGGTTCATTATCGCAAGCGATAGCGAAGCAATCTCTACTAATGGAGGGTCCACTTTTCATAATTTAGAAAACAAAATACTCAAATATCCAAATTATAAAACTACATTCTTTATTGGTATCCTAATTTCCGTTTCCTCAGGTGCGTTATTGTATTTTCGCCTCAAAAAAGGTTAAAATATCGAGTGACGTCACGAAAATTTATTAAATTCATTCCTGTAACGCTTTGGATGGCCCTGATGTTTTTCTTTTCTTCACGATCGGATCTTCCTTCTGACAAAATCTACATCGTTGATTTCATCATGAAAAAAACAGCTCATGTTATTGAATACACCATTCTTTTCCTTCTATGGTTTAGGGCTCTAGGCAATAAAAATCCCGTCTACGCTTTTTTATGGTCTATCGCTTTCGCTTTTACGGATGAAACTCATCAGCTTTTCGTCCCCGGACGCACGGGTGCTCTTCGTGATGTTGCCATCGATTCCTCCGGAATGATTATTTCTTGGTTTTTAATTGTAAAATTCAATCTATGGAAACTACTTACGTCTCCACTTCCTACGAGGAAACTAGGCAAATAGCCGAAAAATTTGCCGAAAAGTTAGAAAAGGGGACTACGATCTGTCTTTATGGTGAGTTGGCGGCCGGAAAAACTACCTTTACTCAAGGATTGGGAAAAGCCTTTGGTATCGAAAGGCTCGTTTCACCCACTTTCCTCATCATGCGTCAATATCCGATTAAGAACCATCCCATTATCAAAATGCTTTACCATCTCGATTTATACCGTCTGAATTCAATAGAAGATATCAAGTCTTTCGACGTCGAAGAAATTTGGTCCAGCCCGGAAAATCTTCTTGTCATCGAATGGCCGGAAAAATTTGAAAAAAATCTTCCCAAAAACCGTTATGACATTTTTTTCAAAGCCAACGGCGAAAATGAAAGAGAGATAAAAATAATTCATCATTAAAACCACAATGGAATATACCGAGCTATCACAACAACTTGCCGAGAAAAAAACAAATTCAGATCCTGATGAAACTTTATCGATAATCACAAATTACCTTGAACTCCACCCTCAACCTCAAGAAGAAAAAGTAACCATCAATGTTACCCAAGGCGAAGACACGTTGATAGTAGAAACCGCAAATGGAGTTTTGTTAAATAACATACTTCCCCCAGGAACTCGTATCATTCGATCAGAATTCAACGAAGCTTCCATAAAAGACGGTAACATTTTGATCCCAAAAGAATTCGAAAGGATGGGACTACTTGGAAAAGTTAATTTGGCACACGAATCCGGCCACATTTTATCCCCTGATGATGTCGCTCTTGTAAAAAAAGAAAAAGAAGCTGAGGTAACGGAGCTTCAATCACTTGACGATGCCGGAAAAATTGACGTTCTACTAATCGAGAGAAATGCCAAAATGGAAGCCGAAATTGAAGCCTGGCAATACGGAAAAACAGTGGCAGATGTTTTGAACGTGGACGAAATCATGTACGAAGATCTCATGCAATTCGCCTTGGAAAATTATTATATGAAATCTCTCGAAATATTAGCTACTACAGTTGACCTGGAAAATGTAACCCCAAAAGATAAAGTCATTAGAATACTTGAACCGCGATCTCAAGAGTATTTGACAATGTCTCTTGGCGAATTAAACGCGTATATTACCAACATGTACGAAACGAATAGAATTATCTCTATCGATAGAAAATTTAAACGTTCAGCAATAGCTGCGTCAAAAAAAGAATAATACAAAATGAGAATTTATATCGATTCCACCGACAACTTAAAATCCATCATTAGAATTGAAGATAAAGAATTCACCCGAAATGTTGAATCTCCACGTGACCAAGATGTTTTAGGTTTTCTCCTTAGTTGCCTGGAAAAAGAAAATGTCAAACCTGAAGATATCGACGAAATCGAGGTCAATCCGGGTCCGGGTTCTTTTACCGGTACACGTGTGGGTGTTTCCATTGCCAACATGTTAGGTTACGCCCTAGAAATAAAAGTAAACGGCTCATTCACACCCGTTGAGCCAATTTATTCTGCACCCCCATCAATCACCCAAAAGAAAGATAGTTGACAATTGCGAGGCAGACTATACAATACAGCCTAGAAGGCTGAAAAATCGCTGAATGTTAATCTCAGATATTCGCCTTAATGAAAGCAATGACATCAACGGATTCTTTTTGCATAA